>NZ_CBDDFJ010000036.1:0-497692 GCF_965227005.1 Roseococcus sp.
TGCCGTCGGCGCCCGCTTCGACCTCCGCCAGGACCTCGTTGTTGCGCGACATCAGCGCGATGCGCGTGCCGCCCGCCGGCTGGGAGTCGCCCAGGCGGCGGGCCTGGACGGCCAATCCGCCCTCGCCGCGCCAGGCGGTGAGGCCGAGGTCGGTCAGGATCAAGGGCTGCGCGGCGGCGAGCGAGCCGCTGTCGGCCGTGCCGTCATTGGGCTTCACCACCATCATGTAGAGGCCGGGGCCGGCCTCGCGCACGGCCGGCGGCAGGGGCACGGTGACCCGCTGGAGCTGGTTGGGCTCGCCGCGCGGCAATTCGAGCGCGCCTTCCCAGACGACGCGGCCCCAGCTGTCGGGCAGGTCGGTCGCGGTCCAGGAGCCGATCGGCTCGCCGAGCCGGTTGTCGCGGGTGAAGGGCACGAAGTTGCGCTCGGCCAGGCGCACGACGCGCAGCTGCAGGCCGGAGATGTTCATGAGGGCGAGGGGAACCCGCGCCTCCTGGCCACGGGCGAGCAGGAAGGCCCGGCTGTCGAAGGCCAGACGTGGCCGGCGGTTCGGCATGGCCAGGTTGACCGGCGTGTCGCGCATCAGGCGCAGCCCGTCCTCGCCGGGAAGGCCGGCGCGCAGGACGATGCGGGTGGTGCGGCCGAAGGGCAGTCCGACGATGCAGAGCTGGTCGCCGTCGCGCTGGAAGGAGAGGCCGGGGACGGGCGTCTCGGCGCGCATCCAGTCCTGCGGCTGCCAGTCGCCGCGGCGGGCGGGGGGGACGGTGAAGGCGAGGCAGGCGCGGGCCGGCTCGGCCTCGGATTCGGTGTTGACGCGGGCGATCAGCAGGCCGGCGGCGCGGCGGGCCTCGGTGAGGGCCTGGGTGTAGCGGGCCTCGTTGGGCGCGCGCTGGACGACCTGCTCGAGCGCCGCGATCTGCTGGGCCGGGCGCTCCATCCGCTGCAGCGCCTCGGCCACGAGAAGGAGCGAGGGGATCTCCGGCGGCCCGGCCGGGACCATGAGGAAGTTCTGCCAGGCGGCCGAAAGGGCGCGCCCCGCCTCCGGTGGATTGCGCCGCAGTTCGGCCCGGGCGAGGGCGAGCCATTGCGGGGCTGTCATTTCGCCGAGCCCCGCGCGCTCCTCCCAGGCCTGGGAGGCTGCCGCCCAGTTGTTCTGCCGCTCGGCCGTGGTGGCGCGGGTTTCGGCAGCCAGCCGCTGCTGGGGGGTGCCGCCCGCAGGGAAGCGCCGCTCAAGCTGCTCGCGAAACTGGCTGGAATCCCGCGATAGACCGGGAAGGTCAAAGGCATGGGCGGCGGGAGCCAGGAGGAGGAGTGCCAGAATGAGCCATCGACGCATCGAAAATGTTCCTTCCCCAATTTCGCGAAAGATTGCGCAATTTTTGAGCGTCCGGGCAGCATTATTATTGCTTTTTCGTCATTTGGCTTTTAGAGTCTGAACTGGTGAATGAAGGCTGGTCTTGCTGCTAGGCACCTTCTCCCTAACCTAGCCGATGGCAGACCGGACCGGAGCCTCAGAATTCATGTTTTTTCGTCTCGCTATCCTCGCGATGGTCTTGGCTTTACCGGCGGCGGCCCAGCAGGCCGTGTCCGTCACGACCGACCGCGCCGTGATCGGTCGCGTGCCCATTGAAATCATGGCCAACGGCACCGTCCAGTCCGAAAGCGTCGTCACCATCCGCACCCGCGTCGATGGCCAGATCACCCAGGTCCATGTCAGCGAGGGGCAGGCGGTCCGCCGGGGGCAGCCACTCTTCACGCTGGATGCCCGGCTGAACCAGGCGCTGCTGGCGCAGCAGGAGGCGCAGCTTCTCAGCGCCCGCGCCGCCGCCACCCGCACCCAGCTCGACGCTGCCCGCTACCAGAGCCTGCGCGGCGAGAGCTATGCCTCGCAGCAGCGCTTCGAGCAGGCCCAGGCCGACGCCGCCGCGGCGGCCGCCAATGTGCAGGCGACGCAGGCGCTGATCGCGCAGACGCGCCTCAGCATCGAATTCGCGCAGATCACCGCGGAGGTGGACGGCGTGCTCGGCTCGCTGCCGCTTCGCGTGGGCAACTTCGTCCGTCAGGCGGACAGCAACCCCCTCGCGCTTGCGACGATCACCCAGACCAACCCCATCCTGGTGCAGTTCAACGTGCCCGAGCGCTGGCTGCCGACCATTCGCCGCGCCACCGCCTCCGGCGATCCCATCCCCGTCCAGGCGCAGGCCGATGGCGACACGGAGGCGGCGGTCGCCGGCCAGTTGATCTTCGTGGACAGCCAGGTGGACGTCGCCACCGGTACGATCATGCTCAAGGCCCGCTTCAACAATGACGCGGGGCGTCTGTGGCCCGGCCAATACGTGCAGATCACACTGGCCCCCTCGGCCGAGGACAATGCCATCACCGTGGCCAGCGCCGCCGTGCAGACGGGGCAGCAGGGCCGCTTCGTCTTCGTCGCCGCCGACAACGTCGCCCGGCGCCGGGCGGTCCAGGTGTCACGCATCGTGGGTGACCGCGCCATCGTTCGGGGCGAGATCGCCGATGGGGACAAGATCATCGTGGACGGCGCCCAGCGCGTCTCCGACGGCGTGAGGGTGCAGGAGCGCACGCAGAGCGCGGCCGGTCCCGGCACGCCCGGCGCCGGCCAGGGGAGCGTCCGATGAACATCTCCGAGCTTTGCATCCGCCGGCCGGTGATGACCTGCCTCCTGATGGCCGCGGCCGTCCTCGGGGGCATCGTGGCCTATACGAGGCTGCCGGTGGCCGCCGTGCCGCGCGTGGACTTCCCGGTCATCTCCGTCTTCGCGTCCTTCGCCGGCGCGAGCCCGGAGACCATGGCCACCTCGGTTGCCTTGCCGCTGGAGCGCGAGTTCAGCACCATCGCCGGCCTCGACAGCATGAGCAGCACCTCCGGCCAGGACACGCTGAACATCACGCTGCAGTTCCAGCTCGGGCGTAACATCGACAGCGCGGCGCAGGACGTCCAGGCCGCGATGACGCGCGCCCAGCGACGCCTGCCCGTCGAGATGACCATCCCGCCGAGCTACCGGAAGGTGAATCCCGCCGACGCGCCGGTGCTGCTGCTGACCCTGTCGGGCGGCGATACGCCGCTCTACCGCCTGAACGACATCGCCAGCACCATCATCGCCCCCGCGCTCAGCCGCGTGCAGGGCGTGGCGCAGGTGGTGACCTATGGCGAGCAGCTCTATTCCGTCCGCGTGCGCCTCGACCCCGACCGCATCGCGGCCATGGGCCTGGCCTTCGATACGGTCGGCCAGTCGATCATCGCCGCCAACTCCAACACGCCGGTCGGCCTGCTGACCGGCAACCGGCAGCAGCTGACGCTCCGTGCCAACGACCAGCCGCAGAACGCCGCCGCCTTCGGCGACCTCGTGGTGGCGGGCCGCGCCTCGGCCCCGGTCCGGCTCAGCGAGATCGCCCGCGTCGCCGACGGCGTGCAGAACGAGCGGGTCGCGAGCTGGCGCAATGGCGAGCGCGCGCTGGTGCTGGCCGTGCAGCGGCAGCCGGATGCGAACACCGTGGACGTGGTGGACGGCGTGCGCGACAGCCTTCCGGCCCTGCGCGCGGCCCTGCCGCCGGGGGCCGAGATCGGTGTCTTCCTGGACCGCTCGCTCTCCATCCGGGCCGCCGTGCACGACGTGCAGGAGAGCCTGCTCATCGCCATCGGCCTCGTGGTCCTGGTCTGCTTCCTCTTCCTGCGGCGCGTGACGGCCACCATCATCCCGTCGGTCGCGGTGCCGATCAGCCTCTGCATCACCTTCGGGCTGATGTATATGCTGGGCTACGGCATCGACAACGTGACGCTGCTGGGCCTCACCATCGCCGTCGGTCTCGTCGTGGACGACGCCATCGTGGTGCTGGAGGTCATCGTCCGCCACATCGAGGAGGGCATGCACCCCATAGCCGCGGCGATCCGCGGCTCCAAGGAGGTGGGCTTCACCGTTCTGTCGATCACGCTCTCGCTGATCGCCGTCTTCCTTCCGATCCTGCTGATGGGCGGCGTGGTGGGGCGCGTGTTCAATGCCTTCGCCGCGACCGTGTCGCTGGCGGTCATCGCCTCCTGCGTCGTGTCGCTCACCCTGACGCCGCTGATGGCCAGCCGGATGCCGGCCCACGGCAAGCCGGGCTGGCTCGACCGGACGCTGGAGCGGGGCTTCGTCGCCATCGAGAGCAGCTACGACTGGGCGCTGGGCTATGCGCTGCGGGCCAAGCTCGTGGTCTGGATGGTCTTCCTGCTTTCGGTCGGCGCGGCGGGCTGGCTCGCCGTGCATATCCCCAAGGGCTTCTTCCCCATCGAGGATACCGGCCTGCTGACGATCAACACCGAAGGTCCCCGCGGCACCTCCATCACCGGCATGGCGCAGATGCAGGGCGAGGTGGCGGAGATCGTCGGCCGCTCGCCCTATGTGGATGCCGTCGTCTCGAACCTGGGCGCGGTGGGCGGCTCGGCCTCCATCAACCAGGGGCGCATGTTCGTCCAGCTGAAGGGGCGCGGCCAGCGGCCGGATATTCAGACGGTGATGCAGCAGCTGCGGCGCGACGCCGGGCGCGTGCCGGGCATGCGAGTCTTCGTGCAGCCCATCCAGAACATCAATTTCGGCGCCCGCCAGTCGCGCACGCTTTACCTCTACACCTTGCAGGGCTTGCGGCTGGATGAGCTCTACGACTGGGCGCCGCGTCTCGAAGCGGCGCTGCAGCGCTCGCCGCAATTGCAGGACGTGAACACCGACCTTCAGCTCGACAGCCCCGTCGTGCTGGTCAATGTGGATCGCGACCGCGCGACGGCGCTGGGGGTGTCCATCGACCAGGTGCGCCAGGCGCTCTTCTCCGCCTTCGGCGCGCGGCAGATCTCGACGATCTACGGCCAGGCCAATGCCTATCCCGTGATCGTGGAAGCCCTGCCGGAAGATCAGCGCGACGAGCAGGGCCTTGCCAAGCTCTACATCCGTTCCAATACCGGGCGGCTGGTGCCGCTTTCGGCCGTGGCGACGATAGAGCGACGGTCCGGCCCGCTGACGGTCGCGCATCAGGGCCAGCTACCCGCGGTGACCATCGGCTTCAACACGCCGCCGGGCGTGGCGCTCGGCGATGCGGTGAACGCCATCAAGGCCGTGGAGCGCGAGATCGGCCTGCCGCCGACCATCGTGACGGGCTTCACCGGCTCGGCCCAGGTCTTCCAACAGGCGCTGGCGGGCCAGGGCTTCCTCGTGATCGCGGCGGTGCTGATCATGTATGTGGTGCTGGGCGTGCTTTATGAATCGCTGATCCACCCGCTGACCATCCTTTCCGGCCTGCCGGCCGCGGCGCTGGGCGCCTTCGCGACGCTGTGGTGGTTCAACCTCGATCTCTCCGTCATCGCGGTGATCGGCACGCTGCTGCTGATCGGGCTGGTGAAGAAGAACGCCATCATGATCGTGGACGTGGCCCTGCATCGACAGCGCAGCGGCGACACTCCGTTGGACGCCGTTCGCCAGGCCTGCGTGCTGCGCTTCCGCCCGATCCTGATGACCACCCTGGCCGCGGCCGCGGGCGCGGTGCCCATCGCCGCCGGCTGGGGCGCGGCGGCCGAGCTGCGCCAGCCGCTGGGCCTGGCGGTGATCGGCGGCCTCGCCGTCTCGCAGGTGCTCACGCTCTTCGTGACGCCGGTGCTCTATCTCGGCTTCGAGGGCATGGCCCGCAAGCTGAGCCGTGGTCGCGGCGCGGTTCCCGCCTCCCATTCCCACCAGCCGGCGGAATAGCCGCCGCATCCCGGCCGCAACGCCTGACGCCCCCGGTTTGTCAGCCGGGGGCGTTTTGCGTTTGGAACCGATGCCGCGAAGCTAGGGCGACTTTCGTGCCGCTTCGCTGATCTCGACCGAGACGGCTTCCGGCTCGCGCTCGGGCACGACGACGGGCGCCTCCGGCATGGGAGGCGCCGCCAAAGGCTTCCGGCCGCTGACCTCGAAGCCGACATCCTTCGCCAGCCCCAGAGCGAAGGGAATGGAGGTCAGCACGACCGCCGCCGCGACCAGGAATGCGGCCGTGAAATCGGCCGGCCGCAGGACCGCGTCGCCCGTGAAATGGCGGGTTATCTCCAGCGTCCCGGTCGCCAGCACCACGCCCAGGGCGGGGGCGAGCTGCTGCGCGGTTCCATAGAAGCTGGTTGCCGAGCTCAGCTGTGCCCGCGTGGTATCGGCGAAGGCCAGGGTGTTGAGCGCCGTGAACTGCAGCGAGCGGAACAGCCCCCCCAAAGCGAGCACGATGAACATGGCCGCGATGGGCCAGTCGGCCGTGAACAGCGCGCCGGAGGCGACGCCCACGGTTGCGAGCAGGCCATTGCCGATGATCACCGTCCGGAAACCGAAGCGGCGCAGGATGGGGCGCGTGAGCGGCTTCATGACGAAGGCGCCGATCGCCGTCGCGAACGCCACCAGCCCGGCCTCCGAGGCGCGCCAGCCGAAGCCGATCTGCAGCAGCATGGGCACCAGGAAGGGAATGCCGCCGGCACCGCTGCGAAAGAGGCTGCCCGCCATGGTCGAATAGCGAAAGCTTGGGATTTTCAGGAGGTTGAGGTCGAGCGCCGGCTTGGGCGTGGCCCGGCAGTGGCGGACGGCCCAGACGGCGAGCACGGCCCCCAGGACGATCAGCCCCTCGGGCCAACCCCAGGGGAAGATGCCGCGCCCGATGGTCTCGATTCCGGCCATCAGCGAGGCCAGCGCCCCGCCGACCAGCGTCAGCCCCTTCACGTCCGGCGGGCCGGGATCGGTGCGGGGCAGCGGCTCGATCTTCCAGGCGACCATGATCAGGCCGATGGCCGCCACCGGCAGGTTGATCCAGAAGACGCTGCGCCAGCCAAAGAGATCCGTCAGCAGGCCACCCAGCGGCGGTCCGCTGATGGGGCCGATCATGGCCGGCATGGTCAGCCAGGTCATGGCCGTCAGCATCTCGTCCTTGCGGATGCCGCTGAGCAGCAGGAGACGCCCGACCGGCACCATCATGGCCCCGGCCATGCCCTGGATGACGCGGGCGCCGACCAGCTCCAGCAGGCTGTTTGAGAAGCCGCACGCGGCGGAGGCCGCGCCGAAGAGGGCAATGGCGATGAGGAAGACGCGTTTGGCCCCGAAGCGGTCGGCGATATAGCCCGAGACGGGGATGAAGACCGTCAGCGCCACCAGATAGGAGGTGATGGCGACGCCCAGGCGCGTGGGCTCCTCGCCCATATCGCGCGCCATGGAGGGAAGGGCTGTGACGACCGCCGCGCTGTCGAGGTTCTGCATGAACAGCGCGGAGGCGACGATCATCGCGGTAACACGGGCATCGGCCATTTCGCGAAGCTAGACCAATACGTCACCGAGTCGAACCGGGGGTTCCGTAACGTGCCGATTCGCTGCATGTTTTGAGCTAGAACAGGATTTTCGAGGCCATGCTGCTTCTCACTCCCGGACCCGTGCAGACCCACCCCTCCGTGCGAGCCGCCATGGCCGAGGATGTCGCGCCCTGGGACGTCGCGTTCCGGCCCTTCTACACGCGCCTGCGCGAGCGGATCCGGATCATCGCCGGCGGCGTCGAGGGTGAGCACGTCACCCTGCCGCTGCAGGTGGCCGGCCACATGATCATGGAGGCGGCGATCCGTACCTTCGTGCCGCCGGGCCGCGCCGTGCTGATCCCGGTGAACGGGCAATATGCCGGGCGCGCGGTGAAGCTCGGCCGCCTGGCAGGGCGCGAGGTGGTGGAGCTCGAGGTTCCCGATACCCGCGGCGTGACCCCGGCGGAGATCACGGAAGCCCTCGCCGCCCATCCCGAATGCAGCCACGTCGCCATGGTCTATAGCGAGACCGGCAGCGGCATCGTGAACGACCCGGCCGCGATCGGCGCCGCGGTTCGCGCGGCGGGCCGGCGGATGATCGTGGATGCCGTCTCGGCCTTCGGCGCGCTGCCGATCGACCTCTCGAAGCAGCCCGAGATCGATACGGTGCTCTTCACCTCGAACAAGTGCCTGGAAGGGCTGCCCGGCTTCGCCTTCGCCGTCTCGCGCATCGACAGCTGCGAGGCAGCCACCGGCAATGCCGGCTCCTGGAGCCTCGACCTCGCCGATGTCTGGGCGAATACCAAGGCCAGTGGCATGGGCAGCCTGCGCTTCACCGGCCCGGTGCAAACCCTGCTCGCGCTGAACGTGGCGCTGGACCGCTTCGACGCGGAGGGTGGCCAGCCCGCGCGCCTTGCGCGCTACCGCGCCAATGCCGATGCGCTCTATCGCGGCCTCAAGGCGCTGGGCCTCAAGCCCTATGTCGAGGAGGCGGAGCAGGGGCCGATCGTGGTGACCTTCCACCAGCCCGCCGGCCTGGTGCTCGCGGATTTCGTGGAGGCGCTGAAGCGCCAGGACGTCCTGATCAGCAGCTATTTCACCAGCGTGCTGCCCAGCTTCCGGATCGGCGCCATCGGCGATGTGCACCTCGCCGATATGGCGAAGACCGTGGCGGCGGTGAAGGTCGCGCTCATGGAGCTCGGCCTTCCCAAGGCGGCCTGAACTAAGTCGCGTCGCCGTTCAGAAGCGGTAACGCACCGAGGCTCCGATCACGAAGGGGTTGATGTCGGCACGGGCGCGGATGATCCCGCTGTTCACGCTGACATCGGGCTGCATCAGGATCCACTTCGCATCGAAGTTGAGCAGCCAGTTGGGCGTGAGCTCGTAGTCCACGCCAATATTCGGCGCGACGCCGACCGTGGGGTCGATGCGCACGCGGCTTACCGGCGCGGTCAGGCGCCCGCCCTCGCCATAGAACCAGGTCACGTTCAGCCCGAGGCCGAGATAGGGGCTGAAACGAGCCTGCGGCAGCGGGTGATATTGCACGGTCAGCGTGGGCGGCAGCGCCCAGACATGCCCAAGGCGAACATCGCCGAGCGCCGATCCGCGCACGCTGACATCATGCTGCGTGCTGGCGGCGATCAGGTTCAGCGAGATGTTGGGCGTGACGAAATAGCTGAAGTCGAGCTGCGGGCTCGCGCTGTTGCTGGCGGTGGGCGTACCGCCGATCCCGCCGACATGGCCGCCATTCGTCGGCAGCACGCCGATGGCGCCGAGGCCCACCACGAAGTCTCCCGCGCGCTTGCCGCGCGGCGCGTCCTGCGCCGAAGCCATTCCCGCGCCCAGCAGCAGCATGGCCGTCGCCGCATATCCCGCGATCCGCATGATCCAAGAACCTTCCGATAGCGCAGCAAGTCGCTGCGCCATCGTGTCTAGGATCGGCTCCGGCGCGCGGCGTTGCGCTGGATCAAAGGCGGGTCACTCCGCGCGGATATTCGCGCGGTCCACCACGGTCTTCCACCGGTTGATCTCCGCCTCCTGGAAAGTGCGGAATTCGGCGGCCGTGCTGGCCACCACATCGAAGCCGATCTGGTTGAGGCGCTGCACGCTTTCGGGATCGCGCAACGCGCGGATGCATCCGGCCTCCAGCTTGGCGAGGATCGGCGCCGGCAGGCCGGCTGGCGCCATGGTCGCCTGCCACGACGTTACCACGAAATCGCTCAGCCCCAGTTCGGCCGCCGTCGGCACATCCGGGATCGTCGGGTTGCGCCGTTCGCTCGTCACCATCACCGGCTTGATCCGCCCGGCCTGGATATGCGCCGCCACGCCGCTCAGATTCTGGAAGGTGAGCTGGGTGTCGCCGGCGATGAGGGATGTCGCCGCGGCGGCACCGCCCTGATAGGGAATATGCGTCGCCTCCGTGTTCGTCCGCAGCTTGAAGAGCTCCATCGTCATGTGCTCGGAGGAGCCGACGCCCGAGGTGGCGTAGGAGACGTTGCGGCCATTGGCGCGCAGCCAAGCCAGCACGCCCGCATAATCCGTCGCCGGAACCTTGGACGGATTGATGATCAGGACATTGGGTGTCGTGACGGCCAGCGTCACCGTCTGGAAATCCTTGAGCGGGTCGTAGGGGAGGCTGGGCCGCAGCGCCGCGTTGATGGCGAAGACGCCGATCGAGCCCGTCAGCAGCGTGTAGCCATCGGGCGCGGCGCGGGCGAGGACCTGCCCCGCCACGGCGCCATTGGCACCCGGCCGGTTCTCGACGACCACGCTCTGCCCGAGAATGGCGCCCAGCTTCGCCGCCATCACGCGCGCGGTGATGTCCGAGGGGCCGCCGGCCACGAAGGGGACCAGCATGTTGATGGGGCGCTGGGGCCATTCGCCCTGGGCACGTGCCGACGAAGGCAGCCCGAAGGGCAGCAAGGCTGGGGCGGCAAGCAGGGTGCGGCGGTGCATGTTCATGATTTTCTCCTGGACTTTCCGACACACTGCCCCAAGCGCGCGGCTTGTCCAAGATCGCTTCAGCGGGTCAAATCCGGCGCGAATCGGGGAGAGCCACGCGCATGTCCATTGACCTAGAGATCGCCCGCGCGGCCACTCTGCTGCCCATCGCCCAGATCGCGCAGAAGGCCGGCATTCCGGCCGATGCGCTGGAGCCCTATGGCAAGTACAAGGCCAAGATCGGCCTCGATTTCGTCGCCAAGACGCGGCACGACCGCCCGCTCGGCAAGCTCGTCCTGGTCACCGGCATCAACCCGACCCCGGCCGGCGAGGGCAAGACGACCACGACGGTGGGCCTCGGCGATGCGCTGAACCTCATTGGCCAGAAGACCATGATCTGCCTGCGCGAGCCCTCGCTGGGCCCGTGCTTCGGCGTGAAGGGCGGCGCCGCGGGCGGCGGCCATGCCCAGGTCGTGCCGATGGAGGACATCAACCTCCACTTCACCGGCGATTTCCACGCGATCACGGCGGCCAACAACCTGCTGGCCGCGATGATCGATAACCACATCTATTGGGGCAACGCGCTCGGCATCGATGCCCGCCGCATCACCTGGCGCCGTGCGCTCGACATGAACGACCGCGCGCTGCGCGGCATCGTGGGGTCGATGGGCGGCACGGCGAACGGCTTCCCGCGCGAGGACGGCTTCGACATCGTCGTGGCCTCGGAGGTGATGGCGGCCTTCTGCCTCGCCTATGACCTGGCCGACCTGCAGGTGCGCCTGGGGCGGATCATCGTGGCCAGCACGCGCGACGGAAAGCCCGTGACCGCCGCCGACCTCAAGGCCGACGGCGCGATGGCGGTGCTGCTGCGCGATGCCCTGGCGCCCAATCTCGTGCAGACGCTGGCCGGCTCGCCCGCGCTGGTCCATGGCGGTCCCTTCGCGAATATCGCCCATGGCTGCAACAGCGTGATGGCGACGACGCTGGGCATGCATCTCAGCGACGTGGTCGTGACCGAGGCGGGCTTCGGCGCGGACCTCGGCGCGGAGAAATTCCTGGATATCAAGTGCCGCCTGGCGGGCCTCGCGCCCGATGCCTGCGTGATCGTCGCCACCATCCGCGCGCTGAAGATGCATGGCGGCGTGGCCAAGGCCGATCTCGGGCGCGAGGATATCGGCGCCGTGCGCCGCGGCATCGCGAACCTCGCGCGTCACGTCGAGAACATCCGTAAGTTCGGCCTGCCGCCCATCGTGGCGTTGAACCGTTTCACCGCGGATACCGAGGCCGAGATCGCCGCCGTGCAGCAGGCCATGGCCGCCCTCGGCACCGAGGCCGTGCTCTGCACGCATTGGTCGGATGGCGCCCAGGGCACGGTCGCGCTGGCCCATGCGGTGATGAAGCGCCTCGATGCCGGCGAGGCGAAGTTCGAGCCGATCTACCCCGACGCCATGCCGCTGGCCGATAAGATCCGCACCATCGCGCGGGAAATCTACCACGCCTCGGATGTCGCCATTCCCGCCAGCGTGGCGGCCAAGCTCGCGCGCTTCGAGGCGCAGGGCTTCGGCCATGCGCCCATCTGCATCGCCAAGACCCAATACAGCTTCAGCGCCGACCCGACGGCGCTGGGCGCGCCCGAAGGCCACGTCCTGCCGATCCGCGACGTGAGGCTCCTGGCGGGGGCGGGCTTCGTGGTGGCGATCTGCGGCGATGTGATGACCATGCCCGGCCTGCCGCGGGTGCCGGCCGCCGAAACCATCCGGCTGGATGGCGAAGGGCGCATCGAAGGCCTCTTCTGACCTTAGCGGAGCTGCCGCTTCTCCAGCTTTCGCGCCAGCGTCCGGCGGTGCATGCCCAGCCGCCGGGCGGCTTCGGAGATGTTGAAATCCGTCGCCACCAGCGCGGCATGAATGTGCTCCCACTCCACCGTCTTGATGGTGGAGGGACGCTCGCTGAGCGGGGCCGCGGGGTTTCCTTCCTGGCGCTCGAAGGCCGCCTCGATGTCGTCCGTGCTCGAGGGCTTGGCCAGGTAGTAGGAGGCGCCGAGCTTGATGGCCTCCACCGTCGTCGCGATGCTGGCGAAGCCGGTCAGCACCACGATGGGCATGGTCGGATTTCCCGCGCGCAGCGTCTGCACGCAGGTCAGCCCCGATGTCCCGCCGAGCTTAAGGTCGACCACGGCGTGATCGGGCTTGTGCTCGCGCAGCAGGGTCAGCAACTCCTCGTGGCTGGCCGCCGTGATCACTCGATAGCCGCGCCGCTCGAAGGAACGCTTGAGCGTGCGCGCGAAAGCCTCATCGTCCTCGACGAGGACCAGGAAGCGCGGCTCGGTCATCTCGGCGCCTCACCGGCATAGGCGAGCACGTCCAGCGGCAGGATGAGCCGGACCAGCGCGCCGCCCTCCTCGCGATTGCGCGCCTGTGCATCGCCGCCGAGCTTGCGGGCGACGTTCACCAGCAGGAAGAGGCCGAGCCCGCCGCCGGGCCGACCCTTGCTGGAGCGATAGGGGTGGCCGAAGGATTCCAGCATCGACTTGGAGAAGCCGGGCCCCCGATCGGCGATCTCGAAGACGAGGGCATCTTCCTCGCGGCTGGCGGTGATCTCTGTCCAGTCGGGCGAGACCTCGGTCGCATTGTCGATGATATTGCCGATGACCTGCTTCAGCGCGGGGTCGGAGACGATCGTCATGTCCTCGCCGAACCGGTCGCGGTAATGGATCGTGCCGGGGCGGCGCATCGCCTGCCAATCCGTGACGATGCCGTCGAGGAACTTGCGCATCGTGGTGATGCGCGGCGCCTCGCCACGCGCTTCGCCGGCCGACATGAGGATTCCGCCCACGATCGATTTGCAGCGCGCGAGCTCGGCCTGCATGTCGGTGATGTCGTCGACGAGCTCCGGCTCCCCCGCGATCCGGGGCATGCGCTGCCAGTCGCCCAGGATCACCGACATGGTGGAGAGCGGCGTTCCCAGCTCATGCGCCGCACCGGAGGCGAGAAGGCCCATCCGCACGATGTGGTTCTCCTCCGCCGCCTGCTGGCGGATGGCGGCCAGTGCCGCGTCGCTCGCGCGCAGGTTGTGGTTCATGCGCGTGACGAAGAGCACGAGCAGCACCGCGATCAGCGCGAAGCAGACCAGCCCGCCCTCCAGATAGAGCGCGAGCGGGTCGATGCGATTGCGTTCGTGCAGATCGAGCGGGACGGGATCGATCATCAGCAGGACGAGCGCGATGCCAACAACCCCGACCATGACCCAGCTCGACCAGGGACGCAGAAGCGTCGCGCCGATCACCACCTGCAGCAGGAAGAGCGAGGTGAAGGGATTGGCGAGGCCGCCACTCTGGTTGAGTTGCCAGGCGAGCGCGGCGACGTCGAGGAGCAGCGCGAAGGTCAGCTCCGCATTGCTCACACCGTCGGGCCGGCGCAGCAGCGGCAGGCTCAACAGGTTGATGGCGGCCAGGAGGGCGGGCACCAGCAGCAGCGAGGCGAGCGGCAGGCGGATTTCCAGGATCCAATGGACGAAAGCGATGGTCAGGAGCTGCCCGGCCACCGCGATCCAGCGCAGCTGGATCAACAGCCGCATGTTGCGACGACCGGCCTCCGCCTCGGGCAGGGCCGCCACGCTGCGCGAGCCTGGCAGTCTCATCCTTCGCCCCCGCTTTGGCGATGCCGCAGGACCGTGACGGCGCCGCCGAGAACCAGCAGCGCCAATCCGAACCAGGTCAGCGCATAGCCGAGGTGGTTGTCCGCGAAGCTGATGACCGTGAGGCCGCCCACGGGGTAGCTGTCCCTGTCCGGTCCCGCCTCGGCATCGAGGAAGAACGGCGCCGTCGCGCCGAGGCCGCGCCGGGCGGCGATGGCCGCGACGTCGCGCGAATACCAGCGCTCGCCCGCGGGATCGTTGCTGCGCAGGAAGCCGCCCCCCGGCTCGGTGATGCGGAGCAGGCCGGTCACCCGCACGGGGGCCTCGGCCCGGCTCTCTCCACGCGCCGCGGGGTCCCGCCGGTCGGGGGGGACGAAGCCGCGATTTACCAGGACTGTGCCGTCACTCGTCTGCAAGGGGGTCATGACCCAATAACCGCTTCCCAGCGCCGTCGTCGCGCGCACCAGCGTTTCGCGATCATAGAGGAAATGGCCCTCCGCGGCGAAGCGGCGATAGGCGTCGCGGGCGGCAGTGATGTCCGGCCAGCTCGCCGGGACAGGGAGGGGGGCCGGGGCGGCATGCACCCGCGCCGCGATGGCGGCGATGAGCTCGTGCTTCCACTCGCGCCGCTGCAGCTGCCACACGCCCAACGCCACCAGCAGGGCGGCGATCACCAGAGCGCCGCCGCCGATGAGCGCCGGCCCGAGGGCGCGGCGTAGCGTCACGGCATGATGCGCGCGTCGTGCATCGGCATCATATTGGCATTGAGGTGGTACATCACCCAGAGCGAGCCCGTCATGGTGATCACGATCACGATGATGGTGAAGACCAGCGCGATCATGGTCCAGCCGCCCTCGGAGCGGCCGTTCATATGGAGGAAATACACCATGTGGACGAGGATCTGAATGACGGCGAAGCCCATGACCAGGATGCCGGTCGGGCCATCCGCCAGGGGGCGCTCCATCACCAGCCAGAAGGGGATGGCGGTGAGGATGGCCGCGAGCACGAAGCCGATCAGATAGTCCGGCAAGGTGCCGTGGGCGGCCCCGCCATGGGCCGCGGCCTGCGCGTTGGGGCTCATCGCAGCATTCCCATCAGGTAGACGAAGGTGAAGACGCCGATCCAGATGACGTCCAGGAAGTGCCAGAAGAGGCTGAGGCACATCAGCCGGCGCTGATTGGCCGGGATCAGGCCGCGCTGCCCGATCTGCACGATCATCGTCACGATCCAGATCAGGCCGAAGGTCACGTGCAGGCCGTGCGTGCCGACCAAGGTGAAGAAGGCCGAGAGGAAGGCGCTGCGCTGCGGTGTGGCGCCGATGTGGATCAGGTGGTGGAACTCGTAGAGCTCGATCCCGAGGAAGGCGAGGCCGAACAGCGCGGTGACGACGAGCCAGGCCCGGGTCGCGCCCGATCGGCCGGCCTGCATCGCCAGCATGGCGAAGCCGAAGGTGATGGACGAGAAGAGCAGCATGGCCGTGTTGAGGGCGACCAGCGGCAGTTCGAACAGGTCGCGCGGCGAGGGGCCGGCGGCGTAGTTGCCGCCCAGCACCGCGTAGCAGGCGAAGAGGATCGCGAAGATGAGACAGTCGCTCATCAGGTAGATCCAGAAGCCCAGCATGGTGCTGCCGCCTTCCGGATGGTCGTGCTCGTCGAGGTTGTAGAACCCGGCGGGGAGGGGGTGCGTGGTCGTGTCCATGTTCATTCCGCCGCCGCCAGCGCGTGGGTGCGCGCATTCTCGGTCGCGGTCACCGTCTCGGCGGGGATGTGGTGGTCGCGATGGTAGTTGAAGGTGTGGGCGATGGCCGTGATCAGGATGGCCAGGAAGCTCGCGCCCACCAGCCACCAGACATGCCAGACCAGGGCGAAGCCGCAGATCGTGCTCAGCACGGCCAGCACCACGCCGGCGGCGGTGTTGCTCGGCATGTGGATGGCCCGATAGCCGCCGAGCGGACGCTCATGGCCGCGCCGCTTCATGTCGTGCCAGGCATCGAGGTCGTGGATGACCGGCGTGAAGGCGAAGTTGTAGTCCGGCGGAGGCGAGGAGGTCGCCCATTCGAGCGTGCGTCCGCCCCAGGGGTCGCCCGTCACGTCGCGCAGCTTGTCGCGGCGCAGGATGCTCACGGCGAACTGGACCAGCATCGCCGCGATGCCGACCGCGATGACCGCCGCGCCGAGCCCGGCGACGACAAACCAGATCTGCAGCGAAGGGTCGTCGAAGACGCGCATGCGGCGCGTCACGCCCATCAGGCCGAGGACGTAGAGCGGCATGAAGGCCATCCAGAAACCGATGACCCAGCACCAGAAGGAGACCTTCCCCCAGAAGGGGTCGAGCTTGAAGCCGAAGGCCTTGGGGAACCAGAAGTTGATCGCCGCGAAGAGGCCGAAGAGCACGCCGCCGATGATCACGTTGTGGAAATGCGCGATCAGGAAGAGCGAGTTGTGCAGCACGAAATCGGCGGGCGGGACGGCGAGGAGCACGCCTGTCATGCCGCCGACGACGAAGGTCAGCATGAAGGCGATGGTCCACATCATCGGCAGCTCGAAGCGGATGCGGCCGCGATACATGGTGAAGAGCCAGTTGAAGAGCTTCGCCCCGGTCGGGATGGAGATCACCATGGTAGTGATGCCGAAGAAGCTGTTGACGCTGGCGCCCGAGCCCATCGTGAAGAAGTGATGCAACCACACGACGTAGGACAGGATGGTGATGACCAGCGTCGCATAGACCATCGAGGTGTAGCCGAAGAGCCGTTTGCCCGAGAACGTCGAGGTGACTTCGGAGAAGACGCCGAAGAGCGGCAGGATCAGGATGTAGACTTCCGGATGGCCCCAGATCCAGATGAGGTTCACGTACATCATCGGATTGCCGCCGAGGTCGTTCGTGAAGAAGTTCGTCCCGGCGTAGCGATCCAGGCTCAGCAGCGCGAGCACCGCCGTCAACACGGGGAAGGACGCGACAATCAGGACGTTCGTGCAGAGCGAGGTCCAGGTGAAGATCGGCATCTTCATCAGGCCCATGCCCGGCGCGCGCAGCTTCACGATGGTGACGAGCAGGTTGATGCCCGAGAGCGTCGTGCCCACGCCGGCGATCTGCAGCGCCCATATGTAGTAGTCCACGCCGACATCGGGGCTGTAGGCGAGGCCGGAAAGCGGCGGATAGGCCAGCCAGCCCGTGCGCGCGAACTCGCCGACGAAGAGCGACATCATCACCAGGACGGCGCCGCCCACGGTCATCCAGAAGCTGAAATTGTTCAGGAAGGGGAAAGAGACGTCGCGCGCGCCGATCTGCAGCGGAACGATGTAGTTCATCAGGCCCGTGACGAGGGGCATCGCCACGAAGAAGATCATGATCACCCCATGGGCGGTGAAGATCTGGTCGTAGTGATGGGCGTTGAGGTAGCCCTCCGAACCGCCGAAGGCGAGCGCCTGCTGCAGCCGCATCATGATGGCGTCGGCGAAGCCGCGCAGCAGCATCACCAGGCCCAACACCATGTACATGATGCCGATCTTCTTGTGATCGACGCTGGTGAACCACTCCTTCCAGAGATAGCCCCAGAGGCGGAACCAGGTGAGCGCGGCCATCAGCGCGAGGCCGCCGAGCGCGACCATGATGAAGGTGCCGTAGACGATCGGTTCGTGCAGCGGCAGCGCGTCGAGCGAGAGCTTCCCGAAGATCGGGCTGAGCTGGGCGGTGGAAACGGACATGGCGATCAGGATTCCGGGATCGAGGCGGGCGGGCGCGAGGCCACGGGCCGGGAGCGGTTGGAATGGGGCGGGGAGAGGCCGGCCCCGGTCAGCGGCGAACGGTCGCCGGCGGTGGCCCAGGGCCGCTCCAGGCTCATGCCCGGCAGCGTGCAGATGGAGGTGACGACGGTGCGCTCGGCCAAGGGGGCGGAGCTGCTGCCGCGGCGGTCATGCGTGAGCCGCGCGACATTGCCGATGCCGGCGATGCCGAGCCCCCCGCGCGCATCGATGGCCATCATGTCGTGCATGCACATCTTGCCGGGCTCGGCGCACATATTGACCACGGCATCGAAGAGGCTGGGATCGACGGTGGAGAAGTGGCGGACGGGCACGTTCTCGCTCGGCCGCGCCAGTGCGAGGAAGCCGGCGCGGTCGAGCGCCGTGCCGCTGCCGCGCACGCGGTCCACCCAACCCTCGAAATCCTGGTCGGAAAGCCCGTGGAAGCGGAAGCGCATGCCCGAGAAGCCCGCGCCGCTGTAATTCGCGGACAAGCCCTCATAGACGCCGGGATTGTTGATCACCGCGTGCAGCTTCGTCTCCATGCCGGGCATGGCGTAGATCTGTCCCGCGAGGGCGGGGATGTAGAAGGAGTTCATCACCGAGGTGGCCGAGATCCTGAAGCGGATCGGCCGGTTCACGGGGGCCGCCAGCTCGTTCACCGTCGCGATGCCGTATTCCGGCATGATGAACAGCCACTTCCAGTCGAGCGCGACGACATTCACCTCGAGCGGCCGGACATCCGCGGCGACGGGCTGGTCCGGGCCGATATGCGACAGCGGCCGGTAGGGATCGAGCAGGTGCGTCGCGGCCCAGGTGAGCGCGCCGAGACAGATGATGATGACCAGCGGGCAGGCCCAGATGACGAGCTCCAGCCCGGTCGAGTGGTCCCAGTCCGGCTCGTAGCGTGCGGTCTGGTTCGCCGCGCGGTAGCGCCAGGCGAAGAAGGCCGTCAGCGCCATCACCGGCACGATGACGATCAGCATCAGCACTGTGGAGATGACCACCAGGTTGCCCTGGCGCTGCGCCACGTCGCCGGCCGGGCTGAGGACCACGAGGTTGCACCCGCCGAGCAGGGCGGGAAGTGCCGTCAGGCAAATGAGGCGCGCCGCCCGGCCCAGTCGGAGTAGCTTTGTCATGGACGTGGGTTAGCGCCGCGGTGCATGAGGGGACATAGGACATTTTGTCCAATCCCCCCGCCGGGCGGTGCGGGGCAGGATGCAGGCCACGGCACGGCTGAGCGACCGGCCGTGATCTGCATCCAGCGGCCATGGGCCGGAGAACATTGCATGACCACCCAGCCTGCCGTTGCCACGACGGCGGAGCGCGATGCCATCGCCCTCCACTCGCACGAACACCACATCGCGCCGGGCGAGATCGCGATCGGCGTGGTGATCGGCCGCGCGTCGGAATTCTTCGACTTCTTCGTCTTCGCCATCGCCTCGGTGCTGGTCTTCCCGAAGCTGGTCTTCCCCTACCTGGATCCGCTGACGGGCACGCTTTATTCCTTCGGCATCTTCGCGCTGGCCTTCCTGGCGCGGCCCGTCGGCACGCTGATCTTCATGGTCGTGGATCGCGCCTATGGCCGCGGCACCAAGCTGACGATCGCCCTCTTCCTGCTGGGTGGGTCGACCGCGGCCATCGCCTTCCTGCCGGGTCACGAGACCATCGGCCACAGCTCGGCGCTGCTGCTCGCGCTGTTCCGGATGGGGCAGGGCGTGGCGCTCGGTGGCACCTGGGATGGCCTGGCCTCGCTTCTGGCGCTGAACGCGCCGAAGAACCGTCGTGGATGGTTCGCGATGATCCCGCAGCTGGGGGCGCCGATCGGCCTGATCATCGCCAGCCTGCTCTTCGCCTATTTCACCAGCATCCTGCCGGCGGAGGATTTCCTCGACTGGGGCTGGCGCTATCCGTTCTTCGTGGCCTTCGCCATCAACGTCGTCGCGCTCTTCGCCCGGCTGCGGATCGTGGTGACGCCGGAATACACGCGCCTCTTCGAGAACCTCGCCTTGCAGGCGGCCCCGGTGACGGAGACGCTGCGGTTCGAGTGGCGCACGGTGCTGATGGGCGCCTTCGCGCCGCTCGCCAGCTTCGCCATGTTCCACATGGTCACCGTCTTCCCGCTCTCCTGGGTCTTCCTCTTCACGCGGGATACGCCGGCCCGCTTCCTCTCCGTGGAGGCCTTCGCGGCGGCCTTGGGGACGGTGGCCATCGTGGCCTCGGGCTACATCGCCGATCGCGTCGGCCGGCGGACGCTGCTGGGCTTCTCCGCGGCTGCCATCGCCACCTTCAGCGGCTTCGCCCCGCAATTGCTGGATGGCGGCGAGACAGGCGAGGCGGTGTTCATGCTACTGGGCTTCGTGCTGCTGGGTCTTTCCTTCGGACAGTCCTCGGGCGCGCTGTCCTCCAGCTTCTCGCAGCGGCATCGCTATACCGGTTCGGCGCTCACGGCCGATCTTGCCTGGCTCTTCGGCGCCGGCTTCGCGCCGCTCGTGGCGCTGCTGCTGTCCAGCCGATTCGGGCTGGCATCCTCCGGCGCCTATCTGCTGTCAGGCGCCGTCGGAACGCTGATCGCGCTGTGGTTCAATCGCGAGCTGGCTCGCAACATCGAATAATCGGCTGCTGCGCCCCGGCCGTGGGCCGGGGCGCGGCATCTTCTTCTAGAGTTCGGCGCGCACGATCGCGGCCCCGTCGGCCATCGCCTTCAGCTTGCCGAAGGCACGCTCGCGCGGCAGGTACTTCATCCCGCAATCCGGCGCGGCGACGATCCGCTCCGGCGGCAGCACTTCCAGGGCCTTGCGCAGGCGCGAGGCGACCAGTTCGGGCGTCTCCACATCGGGCGAGCTCAGATCAAGCACGCCGACCAGCACCGTCTTGCCGGGAAGGTCGCGCAGGATGGCGAGGTCGAGATTCGGCTGCGCCGCCTCGATCGAGATCTGGTGTGCGGTGCTGTCCGTCAGCTCGGGCAGGAAGGAGTAGCCGCTGGGCTTGCCGTCCACCATCGCCGCATAGCCGAAGCACAGATGCACGATGGTGGTGCCGGGCACGTCCTTCAGCGCGCGGTTGATGGCGGCGACGGCGAAGCGGCGCGCTTCCGTGGGGAAGGCCTGCATCCAGGGCTCGTCGAGCTGGATCACGTCCACGCCGGCGGCCTTGAGCTCCAGGATCTCCTCGTTCAGCGCGGCGGCATAATCCATCGCGAGCTCCGCCTCGTCGGCATAGAACTCGTTCTTGGCCTGGCGCGTCATGGTGAAGGCGCCAGGCAGGGTGATCTTCAGCTGCTTGTCGGTATTGGCGCGGGCGAAGGCGATATCGGCGACCTCGACGGCGCGGGTGCGCTTCACGCGGCTGACGACGCGCGGCACCAGCGTCGGCTTGCCGGTGCGGCCGATGACCTCGCCAGGGCTGGCGGCGTCGATGCCCTCCAGCGAGTTGGCGAAGGCGTTGGAATAGCTCTCCCGCCGCATCTCGCCATCGCTGATGATGTCGATGCCGGCGCGCTCCATGTCGCGCATGGCGAGCAGGGTCGCGTCATCCTGGGCGGCGTGCAGGCGCTCGCCGGGGATGCGCCAGATCTCGGGCGCGCGCACGCGCGGGACGAGGCGCGAGCGCAGCGCCTCATGATCCACCAGCCAGGCGGGCTGCGGATAGCTGCCGACGACCGTCGTCGGAATCAAAGGGAGCTTGGTGGCCATGTCGTTCTTCCTTGGGAGGTCCGTGAAGGCTCAGACGGCCACGGAGGGCCGGCGCGAGGGGGTTGATGCAGGGTGATGGGTCGCGACGCGTTCGAGCAGCCGCATCACGAGGTCGAGCAGCATACCCAGCAGCAGGACGAGCAGGATGCCGACGAAGACGCGCGGGGAGTCCAACACGGTACGGTAGGAGGTGATGAGATAGCCGATCCCCGCCGCGGAGGTGAGCATCTCCGAGACCACCACGCCCACGATCACCAGCGCGCCGCCCAGCCGCAGGCTGGCGATGACGGTCGGGATCGCGGCCGGCAGCATGACGTGGCGCATGCGCTGGGTGAAGCTGGCGCCCATGCTGCGGGCGGTCACCAGCAGCTGCGCGTCGATCGTCTGGATGCCGGCGGCGGTGCCGAGCATCGTGGGGAAGAATCCATAGACCGAGGCGAAGGCGATCTTCGATTCCGAGCCGATGCCGAACCAGGCGGTGAAGACCGGATAGAGGATCACCAGCGGTACGGCATAGAGGCTGGAGAAGACCGGCAGCAGCATCGCCCGCGCCCGGGCCAGGCTGCCCACCAGCGCGCCCGCGAGGATGCCTCCGCCACAGGCGAAGACCAGCGCGACCGCGACCTCGCCCAGCGTCACCGCCAGCGCTTCGGCGAAGATGCGCCAGTCCTTGATTCCGACCGCGATCGTCTCGCTGAGCGGCGGCAGGAAGAGCTGCGGCACCAGGCCCAGCCGCGGCAGGGCCTCCCACAGCACGAGCAGTCCCGCGCCCACCAGCCAGCGGATGGCCGAAGGACTCACGCCTGGCTCCTGATCTGCTGCCAGATGCGGTCCTTCAACTGTCCGAAGACGGTGCCCGCCATCATCTCATAGGTGCGCGGGCGCGCGAGCGGGATCTCGATGCGATCGACGATCCGTCCGGGATGGGCGGACATCACCAGCACCTCATCGGCGAGATAGACGGCCTCGCTCAGGCTGTGCGTGACGAAGACGACCGTCTTGGAGGTCTTGGACCAGATGCGCAGCAGCTCTTCGCCCATGGTCATGCGGGTCTGTTCGTCCAGCGCCGCGAAGGGCTCGTCCATCAGCAGCACCGGCGGGTCCTGCACGAGACCGCGCGCGATGGACACGCGCTGCTTCATGCCGCCCGAGAGCTCGCCCGGATAGCGCGCGCCCGCATGGGCGAGGCCGACCAGGTCCAGCATCTCGGCCGCGCGCGCCAGGCGTTCGGCCTTGGGCACGCCACGCAGCATCAGGGGGAAGGCGACGTTGTCGAGGGCGCTCAGCCAGGGGAAGAGGTTGGCGTCCTGGAAGACCACGCCCACGCGGTCCGGGTCGGGCTCCAGGATGGGCCGTCCGTCGCAGAGGATGACGCCCTCGGTCTGCCGGCGCAGCCCCGCCATCATCATGAGCAGCGAGGATTTGCCGCAGCCGCTCGGCCCCACGATGACGGTGAAACGCCCAGGCGCGACTGTGAGGGAAATGTCCTCCAACGCGCGCGACGAGGCGCCGCGCGACTCATAGGTATGGCCGAGGCTTTGGACCTCGATCATGGGACGCGCCGCAACCGCAGCGGGGGTGTCCCTCAATTGCGCCAGTGGCTGCATCGCGTCTCGATCCATCGGATGGCTTCGTTGATAAGGATGGCGGTGGTGGAGATCAGCAGCACGCCGGCGAAGAGCTGGCGCATCATGAACCCCTCGCCCCAGCTGGCGATCTGCTGGCCGATGCCCGTGCGCGAGGCATACATCTCGGCCAGGACCACGGCGGTGGTGGCGAAGATCACGGCCAGCCGCAGCGCCTCCAGCAGCACGGGAAGCATGCTGGGCAGGTAGACATGCCGCGTGATCTGCGCCCGCGTGGCCCCATAGGAGCGCGCGACGAGCACATGCTCCCCGCGCACCGAGCGAATGGCGGCGGTCGCGCTCATCAGCACGATGAGGATCGTGGAGAAGCAGCCAAAGGCGACCTTCTGCCAGAAACCGATGCCCATGGTGAGGATGAAGAGCGGCAGGAAGATCGACTTCGGTACGCTGAACAGGAAGAAGACCAGCGGTTCGCAGACGCGGGCGAGCCGCTGGTTCTCCGCCAGCAGGATGCCGAGGAAGATGCCCGTCGGCACGGAGATCAGGATCGCCGCGGTGAGCTCCATCGCCGTGGTCGCGAGGTCGCCGCGGATGGCGGGGCGCCGCAGCAGCTCGAACAGGGTCTCGAGCACCGCGCTGAAGGGCGGCAGCAGCTCGTCATCCACCCATCCCAGGCGCGGCAGCGCCTCCCACAGGCCGAGCGCCAGCCCCAGCAGGAGCAGACGCCCGGCCCACATGGCCGTTTTTGACATCAGCGGGTCGGGACGGGGGCAAAGCGGGTCGTGAAGACCTCTTCGACCGGCGCCATATCGGTCATGCCGCTGAGCCGCGCGAGCTCCAGCGAGAAGGCGACCTGGGCGGGGTCTATCGCGCCGTCGACGGAGAGCTTGAGGATCGTCTCCTCATATTCGATGGCCGCGATCTCGGGCGGGATCTCGTTGTTGGTGGAGATCAGCGTGATCGCCGCCTCGCGATTGGCGCGCAGCCAGCCCAGGCCGCCATAGATCGCGTTGACGCCGCCCTGCACCGCCTGGGGCGTGTCGCGGATCATGCGGTCGCTGACGATCCAGCCCGCGGTGGTGTGCTGCGGGATGGCGGTGCCGAAATCGATCAGGCTGCGGGCCTGGTTCGCGCGGATCAGCTGGAAGCTGAGCGGCGAATAGATCACCGCCGCATCGATGTT
This sequence comes from Roseococcus sp., assembly GCF_965227005.1. Taxonomy (NCBI): domain Bacteria; kingdom Pseudomonadati; phylum Pseudomonadota; class Alphaproteobacteria; order Acetobacterales; family Roseomonadaceae; genus Roseococcus; species Roseococcus sp. The sequence continues at coordinate 24,062 of NZ_CBDDFJ010000036.1, forward strand.
GCGCGAGCGCAGATTGGGCACGAGACCGCCGCCGCCGACCGGCACGCGCGTGGTCGTGATGCGCTTGTCCGTTTCGGTCCATTGCGCCAGCAGGTCCGAGCCCGAGCCGCGCGAGGTGATTCCGAGCTTCTTTCCGGCAAGCTCCGAGACGTCCCGGATCGGCGAGTCCGTGCGGACCATGAGGTGCCAGCCGTAATAGGCCAGTGCGCCGGCGGTCACGAGCTTGGAGCCGAAGCCGCGCTTGATGCCCGCCGCGACCAGCGCGGGCGGATCCAGGATCAGGTCGGTGGCGCCGGCGGCCAGAGCCTCGAAGCATTCGGCGCCGCCGCGATAGACCGTGGTCTCGACCCGGAAGCCCTCCTTCTCGAAGAAGCGCTGCTGCTCCGCGGCGAGGGCGATGATGGTCGGCCAATAGGCCTTGGTCGGCACGCCGACACGAATGAGCGGCCGCGTCTGCGCGAGCGCGGGGCTGGCGAGGCCTGCACCGGCGAGGCCGACCGCGAGCGTGCGGCGCGATACAGGAAAGCCGGGCTGTGAGGCGGTTGCATTGGTCATGTCATTTTCCCTCGCCCAGGCTCTTCGCCGGGTTGTTCGGTATGGATCGGATGGCAGGTCCGGGGGCTCGCGGGCAGGTGCTGCACCCGCCTCGCTTGCGGGGCCGCTGGCGGCCTGTCCCGGCGGAACTCTGGACTTTTCTCTCGGCCCTCTTGCTGGGGCTATCCGTCGTTGTCGTTATATTCACTTCCCGGCCAAAGCAAGAAGCGAGCGCAAACGCGTGGATTTGCCTGATCCACGCATGGCCGGAACGTTCCGTAAGGCTAAACACGCGCGGCTCGTGCGGCGCTCACCATGTTCTCGATGGCCAGCCGGACTTCCGGCCATTTGCGGGTCTTGAGCCCGCAATCGGGATTCACCCAGAGCTGATCCGCCGGCAGGCGCGCGGCCGCGGCCGTCAGCAGCTCCGTCATCTCGCTGACGCTGGGCACGCGCGGCGAATGAATGTCATAGACGCCAGGTCCGATCTCCGCCGGATAGCGATAACCGGCGAAGGCATCGAGCAGCTCCATCTTCGAGCGCGCGGTTTCGATGGAAATGACATCCGCATCCATCGCGCCGATCGAGGCGATGATGTCGTTGAATTCCGAGTAGCACATGTGGGTGTGGATCTGCGTCGCATCCGCCACGCCCGAGGCCGTGATGCGGAAGCACTCCACCGCCCAGTCGAGGTAGTCGCCCCAGTCGCCCTTGCGCAGGGGCAGGCCCTCGCGCAGGGCGGCCTCGTCGATCTGGATGATGGCGGCCCCCGCGGTCTCCAGGTCCATCACCTCGTCGCGAATGGCGAAGGCGAGCTGACGGCAGGTCGCCGCGCGCGGCTGGTCGTCGCGCACGAAGGACCAGTTCAGGATCGTCACGGGGCCGGTGAGCATGCCCTTCATCGGGCGTTCGGTGAGCGACTGCGCATAGCGCCACCATTCGACGGTCATCGGCTTCGGCCGCGCGACGTCGCCATAGATGATCGGCGGGCGGACGCAGCGTGAGCCATAGGACTGCACCCAGGCGTATTTCGTGAAGACGAACCCGGAGAGCTGCTCGCCGAAATACTGCACCATGTCGTTGCGCTCGAACTCGCCATGCACCAGCACGTCGAGACCCACGGCTTCCTGCCAGCCGATCGTCAGCGCCGTCTGCCTGCGCAGGAAGGTTTCGTAGGCCACGTCGGCGAGAAGACCGCGGTCATGGTCGGCACGCGCCTTGCGCACCTCGTCGGTCTGCGGGAAGGAGCCGATCGTCGTGGTGGGATAGCTGGGCAGCCCGAGCTTCCGCCGCTGCAGGCCGCGTCGCGCCTCAAAGGCCGAGGCGCGCTGCGACAGCGCCGGATCCCGCTGCGCCGCGCGGGCCTGCACCGCCGGATTGTGGATCCGCGCGGAGCTTCGGCGCGAGGCGACGGAGGCGGTCGAGGCATCCAGCTGGTCGCGCACGGAAGCGCGGCCCTCGTTGAGCGCCTTCGCGAGCGTGGCCAGCTCCGCGATCTTCTGGAGAGCGAAGGCCAGCCAGTCCTTCACCTGCGGATCCATGGCGGCCTCGCGGGCCAGGTCGATCGGTGCATGCAGCAGGGAGCAGGAGGGGGCCAGGATGACGTCGCGACCGGCGGCGACGACGGGCTCGATGCGGTCGAGAATGGCGTTCAGGTCCGCCTTCCACACATTGCGCCCGTCGATCACGCCGAGCGACAGCATCAGATCCGGCCGCGCGCCATCCAGGACGGGGAGGAGCTGCTCCGGCGCGCGGACGAGATCGATATGCAAGCCATGGACCGGCAGGGAGAGGACCGTGTCGAGATTGTCGGACAGCGCGCCGAAATAGGTCGTCAACATCACCCGCAGGCCGAGGGCCGCCGTCGAGAGGGCGGCATAGGCCCCGGCATAGGCGGCGCGCGCGGCGTCGGAGAGGTCCATGACCAAAGCCGGCTCGTCGATCTGCACCCACCTGGCGCCGGCGCGGGCCAGCGACTGCAGCACCTCGACATAGACCGGGAGCAAGCGGGGAAGCAGCGTCAGCGGATCGAAGGCCTCGCCCTTGGCCTTGCCGAGCAGCAGATAGGTCACCGGGCCGACCAGGACGGGCCGCGTTTCGATGCCGAGGGCCTTGGCCGCCAGGTAGTGGTCGAGCGCCTTGGTCGAGGCCAGCCGGAAGGTCTGCTCCGGGGTGAATTCGGGCACGAGGTAATGGTAGTTCGTATCGAACCACTTGGTCATCTCAGCGGCGGGGGCGCCGTTGCCGCCATGGGCGGGCCCATGACCGGTGCAGCAGCTTTCGGCCGCCGCGCTGCCGGTGCGCGAGCCGCGCGCCATGGCGAAGTAGGTTTCGAGGCCGACCTGCCGATCCGTCCAGCCATAGATTGCAGGCACCGCGCCGACCATGGCGGTCGTGTCCAGCACATGGTCATAGACGGAGAAATCGTTGGAGGGGATGACGTTGGCGCCGAGATCGCGCTGGCGTTTCCAGTTCTGCGCGCGCAGGTCGCTCGCGACGGAAAGAAGTGCTTCGGCCTCGGTCGTGCCAGCCCAATAGGATTCCAGCGCGACCTTGAGCTCACGCTTCGGTCCCATGCGGGGGAAGCCGAGGGTGGCGACGGTGACTGTCATGGCAACCTCTACCTAGTTTATGGCGAGGTTTGACGGGGCACGTGCTAGCCTCCGCGCGGGTGCGATCCAGTCAAGAAGCAGCCCGTCGCAGCTTGCGCGCGACCTGACCGGGCACCCCGCCGGAGGACGTTATCTGTCGAGGCAGGTCTCCTGGCTCACGGGTCGCCGCGACGGTCCTGTCTTCCCAGGGCCGGGGCCCCAGTGACGTGATTGGACAGTCGCTCGCCGCTGACAGTTGCGGGGGCAGCGCCGGCATCGCACCGGCTTCCCTCTTAGCTGCGCGCAAGCGGGCGCGCAGAACCTCGATGGGGCGGAAAATCCTCCGTCCAGCAGCGTCTGTCAACCGCCTGATAAAGAAATGCTTATATCCCAATATCGAGCGGGGGCATTTTCTTTTCTAGACGTCCAGGATGCGTTCCACGGCCGCCGAAATCGCGAAGAGTCGCGCATCCCCCATGGCTTCGCCCATCAGCATGAGCCCGGCGGGAGCTTCGCCCGGAAGGTGGCAGGGCAGGCTGATCGCGCATCGGTCGAGGGCGTTCGCGATGGAGGTGTTGCGCAGCAGCAGCAGGTTGATGCGATTGTACTCGCTCTCCTCCGCCACGGCGGCGATGGGCGGCGGCGCCAGCGGCACCGTCGGGCAGATCACCGCGTCGAAGGGCGCCGTCCGGGCGGCGGTCGCCGCGATGACCTCCGCGCGGCCCTGCACCGCGGCCAGGTAGTCCGCCGCGCTCATCTTCTCCCCGCGCATGATCCGCTTCAGGATCAGCGGGTCGTAGCGCGGTCCGTCGCTGGCGATCAGCGCCTGGTGCCAGGCATAGGCCTCCGATGCCGTCAGCCCGCCCTTCGCATTGATCTGCGGCAGGCGCTCGAGTTCGGGCAAGGTAAGGTCGACCAGTGTCGCCCCGGCCTGCTCCAGCAAAGCGAGCGCCCGGGCATAGGGCCGCGCGACCTCACCCTCCATGCCGTCCTCGACGATATTGTGCAGCACGCCGAAGCGCAGGCCGGCGAGGCTGATTTCCGGCAGGGCCGGCGCATCATCCGCACCGGAGATGAAGGCGTCCAGCACATGGCAGCAGGCCACGGAGCGGGCCAGCGGGCCCACCGAGTCCAGCGAGACGGAGAGCGGTACCACGCCGTCGATCGGCACGCGCCGCGCCGTCGGCTTGAAGCCGACCACGCCGTTCAGCGCCGCCGGGATGCGGCAGGAGCCACCCGTGTCGGTGCCCAACCCGCCGAAGCCCATGCCATCCGCCGCCGCCACGCCCGCGCCCGAGGAGGAGCCGCCGGGCAGCCGGCCCGTCTCGCGGTCCCAGGCCGATTTCGGCGTGCCGTAATGCGGGTTCACGCCGAGGCCCGAAAACGCGAATTCCGTCATATTGGTCCGGCCGAGCACCACGAAGCCCTGGCGCTGCAGCCGCGCCACCACGGGCGCGGTCGCCAGGGCGGGGGCCGCCCCGTCCCGCGCCACGGAGCCGGCGCGGCTGACATGACCAGCCTCGTCGAAGAGGTCCTTGATGGTGATCGGGATGCCGGCGAAGCGGCTCGGCGCGCGGCCGACCAGGCGAAGCTGATCCATGGCCAGCGCCGAATCCCGGGCGGATTTGGCGTGGATCTCGGTGAAGACCCTCGGCCCTTCGCCGTGATCCATGCGGGCGAGAGCATCCTCGACCAGCGCGGCGGCGGTGACGCTGCCGCGTTCCAGGGCCTCGGCGGCATCGGCGATCGTGGGGAAGGCGTGGCGGGGCATGGGTCGTCCTGCGAAAGCTTGCGGGTGCGACTATGCGGGCAGGCCGCGAAAGGCGAAACCCGCCCCGTTCAGAACGTCATCCGCAGGGCGAGGGGATGGGCTGGAGCTCGCCGAGGCGGCCATCCACGACGAACTCGCCAAAATCCATCTTCAGCTCGTCGGCCACGCCGTTCTCGAAGTAGCGCATGCTGACCTCATAGTCGGGCGTGCCGGCGCCGCCGTTCTGGCCGCTGACATTGCGATCGAAGAAGGCGATGCGCATGCGCGCGCTGCCGATCTCGGCCAGCAGCGGAAAGGCCGGATTGGGCTGCGGCTGGGTCCAGCCGCCCGTGAAGATCGTGGTCGTGTCCTGTGCGCCGTCAGCGCTGGTGCCGTCGAAGAGGGGCGCGGTGAAGATCCGCTGATTCGTCCGGGCCGCGGCCAGGCTGCGGAGCGTGTGGATCATCGGCAGGATGGTGCCGGGGGGCAGGTCCTCCTGCGTATTGGCCGGCTCGGAATAGACGGCGCGGCCGCCCTGGGGCGTCAGCGTCGCCTCGCCGGCGATGCGCGAGGTCACGGCGCCCTCCGTCATCTGGGTGAGGGAGAAGCGAATGGAGGAGCCGTCCTTGGCTTCCAGCGTGGAATAATCCGAACTGGTCTCGATCGTATTGCCGTCGCGATCGGAGATCATGAGGGTGAAGCGCTGGCGCGAGGCCCAGGCGTCGCAGGCATCCACCACCTCGAAGAGCATGACGCCCTCGGCCCGCACCACGGAGGCGTTGTCGCGCACGCTGTCCAAGACGAGGCGATAGGCGGCCCGGTGGGCGAGCATATGCTCGGTCCCGGGCTCGTTTTCCGCCATGGCGGGGGTCAGCAGCGCGGCCGAGAGCAGCGCGGCCAGGACGGTTCGGATGATCATGTGGCGGAGCATAACCGAGAAGCCCCGCCGTGTAATCGCTCTCGTCGTAATGCTCCGGAAGGGTTCGGAGATCAGCCGGCGAGCTTCATCAAGCCATCCACCGCGACGCAGCCGTTCTCCCGGCAGACGAGCGGATTGATCTCCGCCTCCTCGAGCCGGTCGCCGAGGGCCGCGGCGAAGCCGGAGAAGCGGGCGACCGCCGCCGCGACGGCTTCGAGGTCGACCTTTGCACTGCCACGGAAGCCATCCAGAAGCGGGAAGGCCTTGAGCGATTTCAGCATCGCCAGGGCACCCTCCGGAGAGACCGGCGCCACGTCGAGCGTCACGTCCTTCCAGAGCTCCGCCTGCACGCCGCCGAGACCGACCAGGACCATGGTGCCGAATTGCGGATCGCGGCTCGCGCCCAGGATGAGCTCGACGCCACGCGCCTCCATGCGCTGGACCAGCACGCCGTCGATCTGGGCCTGGGGCGCGTGAGTGGCGGCGCCCTGAAGGATACGATCGAAGGCGGAGGAGACGGCGGCGGCGTCGGCGAGATTGAGCTGCACGCCGCCCACCTCGGTCTTGTGGGCGATGTCGGGGCTGTCGACCTTCAGCACCACCGGGAAGCCGAGGGCGGTCGCGGCCGCCACGGCGCCGGCGGCATCTTTCGCGCGGCGCTCATCGACGACGGGCAGGCCGGCGGCGGCGAAAGCGGATTTCGCCTCCGCTTCCATCAGCGTGCGGGCGCCGCTCGGGATGGCTTTCGCGGCGCTCCGGGCAACCGCGTCGATCGAACCAGGGGCGACCTTCGGCGCATGATGGTCGAACCAGAGCCGTAGCGTGTTCATCATCCGCCGCGTGCTGCGGAACAGCGAAAGATGGGTGGAAGCGTCGGCCGCCTCCGGCCCCGCGCCTTCCAGGCTCTCGGGGATCCAGCCGATGCAGATGGGCTTGCCCGAATTCGCCGACATCGGGTTCAGCGTGCGCATGCGCTGGGGCGTCGCGGTCGGGGCCGGATTGTGATAGACGACGGGGAAGACGATGGCCGCGTATTGCTCGTCCGCGAGCATCGCATCCATGCATTCCTCGAAGGATTTCGGATTGGTCGCGACCTGCGCCGTCAGGTCGCAGGGGTTCCGCGGGCTGCCGAAATCCGGGATCGCGGCGCGCAGCACCTTCTCCGTGGCCGGCGCGGGCTGAGGCAGTTCGAGCCCCGCGAATTCCGCATGATCGGCCGACATGATGCCCGCGCCGCCCGAGGGGGTCACGATGCCCACGCCACGCCCCTTGGTCCGGGGCGGGCCGGATTTGGCGAAGAAGCCGGCCGCCTCCAGCATGGCATCGAAATCCTCGACCTCCAGCATGCCGGCACGCTTGAACCCGGCCGACCAGGCGGCGGTGCTACCGGCGAGCGATCCGGTGTGCGACATCGCGGCCTTGGCGCCGATCTCCCCGCGTCCGAGCTTCAGCACCACGATGGCCTTGCCGAGATCGCGGGCCATATCGCCGAGCGCAAAGAGGCGGCGCGCATCGCGCAGACCCTCCACCACGAGGGCCACGCTGCGGCACTCGGGAATGGTGAGCTGGAAGGCCGCGAGATCGCAGACGTCGAGGTCGGTGGCATTGCCGGCCGTGGCCATGTGGCACATGGCGAAGCCGCGCTCGGCCGCCTGCATCAGCGCATAGCCCAGCGCACCGGACTGGCTGACCACGCCGACGCCGCCGACGGGCGCCGTCATCTTCGCGTAGTCCGGCATGAAGGTGGCGCCGGCCGCCTGGCGATGATCGCAGAAGCCCAGGCAATTGGCGCCGAGCAGCGGGAAGCCGAGCGCCCGGGCACGGTCGCGCAGGACCTGTTCCTCGACGGCACGCTCGGGCAGGTCGGTCTCGCCATATCCCGAGGCGAAGATGGCCGCGCCACCGCCGCCCTTGGCCGCCAGTGCCTCAACCGCGGCCATGACGCCCGGCCGGGGGAGGGCGATGACGGCGGAATCGGGAATGCCGGGAATATCGGCAACGGAGGCATAGCAGGGGCGGCCATGCAGCTCCTGGCCGGCGTATTTGGGGTTCACGCACCAGACCGGTCCGTCGAAATTCTGCATGTTCTGGACGGTGCGGGCCCCGAAGCCCGTCGCTTCGGCGGAGACGCCCACCACAGCCAGGCTGCGCGGCGCCAGAAGGCGGTTCAGGCTATTCGGGTCGCGCAATGGTTCCACGGAAAGCATCGAGGCGTCTCTCCCACGAGATTTGTTGAGGCTATTCCGAAGCAGGCAGCCTCTTTCGGCAAGCCCCCCATTCGACGCTCACTTCGTGGAAGTGCGTCCATCACATCATCCCAGCGAAGCGCGGCAGCCAAAGCGCAATGCCCGGGAACACCACCACCAAAGCGAGCGCCACGAACATCGCCAGGATCATCCAGATCACCCAGGGGATGGTGCTCTCCATGGTCACGCCGGCGATGCGGCAACTCACCATCAGATTCACGGCCATGGGCGGCGTGAACTGGCCGATGGCGATCTTCATGGTGAGGATGACGCCGAACCAGGTGAGGTCCCAATGGAAGGCCATGGCGATGGGGATGAGCACCGGCAGCAGGATGAGGAAGGTGGAGACGCCATCCAGGAACATGCCGATGAAGATGAGCGCGATCATCAGCAGCGCGATGGTGCCGTATTCGCCGAGACCGAGCCCGACGATCCAGCCCGCGATGGGCTGCACGATGCCGAGCGTGGCCGTGGACCACGCAAAGACGCTGGCGAGCGCGATGATGATGAGGATGACGGCCGAGATCTCGCCCGCCTCCACCAGCATCTCGTAGAGGTCGCGCAGCGTCATGCTCCGGTAGATGAAGAAGCCGACGAAGAGTCCGTAGAACACGGCCATCACCGCGGCCTCGGTCGGCGTGAAGGCGCCGATGCGCATGCCGCCCAGAATGATCACGGGCGCCATCAGCCCCCAGATCGCCTCCTTGAAGGCGCGCCAGACGGAGAGCTGGTCGCGGTCCGGGTTCTTGCCACCGAAATCCTTGATCCAGGAGATGATGACGATCGGTACGATGATGGCGCAGCCGGCCAGGATCCCCGGCATCATTCCCGCCATGAAGATCGCCGGCACCGAGACGCCGGGCACCATCACCGCATAGACGATGAAGGCGATGGAGGGAGGGATCAGGATATCCGTCGCGGCGGCGGCCGCCACGGTGCCGGCAATGAAGGGGCGCGGATAACCGTCCTTCACCATGCTGCGCGTCACGACCTGGCCCACGGCGGCCGAGGTGGCCGGTCCGGAGCCCGAGATGCCGCCGATGACCATCGCCACCAGCACCGCGACCGAGGCCAGAGCACCGCGCCCGGCGCCGACGAGCGTGGTCGCGAAGCGCACCAGCCGCAGCGCCACGCCGGTGCGGTCGAAGACGCAGCCCACCAGCACGAACATGGGGATGGCGATCAGCGGGTATTTCGCGATGCCGGCATAGACGTTGGTCGGCATGGCCATGAGTGTCTGGTCGGCAAGCGTGATCGCGAGCGCGCCGGCGAGCCCGAGCGCCACGCCGATCGGCACGCCGCCCACCAGCAGCGTCAGGAACATCAGGAAGAGGACGGCGCCGATCATCCCTCCTCTCCACGCGCCAGGCGAAGAATGCGGCCCGCGGCCCGTCCGATCACCAGCAGCGCCAGCACCGGCAGCCAGACGCTGTAGAGCCATTGCGGATGACCGAGGCCGGGGGACAGCACCTCGAAGTCGTATTCGTCCCATACCATCCTTGCGCCGTACCATGCGATGAGCGCGAAACAGAGGATGAGCAGTGCGCTGCCGATGATATCGGCGATGCGCCGGCCGCGCGGCGACAGCTTGTCCACGAAATAGCCGATGCGGATATGCCGTCCGCAGGCCGTGGCGAGGGCCGTGCCGATCATCGCCACGGCGACCATCAGCGCGACCGAGTATTCCTCGGTGAAGGAGAAGGAGATGTTGGTCAGGTAGCGCGTGACCACATTGCCGGCGGTGATGAGCGCCATGGTTCCCATGGCGGCGGCGAGCAGCACGCGCTCCAGCGTGAGCGGGATGCGCGTGCGGGGATCGGGAGGGGCCGCCGTCGGGTCGAAATCGGCGGCCATCAGGCGGACTGCCTCACGAGGCCGTCCGGATCGCGGCTTCGGCCTTGGCCACCAGCTCGCGCCCGACCATGGCACTCCACTTGTCGTAGACGGGGCGCAGCGCGGTGGCGAAGACGCGCTTTTCCTCGGGCGTGAGGACCGTCACCTCGACGCCACGGTTGCGCGCGTCCACGAGCGCGCTGTCGTCGGTACCGGGAATGCCGAGGCCATGGCGGGCGAGGGCGATGTTGCGGCGGGCGGCCTCGACGCCGCATTCGCGGATGAGCTGCTGGTCGGCGGGGGTGAAGCTCGCCATCAGCTGCTTGTTGAGGCCGAAGATCAGCGCGTCGTTCACATAGTTCCAGATGGTCATGTGCTTCTGCGAGAGCGTGTCCATGCGGAAGGCCAGGAAGAGGTTGACCGGGTTCTCCTGCCCGTCGACGGCGCCGGTCGAAAGTGCCGGCTGCAGGTCGGCGAAGGACATCTGCAGGGGGTTGGCGCCGAGGCCGTTGAAGATGTCGTTGAAGATGGCGCCGGCGGCGAAACGAATTTTCAGCCCGCGCAGGTCGGCGGGCGTTCGGATGGCGCGCCGGGAATTGCTGATCTCGCGGAAGCCGTTCTCGCCGAAGGAGACGGCGGTCACGTCGCGGCGATCCATGATGCCGACCAGGTCGCGGCCCACATCGCCGTTGAGCAGCGCGTCGAAGGCGCGGTGGTCGGGCATCAGGAAGGGCAGCTGGAAAATACCGGCCTCGCGCACCTGCGGCGCGATGTTGATGGTGCTGAACACCGCGAAGTCGATGATGCCCTGGCGCATGGCCAGCAATTCGCGCGTCTGGTCGCCGCCGACGAGCTGGCTGCCGGGATAGACCTTCACGTTGATGCGGCCGCCCGAGCGCTCGGTGATGAGCTCGGCCCATTGGAAGGCGCCCTCGGCGAAGGGGATGGGCCGGTTGCCGACCACAGACATCTTGTATTCGGGCCGATACTGCGTCTGCGCACGCGCGACATGCGGGGCGGCCAGCAGACTGGCACTGCCCGCCATCAGGGCGCGGCGGCTCGGGCTCGGGATCATGCTCTCGTTCCTCCCAGGCGGCCTTGTGCTGGCCGCTCGTTGCGGTGTCACAATGCGACCCGGAAAGCCGGACGCGCAAGACGGCCGTTAGAGGGGGGACCATGGAAAAGCTTCTGGCCGTGACGGGCGGCGCCTCGGGGATCGGGCTCGGCATCGTGGAGGCGGCCCCGGGGGCGGGCTGGCAGGTCGCGGCGGCGGACCTGACGGCGGGCGAGCGCGTGACCGGGCTCGACGTCACCGATGCGACGGCCGTTGCGGCCTGGATCGGAGGCCTGAAGAATTTGCGCGGCGTCGTGTGCAGCGCCGGGATATCGGCGGCGACACCCATTCTGGACACCGATCCGGAGGTCTTCCGCCGCATCCTGGACGTGAACGTGACCGGAAGTTTCCTGGTGGCTCAGGCCGCCGCCAAGGCGATGGTCGCGGGCGGGAAGGGGGGCTCGATCGTCCTTGTAGCGTCGGTGTCTGGGCTGCGGGGGATCCAGGATCGCGTGGCCTATGGAGCGTCCAAGGCCGCCGTGATCAACATGGCGCAGGTTCTGGCGATCGATCTGGCGAAATACGGCATCCGGGCCAATGCCATCTGCCCGGCGCCGGTGGAGACACCCCTGGTGACCGAGCTTCATGATGCCCAGACCCGTGCGCAATGGCTCTCGCGCATCCCCGCGGCCCGCTACGGCCGGGTGGAGGAGGTGGCCCAGGCAGCGCTCTTCCTGCTCGACGACGCGCGTTCCTCCTACATCACCGGCCATGCGCTTCCGGTGGATGGCGGATATGCCGGCGCGGGGGTGATGGCATGATCCCGACCGCCAATCTCGGCCGCCTGCTGACCCAAACGGCGCGGCGCCTGCCCGATGCGCCGGCCTTGATCTGGCGCGACCGCGCCTGGTCCTGGGCCGAGATCGACGCGCGTGTCGATCGCCTTTGCGCCGCGCTGAGGTCGCACGGGATTGCGCCGGGCGACCGTGTGCTGGTCCATTCGCGCAATTCCAACGTGATGTTCGAGAGCCTCTGGGCCTGCCTCAAGATCGGCGCCGTCTGGGTGCCGACCAATGTGCGTCTGACACCGCCGGAAGCCGCCTATCTGGCCGCGGCCAGCGGCGCACGGGCCATGCTGCGCGACCACGGCTTTGCCGCCCATGCCGATGCGGTGCGGGAGGCCGAGCCCGATTGCCGGTTGATGATCGCGGTGGGGGATGCGCGGGATGGCGAGTTCGATCACGAGGCGATGCTGGCCTCCGCCACGCCGCCGCCGCCAGACCACGAGGCAGATGTGGACCGCGACCATCCCTGCTGGTTCTTCTTCACCTCCGGCACGACGGGCCGGCCCAAGGCGGCCGTACTGACGCATGGCCAGATGGGTTTCGTCATCACCAACCATCTGGCCGACCTGATGCCGGGCCTGACGGAGCGCGACGTTTCGCTGGTCGTGGCACCGCTCAGCCACGGTGCCGGCATCCATGCCATGAGCCAGGTGGCGCGCGGCGCCTGCTCCGTCCTGTTGCCCGGCGAGCGGTTGGACACCGGCGTCGCCTGGGAACTCATCGAGCGGCACGGCGTGACCAATATGTTCACGGTGCCGACCATCCTGAACATGCTGGCGGCCGACGATCGCGCGGCGCCGCATGCGCTGCGGCATGTGATCTATGCCGGGGCGCCGATGTACCGCGCCGACCAGAAGCGCGCGATGGAGCGGCTCGGCCCCTGTCTTGTGCAGTATTTCGGGCTGGGCGAGGTGACCGGCAACATCACGGTCCTGCGCCCTGACCAGCATACGATGGATGACAGCGACCCGAGCGTGGGCAGTTGCGGCATGGCGCGGACCGGCATGGACCTCGCCATCCTCGATGAGGATGGAACGCGCCTGGCCTCTGGCGAGCAGGGCGGGATCTGCGTGCGGGGCAACGGTGTCTTCGCCGGCTACTGGCAGAACGAGGAGGCCACGCAGAAAGCCTTCCGCAACGGCTGGTTCCACACGGGCGACCTCGGCTTCCTCGACGCGCGCGGCTTCCTGCACATCACGGGCCGCGCCTCGGACATGTTCATCTCCGGCGGGTCGAACGTCTATCCGCGCGAGGTGGAGGAGGCGCTGCTGACGCACCCGACCATCGCGGAGTGCGCCGTGGTCGGGCTGCCGCATCCCAAATGGGGCGAGGCGGGCGTGGCCTGCGTGGTGCTGCGCGAGGGCGCCTCGGCGGAAGCACCTGAGCTGCTCGCGCATCTGGAGGCGCAACTCGCACGCTACCGTCACCCGCAGCGCTTCGTCTTCTGGGCTGAGCTCCCGAAGTCGGCCTACGGGAAGATTCCGAAAGCGTTGCTCCGGGAGCGCCTGGAAGCGGAGGGTATCCGCTTCTAGCCATGCAGCTTGGCTTTCGCACGGCGCAAACCCTAGGATCGCATCAACGTCCAAGAGGAAGCGTCTGAATGCCGTTCCCGCCGATGCGCCGCCGTGCCGTCGTTGCCACCGCCTTGGCTGCGCCTGGCCTGGCGAGGGCGCAGTCCCCGGCCTTTCCGACCAAGCCCATCAGCCTGATCGTGCCCTTTCCACCCGGCGGCACGACCGACATCTCGATGCGCGCGCTAGCCGAGGCGGCATCCCGGCAACTGCAGCAGCCCATCATCATCGAGAACAAGCCGGGCGCCGCGAACACCCTGGGTGCCGCCCAGGTCGCGCGCGCTCGGCCCGACGGATATCTGCTGACGCAGTTCCCCGCCTCGGCCATTCGCGTGCAGATCCTGCAGCGGCTGCCCTATGACACGCTGCGCGACTTCACGCCCATTGCCTGCATCACCGGCTATCCCTTCGTGGTGGCGGCCAAGGCCGGGCGCTTCACGGGAGGATGGCGCGGCTTCATCGAGGAGGCGAGGCGCAATCCGGGCAAGCTGACCTATGGCAGCACCGGGGCCAATGGCACGCCGCACGTCACCATGGCCGAACTTTTGCAACGCGAGGGGGTTGAGGCCCTGCATCTGCCCTTCCGCGGAGATGCGGACGGGGCGCAGTCGATGCTAGGCGGGCATATCGACCTGATGGCCGGTTCCACCAGCCTGGGCGCGCTGGTGGATGGCGGCCAGGCGGAGTTCCTGAATGTCTGGACGCCGGATCGGCTGCGACGCTGGCCTCAGGCCCCCACGCTCAAGGAACTGGGCTACGGCATGGTGGTGACCACGCCCTTCGGCATCATGGCGCCGGCCGGGCTCGATCCCGTGATCGCTCGCAGGCTGCACGACGCCTTCGCGGCCGCGACGCGGGACCAGCAGTTCCAGGAGTTGCTGAGCCGCTACGACATGATCTCGGAGTACCGCGACAGCACGGAATACGCCGCGCTGCTGCGCGAGATGGTGCAGCACGAGACCGCCCTGATCCAGCGGCTCGGGCTGCGCGCGGGGTAGGCGCCGCCGGCGGCGGCGCCCTTGGGGTGCCGCTGTCCTTAGCTGTTCGGGCCGCGCCCGATGCCCACCGGCTGCCAGCGCTGCAGCTTGGTGTTCTGCAGCACGGCCGGGTTCACGCAGCTCATCGGCCACTTGCCCGACAGGACGAGCGCCAGCTCGCTGCCCACGCGGCGCTTGCGCGCCTCGTCGAAGCGCGCCGAGGCCGAGGCGGTGTGCGCGGAGAGGATCACGTTATCCATGCTCAGCAGCGGGTTGTTGTGCGAGGGCGGCTCCACCTCGAGCACGTCTAGGCCGGCATAGGCGATCCAGCCCTCGGTCAGCGCCTTGATCAGCGCGGATTCGTCCACCGTCGGGCCGCGGCCCGTGTTGATGAAGATGCTGGTCTTCTTCATTTTCCGGAAATGCTCCTCCTTCAGGAGGTGCGTGCATTCCGGCCGTGCCGGCGCGTGCATGGAGACGAAGTCCGACTGGCTCATGACGTCGTTGAGCGAGACCGGCATCACGCCATGCTCGCTGATCTGCGTCTCGTCGAGGAAGGGGTCATAGGCGATCAGCCGCAGGCCGAAGGGGGCCGCGCGCTTGGCGACGGCACGGGCCACGCGGCCGAAGCTGACGAAGCCGAGCGTCTGTCCCATGAGGCGCGGGATCTGCAGGAGCGCGGGGCGGCCTTCCTTCCAGCGATGCTCGCGCACCATCTTGTCCTGCTCGATCACGCGCCGGAAGCTCGAGAGCAGCAGCGTCATCGCGTGGTCGGCGACCTCCTCGATGAAGGTGTCGGGCACGTTGGTCACGGGGATGCCGGCGCGCGTCGCGGCCTTCACGTCCACGCTGTCCACGCCGACCGAGCCGAGCGTGATCGACTTGCAGTTCTTCAGGCCCGCGATGATCTCGGCAGTGATGGGGATGCCCTTGGCGTAGATGGCATCGGCATTCTGGGCGGCGGCGATGAAGCCGGCGGTGTCCATGGGCGCCTCGACGATCTCGGCATCCATGCCCTGGAGCGCCTCCATCTCGAGGTCATAGCCGCCGCCAGCGACGGTGAAGCTCGCGCCTGCGGGCGTGATGATGCGGAATTTCGCCATTTGCGTTTTCTCCCAAGAATTTCAGCGAGCGAAGCATGCTCGTGCCGGCGCGACAAGCGGCCCTCTTGCACCCGCATCCAGTCCATCTAGGCTCCCGCTCAACAATGGAAGGGAACGTCCGATGGGTAAGTTAGCTGGGCAAATCGCGTGGGTGACGGGCGCGGGGAGCGGCATCGGCGAGGCCGCCGCCATCGCGCTGGCCGCGGAAGGGGCGGCTGTCGTCCTCACCGGTCGCACCAAGGAGAAGCTCGACAGGGTCGCGGCCGCGATCAAGGCCGCCGGTGGCACCGTGCATGTGAAAACGGCAGATCTCGCCAAGCCCGCCGCGGTCCAGAAGGTCGCGGACTTCATCCACAGCAAGCTCGGCCGCCTCGACATCCTGGTGAACAATGCCGGGGTGAACATCCAGCAGCGCAGCTGGAAGGACCTGAAGCCCGAGGGCGTGCAGGATCTGGTGAACGGCAATCTCTTCTCGGCCTTCTATTGCGCGATGTCGGCCCTGCCGATCATGCGCGCGCAGGGCGGTGGACTGATGATCCACACGGCCTCGATGGCCGGCCGCTTCGTGAGCCCTCTGTCGGGCGCCGGCTACACGGCCTCGAAGCACGCGGTCGTGGCGATGAGCCACAGCCTCAACATGGAGGAGTGCGGCAATGGCATCCGCTCCACCGCCATGTGCCCGGGCGAGGTGCGCACGCCGATCCTCGACAAGCGTCCGGTCAAGCTGACGGACAAAGAGTTGTCGGAGATGGTGCAGCCCGAGGATTGCGGGGCGCTGGTCCTTTTCCTCGCGACCATGCCCCCGCATGTCTGCATCAACGAGGTCCTGATCACGCCGACGCGCAACCGCGGCTACCTCGCGGCCATGGCGCGGAGCAAGCCGGCCGCGAAGTAAGCGTCAGGTGGGGCGCTTCAGCGCCCCACCGCATAGCCTTGCATGCCGCGGGGATTGGCCCCCGCGAAGATCTGCCCGTCCGCCTCGCGCCGGGCGCCCGTCAGACGCCCCTCGGTCCAGTCGCCACCCATCTCCGCCTTGTGGCCACGGGCCTGCAGGGCGGAGAGGACCTCCGGTGCGTAACGCCCCTCCAGCACGAGCTTGCCGGGCTTGGCGCCGCGCGGCCAGAAGCTGCTGACCCAATGCTCCGAATGGAAGGAAGGCAGGTCGATCGCCTCCTGGATATTGAAGCCGTGCGCCAGCATCCGCGAGACCATGATCGACTGCCACTGGTCCTGCTGCTCGCCGCCTGGCGTGCCGAAGCTCATCCAGGGCTTGCCGTCGCGCAAAACCATGGAGGGCGAGAGGGTCGTGCGCGGCCGCTTGCCCGGCTGGAGCCCATTGGGCAGCGACTCATCCAGCCAGAACATCTGGCAGCGCGTGCCCAGGCAGAAGCCCAGCGCCGGGATGGCTGGCGAGGATTGCAGCCAGCCCGCCGAGGGCGTTGCGCTCACGAAGTTGCCGTGCCGGTCGATCACGTCGACATGGCAGGTATCGCCGCTGGAGGCGCCCAGGCGCGAGACGGTGGGCTCGCCCGTGCCAGCCGCCATGGCCATCGCCTCGGAACGATGCACGGCCGCGGCATAGTCCACGCCGCGGATCGGCAGGCCGTCGGGGTTGCCGGGCCGGAATTCCAGCGAGGCGTCGTGGCCGATGAGCTTGCGGCGCTCATCGGCATAGGCCTTGGAGAGCAGCGTCGCGAGCGGGACCTCGGCGAAGTTGGGGTCGCCATAGAAGGCCTCGCGGTCGGCGAAGGCGAGCTTCATGGCTTCGGCGACGTGATGGACGAACTCGGCCCCCACCGGATCCATCGCGGCCAGATCGAAGCCCGACAGCAAAGACAGGGTCTGGAGCATCGCCGGACCCTGGCTCCAGGGGCCGCATTTCAGCACCGTCGTGCCCATGAATTCCAGGAAGGCCGGGGCTTCCACGCCGGCGCGCCATCCAGCCATATCGTGGCCCGTCAGGACCGCGGCATGCCGCTCGCCGGAAGTGTCCACGGCCGGGGTGCGGCCGAAGCGATCGATCGCCTCGGCGACGAAGCCGGAATACCAGATGTCCCGCGCCGCCTGGATTTCGGAATCACGGTCCCGTCCGGAGGCTTCGGCCTCGCGGACCACCCTTTCATAGGTATCGGCCAGGGTCGGGTTGGCATAGAGCCCGCCGGGCTGCGGCCCGCCGTTGCGCAGCCAGATCGCGGCCGAGCTCTTCCACTCCGCCTCGAAGAGGGGCTTCACCGTTGCGATCGTCTGGCAGACGCGCGGCACCATATGGGCGCCGTTGCGGGCGTAGGAGATGGCATAGGCCAGCACCTCGCGCAGGCGCCAGGTGCCGTGGTTCAGCAGCATCGAGGCCCAGGCGTCGAAGGCGCCGGGGATGGGCGCCGCGAGGAAGCCCGTGCCCGGGATCAGATCGAGGCCGAGCCGGTTCTTCACATGGTCGACGGTCAGGCCGGCAGGGGCAGGGCCCTGGCCGCAGATGACCATCTCCTGGCCGAGCTTCGCGTCGTGAAGGATGATGGGGCAGTCGCCGCCGGGGCCGTTGAGGTGTGGCTCGACGATCTGCAGGGTGAAGCCCGCCGCGGCCGCTGCGTCGAAGGCATTGCCGCCCCGCTCCAGCACCGCCATACCGACCTGGCTCGCGAGCCAGTGCGTGGAGGCCACAGCCCCGAATGTTCCGGCGATCTCAGGGCGAGTGGTGAACATGCGGGAGCCTTTTGGATGTGTGACGATCTGCGCAAAATTGAGCTGCGTGGTCAATCCGGAGAGGCGATGATCTGGGTGGCGCTCGCGGGCCCGTCCGGCGCGGGCAAGGACAGCCTGCTGGATCGGGTGCGGGCCGAATTAGGCGAGAATCCCCGCTTCCACTTCGCCCGGCGCACCATCACGCGCCCGGCCGGGGCGGGCGGCGAGGAGCACGAAGCCGTCTCCATCGAGGAATTTCAGTCACTTGCGGCGCAGGATGCCTTCATCCTGACCTGGCAGGCCCATGGGCTGCATTACGGCATCCGCCGCATCGAGGCGCCGGAGGACCGGCTGGCCGTGATCAGCGTCTCCCGGACGGTCCTGCATGCCGCCGGCCGGATCCGCCGCCTGCGCGTCGTGGAGGTCACCGCCCCCCGCGCCCTGCTGGCCGAGCGCCTGGCGCGTCGTGGCCGCGAGACGGAGGAGCAGATCCAGGCGAGGCTTGATCGCGAGATGGGGCTGCCGGAAGGGCTGGATGTCGTCACCATCCGCAACGACGGCACGATCGACGAGGGCGCCGCGCGGCTGAGGCATGTGCTGGACGCGACCGCATCATCTTGCATGGAAGGGCTTTTTCGGCCATAGGGCTGCCCAGCCGGTGGGCGTTCCACCGGCAATCCACACGCGGCGCGCCCCTTCCGTTCGGCAAGGGTCCGGTCTCGGCTTCGGTCGAGGTTTGCGCCGCGGAGGCTTAACCGGACTGTTTTGGAAGGATTATCGCCATGGCGATGCCAGAAGTTTCCCTGCGCCAGCTGCTCGAAGCCGGTGTGCATTTCGGTCACCACACGCGGCGCTGGAATCCGCGGATGGCCCCCTACATCTTCGGCATCCGCAACCAGGTCCACATCCTGGATCTGCAGCAGACCGTTCCGATGCTCGAGCGCGCCCTGCGCACCGTGCGTGACACGGTTGCCGGCGGCGGTCGCGTGCTCTTCGTGGGCACCAAGAAGGCGGCGGCGGAATACGTGGCCGAGGCGGCGACCCGCTGCGGCCAGTACTACGTCAACCATCGCTGGCTCGGCGGCATGCTGACCAACTGGAAGACCATCACGGGCTCCATCAAGCGCCTCAAGGAAATGGACGCGCGCCTGCAGGGCGACATCCAGGGCCTGACCAAGAAGGAAGTGCTGATGCTGACGCGCGAGCGCGACAAGCTCGACCGCGCGCTTGGTGGTATCCGCGAGATGGGCGGCCTGCCCGACATGATCTTCGTCATCGACGTGGTGAAGGAGAAGCTGGCGATCGAAGAGGCGAACACGCTCGGGATCCCCGTCGTGGCCGTCGTCGACAGCAACTGCGATCCCTCGGGCGTGACCTTCCCCATCCCCGGCAATGACGACGCGATCCGCGCCATCAACCTCTATTGCGACCTGGTCGCCGCCGCCGTCTTCGACGGCATCTCGGCCGAGCTGCAGGCATCGGGCCGCGACGTCGGCGCGATGGCCGAACCGATGGCGGAAGAGGTCATCGAGCCCGCCGCCGAAGAAGCGCCGGCCGCCCAGGCCTGAGACTGGACGAGCGATCGTCACAAAGAGGAGCTTGAGCTAATGGCTGAAATCACGGCCGGCATGGTCCGGGAACTGCGCGACGCCACCGGCGCGGGCATGATGGACTGCAAGAAGGCGTTGGTTGAGAGCGGTGGCGACATCGAAGGCGCCATCGACTGGCTCCGTAAGAAGGGTCTGTCGGCTGCCGCCAAGAAGTCGGGCCGCGTGGCCGCCGAGGGTCTGGTGGGCGTTGCCTCCGGCCCCGGCGTCGCGGCGATGGTCGAGGTGAATGCCGAGACCGACTTCGTTGCGCGCAACGAGAACTTCCAGAACTTCGTCTCCGAGGTGGCCGGTCTGGCCCTCTCGGTCGGCGAGGATCTTGAGAAGCTGAAGGCCGCCACCTATCCGGGGACGACCCACAGCACGCAGGACGAGCTGACCAAGCTGATCGCCACGATCGGCGAGAACATGACGATCCGTCGTGCGAAGGTCTTCACCGTCAAGCAGGGCACGGTCGCGACCTATATCCACAATGCGGTGAAGCCGGGTCTCGGCAAGATCGGCGTTCTGGTGGCGCTCGAGGGTCCCGGCGAGGATTCCGTGATGGAGACCCTGGGTCGCCAGATCGGCATGCACGTCGCCGCCACGCGTCCCGAAGCGCTGGACATCAGCGCGGTGGAACCTTCGGCGCTCGAGCGCGAGAAGGCCGTCCTCACCGAGCAGGCTTCGGCTTCCGGCAAGCCGCCGGCCGTCATCGAGAAGATGGTCGAAGGCCGTATCCGCAAGTTCTACGAGGAAGTCGTCCTCCTGGAGCAGGTCTGGGTGCATGACGGTGAGAGCCGCGTGAAGGCTGTCGTCGCGAAGGCGGGTCTGGAGCTCAAGGGCTTCATGCGCTTCCATCTCGGCGAAGGCATCGAGAAGCAGACGTCCGACTTCGCGGCCGAAGTGGCCGCCGTATCCGGCGTTTCCTGAGCCTATTCCGGCGCCGGGACGGCTTCTGCCGCCCCGGCGCCACATTTCCCTGCCAGTACCACTTTTCTAGCAAACCGGATCAGCGATGAGCGAAACGCCCATACACAAGCGCGTGCTGCTGAAGGTTTCCGGCGAGGCCCTCATGGGCAACCGATCCTACGGGCTGGACGTCGCGACCCTGAAGGCCATAGCGGCGGATGTCTCCGGCGTGGTCGATCTGGGTGTCGAAGTCGCCATGGTGATCGGTGGCGGCAATATTTTCCGCGGGATCGCCGGTGCCGCGACCGGCATGGACCGCGCCCAGGCCGACTATATGGGCATGCTCGCGACCGTGATGAACGCGCTGGCCATGCAGTCCGCCCTCGAGAAGGCCGGCGTTCAGACGCGGGTCCAATCCGCCATCGAGATGAGCGCGATCTGCGAGCCCTATATCCGGCGGCGCGCCATGCGCCACATGGAGAAGGGCCGGGTCGTGATCTTCGGCGCCGGAACGGGCAACCCCTTCTTCACCACGGACACGGCGGCGGCGCTGCGCGCGGTCGAGATGGGCTGCGACGCCCTGCTCAAGGGCACCCAGGTGGATGGCGTCTATGCGGCCGACCCCCGGACGAACCCGGACGCCGAGCGCTATACGACCCTGACTTATCTGGAGATGCTCTCGCGGGATCTCGCCGTGATGGACGCCGCGGCCATCTCGGTTGCGCGGGAAAACCATCTGCCCATTATTGTCTTCAACATCCACGAACCGGGTGCTTTCACGGCGGTGATGAAGGGCGAAGGCCGCTTCACCACCGTGACCGACAACCCCTGATCGCAAGGCCTCATCCATGGCTGTCCCGCCCGACAATAAGACGCTCAAGGCCGATCTCGTGCGTCGCATGGATGGCGCGCTCGAGACATTGAAGAAAGACTTCAGCGGGCTGCGCACGGGGCGTGCCAGCCCCTCGCTGCTGGAGCCGATCCGGGTCGAGGCCTATGGCACCAACCAGCCGCTCAGCCAGGTGGCCAATGTTTCGGTCGCGGGCCCTTCGATGCTGCAGGTGCAGGTCTGGGACCGTACGATCGTCAAGGCCGCCGAGATCGCGATACGCGACTCCGGCCTGGGCCTGAACCCGCAATCCGAAGGCCAGACGATCCGCGTCATGCTGCCGCCGCTCACCGAGCAGCGCCGCAATGAGCTCGCCAAGACGGCCGCGAAGTACTCCGAGGGCGCCAAGGTGGCCGTTCGCGGCGTGCGTCGCGACGGCATGGAGCAGATCCAGGGCTGGAAGAAGAAGTCGGAGATCGGCGAGGATGACGCCAAGCGCTGGTCCGACGAGGTCCAGAAGCTTACCGATGATTATGTGAAGAAGATCGAAGTCTCGCTCGCGGAGAAGGAAAAGGACATCAAGACCGTCTGATGTCCGCGCACCCTGCCTTGAAGGCGGGTTCGGGCGCGCCGCCGCCCCGCCACGTCGCTGTCATCATGGACGGAAATCGTCGTTGGGCGCAGGCGAGGGGCCTCCCCGTGGCCCTGGGCCATCGCGCCGGCGCCGACGCCGCGCGTCGGGCCATCGAGGCGGCGATCGGGTCGGGGGTCTCCTGGCTCACGCTCTTCGCCTTTTCTTCCGAAAACTGGGGCCGCCCGGCCGACGAGGTGCAGGAGCTGACCGCTCTGCTGCGCCATTATCTGCGGGCGGAAGTCGCGCAGCTCACCAAGGAAGGCGTGCGTCTGCGCGTCATCGGTGACCGCAATCGGTTCGGCGAGGACACGCTCAAGGCCATCGACGCGGCTGAACAGCGCACGGCGGGTGGGCTGCGTCTGAACCTGACCGTCGCCTTGTCCTACGGCTCACGAGCGGAGATCCTGTCGGCCGCACGCTCGACCGCCGCCGCCGCCTTGCGCGGCGAGATCGATCCCGAAACCCTGGACGAGGCTGGTTTCGCGTCGCGCCTCTTCACGGCGGGCATGCCCGATCCGGATCTCATCATCCGGACTTCGGGCGAGCAGCGTATCTCCAACTTCCTGCTGTGGCAGGCCGCCTATGCGGAACTGATCTTCCTGCCCGGCCTCTGGCCCGACTTCGGCGCGGCCGATTTCAACGCGGCCCTGACCGATTACGCCGCGCGGGAGCGGCGTTTCGGCGCTCGAATCGGCTGAATGCGCAATTGGGCGGACCTGCGGACGCGCGTCCTGACCGCGGCCGTCCTGGGGCCTGTGGCCTTGCTGAGCGTCTGGCTGGGCGGTCTCTGGTGGTCGGGCTTGATGGCGCTTTGCGTGGCTGGCCTGGCCTGGGAATGGGTCAGGCTCTGCGGCGGATCGACCCGAGTGATGCCGGGCCTTGTCGTCGGCCCCTTTGTGCTTGCTGCGGGGGCCGCCACCGTCCTCGGTCATCCGGGATTGGCGCTGCTGATCCTTGCGGCAGGGGTGGTGGTCACCCGGTATGTCGCGCGGCAGTCCACGGGACTCGCGCCCGGCTGGCTGGCCTTCGGCGTCTTTTACATCGGGCTGGCGGGCGTCGCGCTGATCGTGCTGCGGCAGGACGGCCTGGTCGGGCGCGACAATGTGATCTTCCTGTTCCTCGTCGTCTGGGCCTCGGATATCGGGGCCTACGTCACGGGACGAGCGCTGGGTGGGCCTAAACTCGCACCCATGATTTCGCCCAACAAGACCTGGTCCGGCTCCATGGGCGGGCTCCTCGGGGCGGCGGCTGTGGGCCTGGGCGTCGCGTTCGCGCTGGGCGCGGGTGGATCGCCGGTCAGGATTGCGCTGATCGCGGCTTTCCTCGGGATCGCCACGCAATCGGGTGATATGTTTGAAAGCTGGATCAAGCGCCGATTTGGCGTAAAGGACTCCTCCGGGCTCATTCCTGGCCACGGCGGTCTGCTGGATCGGCTCGATGGTATTCTGACCGCAGCGCCGCTGGCCGCGCTGATTGGTGCGCTTGCGGGACCGGGCGTTCATCTTTGGAGGTAGCTTTGGCTGTTTCGTCTCCCCGCAGCGTCACGGTTCTCGGTAGCACCGGTTCGGTCGGTCGCAGCACCTTGTCCCTGCTGGCGGCGGCAAAGCCCGGCACCTTCGTCGTGGAGGCGCTGGTCGCCGGCAAGGACGCGAAGACCCTGGCGGCCCAGGCGAAGGCGCATCGCGCCCGCCTCGCCGTCGTGGCCGATGAGCGCGCTTATCCGGTCCTCAAGGAAGAGCTGGCGGGTTCCGGCATCGAAGCGGCCGCAGGGGCCGAAGCCGTGACCGCGGCGGCCAGCCGGCCGGCCGACTGGACGATGGCGGCGATCGTGGGCGCCGTCGGCCTGCGCAGCACCCTCGCGGCCCTGGCCCGTGGCGGCACGCTGGCGCTGGCCAATAAGGAAAGCCTCGTCTGCGCCGGGCATATCGTGCTGGACGCGGCCCGGAGCACGGGCGCCACGCTGCTGCCCGTCGATTCCGAGCACAATGCCATCTTCCAGGCCCTTGATGCCCGCGACCCCTCGGTGATCGAGCAGATCATCCTGACCGCATCGGGTGGGCCGTTCCGGGAGTGGACGACCGCGCAGATGGCCCAGGCGACGCCTGAGCAGGCGGTTCGGCACCCGGTCTGGTCCATGGGCGCCAAGATCAGCATCGACAGCGCCACCATGTTCAACAAGGGGCTGGAGCTGATCGAGGCGGCACGACTCTTCCCCGTCCGGCCGGACCAGCTGGGTGTCCTGATCCATCCGCAATCGGCGGTGCATGGGCTGGTCCAATATGCCGATGGCTCGCTTCTGGCACAGCTCGGGACGCCGGATATGCGCACACCCATCGCGAGCTGCCTTGCCTGGCCTGACCGCATGTCGGTCGATGTGGCGCGGCTGGATCTGGCCGCCCTGAGCCGCCTCGATTTCTCCGCTCCCGACACCCAGCGTTTCCCCGCGCTGCGGCTGGCCCGCGAGGCGCTGGAGGCCGAGGGCGGGGCGCCCTGCGTGCTCAACGCCGCGAATGAGGTGGCCGTCGAGCTCTTCCTGGGGCGCGGCCTGGGCTTCCTCGACATCGCGGCGGTGGTGGCGGAGACGCTGGCGATCCTGGGCGGCCAGCCCGTTTCGGACCTCGAATCCATCCTGGCGCTTGATCAGGCGGCCCGCCGTGAGGCTTCACGCATTGCCGCGCACCGCGCAGCGGCCTGACGGAGTTCCATCATGCTCGAATTCGTCCCTTCCGCCGTGCGGACCCTGATGGCCTTCCTGGTCGTGCTGGGTGTCCTGATTTTCTTCCACGAGCTCGGGCACTATCTCGCTGCCCGTTGGCGCAAGGTTCATGTCGACGCCTTCAGCATCGGCTTCGGCAGGGCCATCGCTTCCTGGCAGGATCGCCGGGGGACGCAATGGCGCATCGCCTGGATCCCCCTCGGCGGCTACGTGAAGCTGCACGGCCAGGCGCCGCACGAGGAGACGCCGGAGGCCGATCGCGTGCCGGAGCGTGTCGGCGAGACCTTCCACAACAAGAGCGTGCTCGACCGGGCCATCGTGGTCGCGGCCGGACCCGTCGCGAATTTCCTGCTGGCGGCGCTGCTTTTCGGTCTTCTTTTCGCAACGAATGGCGTCCCGCGGGGCCTGACGAGCGTCTCCGTCATATCTCCAGGCTCTCCGGCCGAAATGGCGGGCATCGTCCCGGGTGACACCATCGTCGCACTCGATGGCGAGCGCGTGACCCGCTTCGACCAGGTGCAGCGCTACATCCAGCCTCGGGCCGGCCAGCAGGTGACGGTCCGCCTCGAGCGTGACGGCAGGGAGCTGGATCTCCAGGCGGTTCCCGCGATCCGCCCCGGCAGCGAGGCGCAACCCGTGGGTATTCTGGGTATCCAGGGCGGCCAGGCCGTTTTCGAACGACTCGATCCGATCTCGGCCCTCTGGGCGGGCGCGGTGCAGACCGTCGACGTCAGCTGGGCGACCCTCAAGGGCATTGGCGAGATGCTGTCCGGCTCGCGGAGCGCAAGCGAGCTCGGTGGACCCATCCGTATCGCCGAGGTCTCCGGCGAGGCCGCGACTCTGGGCATCGTTCCGCTGATCAATCTGATGGCGTTGTTGTCGGTGAGCCTTGGCCTGCTGAACCTCTTCCCCATCCCTCTCTTGGACGGCGGTCACCTCATGTTCTACGCCGCCGAGGCGATCCGGGGGCGGCCGCTTCCCCCCAAGGCGCTGGAGGTCGGCTTCCGCGCGGGCTTCGCGGTCTTGATCTGTCTGTTTTTGTTTGCGACATGGAATGACATCGCCCATGGCGGGATCGGTCGCTGGGTCGCGGGGCTGGTCGGATGAGGGTGATGGAAACGGCGGGGTGGCGGCTTGCCGGCGGCGCGGCTATGTTCCCGCCGGCTTCGGCTCGACGCAAACATATGGGTCTTTCCTTGACGACAACGCTTCGCGCTATCCTGCTCACGACCGTCGGGTTTGTGATGCTGTCGCCGGGTCAGGCCGATGCCCAGGGCCGGCGCCCCGCGCCTGTCCGCGCGGCCGAGGCGCCGGGGGGAACCCTCACGGCGGTCGTGGTCCAGGGCAATCAGCGGATCGAGACCGACACGGTGCGCAGCTATATGCTGCTGCAGCCAGGCGATACCTATGACGCCGACCGCGCCGATCGCTCCATCCGCAGCCTTTTCGCGACCGGCCTGTTCCGGGACGTCCGGATCTCGCGGGACGGTTCGCGCCTCATCGTCGTCGTGGCCGAGAATCCTCTCGTCAGCCGCGTCGCTTTCGAGGGCAATCGCCGCGTTTCCGACGACGTCCTGCGCGCCGAGGTGCAACTGCGCCCGCGTTCCGTTTACACCTCGCAGCTGGTGCAGGCCGATCGCCAGCGCATCCTGGATCTTTATGCGCGCCGTGGCCGCTTCGCCGCGCGCGTCGAGCCCAAGCTGATCGAGCTGGATCAGAACCGGGTCGACGTCGTGTTCGAAATTCAGGAAGGCGATGCGGCGCTGGTGGCCCGCATCAACTTCGTGGGCAACCGTGCCTATAGCGATGGCCGGCTGCGTGAGGTCGTGTCCACGAAGGAAGAGGCTTTCTACCGCTTCCTCTCCAATTCCGACACCTTCGATCCCGATCGCCTCAACTTCGACCGCGAGCTGCTCCGGCGCTACTACCTTCGTACCGGGTACCCGGATGTGCAGGTTGGCGTGGCCACGGCCGAGCTGGCGCCGGACCGAAGCGGCTTCTTCCTGACCTACAATATCAACGAAGGTCAACGTTATACCTTCGGCACGGTCGAGATCACCTCCGCCTTCCCGGGTCTGGACACCGCCGAGATTCGCCGCTTCGTCGAAATCGCCTCGGGCGACTGGTATGACGGCGATGCCGTGGAGCGTAGCTCTCAGGCCCTGGCGGATGCGGCCAATCTGCGCGGCTTCCCCTTCGTGGACGTTCAGCCGCGCATCACGCGCGACGCCGAGACGCGCAAGGTCAACATCACCTTTGCGGTGAATGAGGCGCCGCGCATCTTCGTCGAGCGCATCGACATCAACGGCAACACCCGCACGCAGGATCGCGTGATCCGCCGCGAGTTCCGTCTGGCGGAAGGCGACGCCTTCAATGCCGCGCAGGTGCGCCGCTCGCGTGAGCGCATCCGCAACCTGGGCTATTTCAGCGACGTCCAGATCACCAATTCACCGGGCTCCGCGCCCGATCGCACGATCCTGAACACCCAGATCACCGAGCGGGCGACCGGCGAAGTGAGCGTGGGCGGTGGTTATTCGACCGACGCCGGCTTCCTGGCTGATTTCGGCCTGCGCGAGCGCAATCTGTCCGGCACCGGTCTCGATGCCCGCCTCAACACCACAATCGCCCAGCGTCGCAGCCAGGTGGATATCTCGCTGACCGATCCGTCCTTCCTGGATCGGAACCTCGCGGTGGGCGCGGATATCTTCTACATCCAGCGGAACCTGCTGACGGTCTCGCAGTACAGCGAGCGCCGCGCCGGCTTCGCATTGCGCGGTGGGTACGAGTTCAATGAGCGCCTGCGGCAGTCGTGGTCGTACAGCCTTGTCAATCGCGACATCTACAACATCCAGCCCGGGGCCTCGCGCTTCGTTCTGGAGCAGCAGGGCAGCACGATCCTCAGCCAGATCAGCCAGACGCTGGCCTATGACACCCGCGACAACCTGATCGAGCCGAAGCGCGGCTACCTGCTGCGCCTGGGCACCGACTTCGCGGGGTTGGGTGGCGACGTGGCTTATGTCCGCGCTCGCCTGGACGGCGCGCTGTTCCTGCCCTTCGAGCGGGTCTTCGGCAATCCCGACTACGTGCTGACCTTCTTCGGCAGCGCCGGCATCCTGCATTCCTACGGTAACGGAAAGCCGGATCGCATCGTCGATCGTTTCTTCCTCGGTGGCGAGAACCTCCGCGGCTTCGCCTTGGCCGGCGCCGGCCCGCGCGATCTCGCGACGCGTGACGCCCTGGGTGGCCGGATGATGTGGACGCAGACCAGCGAGATGCGATTCCCGCTGCCGGTGCCCTCCGAGATCGGCCTGATCGGCCGGGCCTTCGTGGATGTCGGCGCCCTGTGGGACACGGTCTCCGGCACGGGGATCGGCGACTCGGCGCGGCCGCGCGTCAGCGCGGGCGTGGGCATCTCCTGGAGAAGCCCCTTCGGGCTGATCAATATCGACCTGGCTCAGGCTCTCGTGAAGCAGAGCTACGATCAGACTCAGGTTTTCCGTTTTGGCTTTGGTACGCGCTTCTGAGCGCTGGGACAGGTAGACGCCAATGACATCGTTCCGACTTTCGCTGGCCCTTTTGATGGGTCTGGCCCCGACCATGGCCCTGGCCCAGCAGCGGCAAGGCCAGGAATGGTTCGTCCCCGGGCAGAACCAGGGCGCGGCCGGCCAGCGTCCGACCCAGGCGCCGCAGCAGCGCCCGGCCCAGACTCCCGCCCAGGCGCCGGCCCGCCCTGGGCCGACGGCGGCCCGTCCGCCGGCTCTGCCGCCCGGCACGCCGCCACCCGCGGCCGTGATCGGTATCGTCGATATTCCCGAGATCCAGCGCCTTTCCACGGCGTTCAATCAGGTGCGCGAGGAAATCGAGCGTCGCCGGACCCGGCTGAACGACGATCTGCAGCGTGAGCAGAACGGCTGGCGCGACGCGCAGCAGGCGCTTGCGACGCAGCGCGCCCAGATGAATCCGGAACAGATTCGTGGCCGCGAACGCGAGTTGCAGGATCGCATCACGGACAGCCAGCGCATCTTCCGCAACCGCAGCCAGTCGATCGAGCAGGCGGCGCAGCAGTCCCTCGTGCAGATCGAGGAAGCTCTGGGCGTCGTGGTCCGGCAGGTGGCCGGCAGCCGCACGGTGAATGTCGTCCTGCCGCGTCCGCTGGTGATCATGAACGAGCCCGCCTTCGACCTGACGGAAGAAGTCGCGCAGCAGTTCAACCGCACGCTGCGGCAGGTCACCATCCCCGCCGAGAGCGACGGTTCGCAGCCGCCGGCGCCGCCGCCTGGCGCGCAGGCTCCTGGTGGCGCGGCTCCTGCCGCGGCCGCCGCGCGCCCTGCCGCTCCTCCGGCGCAGCAGCCTGCCCGCCGCTGATCCGGAAAATGCGGAACGCCTCGCATGTCGGCTGACGCCCGCTTTTTCGGGCATGCGGGGCCTCTCTCACTGACGACCATCGCCGCCGCCGTGAGCGGCGCGTTCGACGGGGATCCGGAGCGGTGCTTTTCCGGCGTCGCTTCGCTCGAGGCAGCCACCTCCCAGGAGGTCAGCTTCTGCGAGGCCCCGCGCTACGCCGCCGCGCTCCGGGCAACGAGGGCCGGCGTGGTGCTCGTGACCCATGCGCTTGCCGGGCAGGTCCCGCCGGGTTGCGTGGCGATCATCTGCGCCTCGCCGTCGGCGGCCTTTGGCAAGGTGGCCTTGCTGTTTCATCCCCGGCCGGTGCCGCAGGGCCGTATCCACCCGACCGCGGTCGTGGCGCCGGACGCCGTCATTGGCGAAGGGACCGAGATCGGGCCCATGTCGGTCATCGGCGCGGGGGCGCGGATCGGTGAAGGCTGCCTGATCGGACCGCTTGTGACGGTCGGCCCGGGTGTGGTGCTGGGCAAGGGATGTATCCTGCACAGCCACGCTTCCATCTCGCATGCGATCTGCGCGGAAGGCGTCGTGCTGCATCCCGGCGCCCGGGTCGGGCAGGAGGGGTTCGGCTTCACCCTGGCTCCGGACGGGCGCTTCGAGACCGCGCCTCAGCTCGGCCTTGTCGAGATCGGGCGCGGTGTCGAAATCGGCGCCAATAGCTGCGTGGACCGGGGGGCGCTGGTCAATACTGTCCTGGGCGAAGGAACGCGGCTCGATAACCTGGTCCAGGTGGGGCATAACGTCCGAACCGGTCGGGGATGCATCATGGTCGCCCAGGTGGGGGTTTCCGGATCTACTGTGATGGGCGATTACGTGAGCGCGGGCGGCCAGGCTGGATTCTCCGGGCATCTCTCGATCGGCGATCGGGCGCGTATCGGCGCGCAATCCGGCGTGATCACGGATCTCCCTGCCAGGGCGGAAGTCTTCGGCACCCCGGCCGCACCTATTCGCGAGGTCTTCCGATCCTTGCAGGTCCTGAAACGTCTGACCGCCGAGTCGCGGCATGTAAGAAAAAGAGAAGCGGAGTGAAAGCCATGGATCAGGCGGCACCCCCAGATACGGTTATCGAGTCCTACGGCATCGCGCAGATCATGGCGGCGATTCCGCATCGCTATCCGTTTCTGCTGATCGACCGGGTCGTGGATCTCGTGCTCGACCAGTCGGCGGTCGGCGTGAAGAACGTCACGATCAATGAGTTCTTTTTCCAGGGCCATTTCCCGAGCGAGCCGGTGATGCCCGGCGTTCTGATCGTCGAGAGCATGGCGCAGACGGCGGCGGTCCTGGTGGTGGCGACCCTGGGCGAGGGCGCGCAGGGCAAGCTCGTCTATTTCATGTCCGTGGAGGCCGCGAAATTCCGCCGGCCGGTCGTGCCCGGCGACCAGATCCGCGTCCACGTCACGAAGGTGCAACGACGAATGAATGTGTGGAAGTTCTCGGCCCAGGCCAAGGTCGACGGCGTCGTCGTCGCCGAGGCGACCTATGCCGCGATGATCAGGGACCGGTGAGTAACGTGGATAGCATCGCTGGCAACGCCTCCATCCATCCTTCGGCCGTGATCGAGGCAGGCGCCACGATCGGCGCCGGCTGCCGGGTCGGACCCTTTTGCATCGTTGGCCCCGGCGTCGTTCTGGAGGAGGGCGTCGAACTCGTCTCTCATGTGGTGATCGAGGGCCAGACCCGGATCGGCGCCGAGAGCCGTCTCTCGGCCTTCGCCTCCGTCGGTCTTCCGCCGCAGGATCTGAAGTATCGCGGCGAGCCGACGGGCGTTGAGATCGGGCCGCGCAGCCATCTGCGTGAGCATGTCACGGTGCATCGCGCCAGCGTGGGCGGCGAGGGCATGACGCGGGTGGGCGCGGACTGTCTGCTCATGGCCTGCAGCCATGTCGGACATGATTGCCGCGTCGGCGACCGGGTGATCCTCGCGAACAATGTGATGCTGGGTGGGCACGTCCAGCTCGGCGAGCAGTGCTTCCTGGGCGGAGGTGCTGCGATCCATCAGATGGTTCGCATTGGCCGCCATGCGATGGTGGGCGGGCTCGCGGGCGTGACGAATGACGTCCCGCCCTTCGGTAATGTCTTTGGCCTTCCGGCCCGACTGGTCGGGCTGAACGTGGTCGGCCTGCGGCGGCGGGGCTTCTCGCGGGAAAATCTCCATGCGTTGCGGGCGGCCTTCCGGCTGCTCTTCAAGGATCCTGGCACCTTCGCCGAGCGCATGCTCGTGGCCGAGGAGCGCTTTGCCGGGGACATTCTGGTTGGGGAGGTGCTCGGCTTCCTGCGGTCCGGTGACCGCCGGCGCGAGCTTATCCGTCCGGGCCGGATGGCGGCCGAGTTGGGGGCCGAGGACGAAGAGGCGTGAAGCTCGGCCTGCTGGCCGGCGGGGGACCTTTTCCGGCGCGCGTCGCCGAAGCCGCCACCAGGTCGGGCCATGATGTCTTCGTCATCTGCCTGAAGGGCTTCTGCGATCCGGCCGATTACGTACGGTTTCCACATTCGGTGGAGCGTATTGGTGCGGGCGGCGCAATCATCCAGCGATTGAAGGATGAGGGCGCGACCCATATCGTCCTCGCGGGCAAAGTGAAGCGGCCGTCCATGCTGTCGCTCCTGCCCGATGTCTGGATGGCCAAGGCGATGGCGCGCGTTGGCGTCGCGCTTCTCTCAGGGGACGATGCGCTGTTCCGGGCCGTGGTTCAGGTGCTCGGCGAGGAGGGGTTCGAGGTCGTCTCGCCGCAATCCCTCATCGAGGACAGCACCGTTGCCGAAGCGGGCCTCCTGGTGGGCTCGGCGCCCGACGCGCTGGCGCGGGCGGATATCGGCCGCGGGATCGAGACGCTGCGCCGCCTGGCCCCGATGGACGTGGGGCAGGCGGTGGTCGTGCAGCAGGGCCTGGTGCTCGGCATCGAGGCGGTGGAAGGGACGGACGCCCTGATCGCGCGGGCCGGCGATCTCCGGCGCGATGGCCCTGGCGGCGTGCTGGTGAAGCTCTCCAAGGTGGGTCAGGAAATGCGGGTTGACGCGCCGGTGATCGGGCCCGTGACCGTGGCCGGCGCCCGCTCCTCGGGGCTGCGCGGCATTGCCATCGAAGCCGGCCGCACCATACTCGCCGAGCGGGCCGCCACCCTTGAAGCGGCGAAGGCGGCGGGACTTTTCGTCCTGGCCGTCGATCCGGAACACTTCACCGCCTGAACGCCATCACATCGACAGGAGATTTGAGAATGAGCGATAGCTTCCGCTACCTGCACACCATGCTGCGCGTCGGCGATCTCGACCGCAGCATCGCCTTCTACACGACCCATCTCGGCATGAAGGAGATCCGTCGCAACGACGTGCCGGACGGGAAGTACACCCTCGTCTTCCTCGGCTATGGCGACGAGAGCAAGGAGACCGTCCTGGAGCTGACCTACAACTACGGCGTCAAGACGTATGAGATGGGTGGCGCCTTCGGCCATCTCGCCGTGGGCGTGCCCGACATCTACGGCACTTGCGAGAAGATGCGCGCCGCCGGGGTGAAGATCTCGCGCGAGCCCGGCCCGGTGAAATTCGGCACCACGCTCATCGCCTTCATCGAAGATCCGGACGGCTACAAGATCGAGCTGATCCAGAAGAAGTAGCCGATACGATGCATGGGCTTTGGCCCATGCATCATGATCCGTTTCAGCCGTCCAGGCGGACATTCGCCGCCTGGGCCACCTCGCGCCATTTCGCGATCTCGCTGCGAACGAAGCGTCCGAACTCCTCGGGCGTGCCGGGATCGGCGATGGCGCCCATGCCGAGGATCCGGTCCTGCAGGGCGCGATCGTCGAGAATGGCACGGACATCGGCGGAGATGCGGCGGACGATCTCGGGCGGCGTCGCAGCGGGAGCGACAAGCCCGGTCCAACCCGCCGCCTCATAGCCGGGCGACAGCGTTTCCCCGATTGTCGGAAGTTCCGGAAGCTGCGGAATGCGGCGCGGCTGGGCCACGGCCATGGCCCGGGCACGCCCGCCCTGGACCTGCGGCAGGGCGCTTGCGACGCTGTCCATCATGAGCGGCACATTGCCGGCCACCAGGTCCGAGATGCCCGGGCCCGATCCCCGATAATGCACGATGTTGAAGCGCAGCCCGGTGCGCAGCTGTAGCAGTTCGATGGCGAGATGCTGGCTGGTGGCCGGGCCTGCCGAGGCGATGTTGATCTCGCCCGGCCTGGCGCGGACCAGTGCCGCGAGCTCCTGGATCGTCTGGGCCGGGAAGCTTGGATGGGCGATCACCAGCAGGGGCACCATGACGACGTTGCTGATGGGCGCGAAGTCGCGCTCGGCGTCATAGGGCAGCCGTTGCAGCACGGAGGGATTCACGCCCAGCGTGCCGGAAGTGCCGGCCGTCAGCGTGTACCCGTCAGGCGCGGCGCGGGCGCCGGCCTCGAGCGCCGGTGCCCCGGCGCCACCGCCGCGGTTCTCGACGACGACGCGTTGCGGCCAGCGCTGCGAAAGCTGGTCGGCCACGAGCCGCGTGAAGATGTCGGCGGCCTGGCCGGGCGGGAAGGGCACAATAATCCGGACAGGCCGCTCCGGCCAACCCGATTGCGCCTGAGCGGCGAAGGGCAACAAGGCAGGCGCGGCCAACAGGCCCCGGCGCGTGATCGTCATCGTTTTCCTCCCTCGGCGGGTCTTGCCGCTCTTTGGTGTGCGGTTAGCTTGGCGGCATGGGAAAAGGAAACGCAAGGCTATGAACGCACTCGATATCGCGGTCCTGCCTGGCGACGGCATCGGACCGGAGGTGATGGAAGCCGCGGTGGCCGTGCTGCAGAAAGTGGATGCGCGCCATGCACTGGGGCTGGGCTTCACCGAGCTCCGCGCTGGCGCCTTCGCCTATCGCGATACGGGGACGGATCTCTCCGATGAGGTCTTCGAGCGTTCTCGCAAGGCGGATGCCATCCTGCTCGGCGCGATGGGTTGGCCCGGCATTCGTCACGCGGACGGCACGGAGCTCGCCCCGCAGATCACCTTGCGCCAGAGGTTGGACCTCTTCGGTGGGGTACGCCCCATCCGTGCCATCCCGGGCGTGCCTCTGCCGCTTGCCGATCCGCGCGCCGCGAAGATCGATTTCGTGATCCTGAGGGAGAGCACCGAGGGACTGTTCTTCTCCAAGGACAAGGGCCTGGTCACGCCGGATATGGCGGAGGAGACGCTGCGGATGACGCGCGGCACCTCGCTGCGGCTGGCGCGCATGTCCTTCGATCTCGCCGGGCAACGCGCGCAGCGGCTGGGTCGGCCGGGGCGTGTGACGCTGGTGGACAAGGCCAATGTCTTCCGCGCCTTCGCCTGGCTGCGCGCGATCTTCGGCGAGGTAGCGGCCGAGTATCCGGATGTGCGCCATGATGCTGCCTATGTGGACGCCATGGCGCTCGATCTGATCCGGCAGCCTTGGGATTTCGACCTGCTGCCCACCGAGAACATGTTCGGCGACATCCTGTCGGATCTTGCTGCCGGGCTGATCGGCGGCATGGGCTTCGCGCCATCGGCCGATCTCGGCGAGGCGCACGCCGTGTTCCAGCCGAGCCACGGCACGGCGCCTGACATTGCGGGTCAGGGCAAGGCCAATCCCACCGCGACGATCCTCTCGGCGGCCATGATGTTGGACTGGCTGGCGATGCGCGGCGCGGGCGCGCATCTGGCCGAGGCTGCCGGGGAGATCAGGGACGCGGTGGATGCCGCCTTCCTGGGCGGATTGAGGACGGCGGATGTCGGCGGCCCGACCGGCACGGTGGAGGCCACGCGCGCCGTGCTCGACGCGTTGGGCTGATGCTCCGATGGACGTGATCCCCTGGGCGATGGTCCGGCCCTCTGCGAAATCCGGCAAGGTGATCGCCGCCTCGGTTTTCCGCCGTGTGGTTGACCATGATCATCCCCATCGCGACGCCGGCGGCACAAATCTGCCGGAGGAATGGCCCGGTGTTGCGACCGGGCGCGTGGCGTCCGCTGTCGTTCCGGGTTAAGCATTGCAAGATGCGTCTCCGGTTGGGCCAATCGATGTTGCGACCAGACCATGCCCGCGAGGTGATCCGTGCCGGCGGTTCCGGCGAGACGACGATGGATGGTTGCCTCGCCGATGCCCTGCTGGATGCCGCCGGGGTGAGAACCGTGGTTGCCCGGTGCCAGGCGGCCGGCGCAACATTCTGAAGACGAAGACTGGAGAATTTTTGTATGAGCGGACTCAAGCCTCTCGCACGCATTCACTGCCCCCCGCGATCGGCCATGCAATCGGGCCGGGCGAATACCCACGAGTGGGTTTTGGAATACGCCCCCTCCGAAAGCGTGCGCCTCGATCCGTTGACCGGATGGCCGGGCTCGGGTGATACGCGCAACCAGCTCTGTCTTCGATTCCCGACCCAGGAGGCGGCCGTGGCCTACGCCGAGGCCAAGGAAATTTCCTTCGAGATCGAGCCGCGTTTGCCGGCAAAGCCGATCAAGCCCAAGGTCTATGCGGATAATTTCCGTACCAACCGGGGCGAGAACTGGACGCACTGACCGGATTCCGCGCCCTTAGCTCAGTTGGATAGAGCAGGAGCCTTCTAAGCTTCAGGTCGGTGGTTCGATTCCACCAGGGCGCGCCATTTTGAAATCACCCGCCGAAAGCGCAGCTATCGCTTTGAACGGTAAGGATAAAGTAGGAGTTCTAAACCCCTCTTTCCGGACGTACGGAAGTTTGCCCGCGAATACCAATTTCAGGACTGCCCGGCGCTTCTCAAGCGACCCAGAATCCCAAAGATTGCAAGGGTTTGCGAGGAAGGTCAGGGCGGTTCTAAGACTCTCGTCAAAGGTCTTCCCCAAAACCACGGTATTCGCCATGCGCTCCTTGATGAGGATCGCATCGGCTTCAAGCTTGCGGACCCGTTCCTCGAAGGCTGCGATCACGCTCGGGACAGTCGCATCGAGGATTCGGTCGAGCACCTGGTCGCGCTGGGCGTTGATCCTCACCAGCTCGACGGCCATCGCCTTCTTCTGCGCCGCGATCTGGTCGCCCCGATTGTCCCAGAGATCACGGAACATCCGGCTTGCCACCTTGAACAGCTTCTCGGTCGGACGAACCGAATTGAGGAGCTGATCGAACTCACCTTCGATCACGTCGCGGCGAATCGACTTGCCGTAGCTGGGGCAACCCGGCTTGTGGCAATGGTAGTAGGGGTGGAGCTGGTACTTCCCTTTGGCCCAGCACGAGGTCAGGGAGGAGTTGCAGTCGCCGCACGCGACGAAGCCCCGGAGCGGGAAGTCTTCGTCGAGGTTCCGGCGCTTGGCCGTGCGGCCAATGCCGCTCAGACGCTCCAGAATGCGATGATGGGTCTGATAGGTGATCAGGGCCTCGTGCTGCGCGGGTCGGAGCGAAACGTCCCAGCTAGGCGCGTCGATGTAGCCTGCATAAGCCACCTGCTTCAGAAGGATGCCGACGCGCTGGTGCCGGACAAGACCGCGCCGATCCTTCGGGAAGAGCGGATTGTCCTGAAGGAAACGGACGACATCCGCCTGAGTCTCGAAGCGGCCATGGGCATAGCCTTCGAGCGCTTCCTGGACGACAGACGCCACAGGCTCATTGCGTTTCAGCATCATGCCGCGCTGGGGCACGCGTTCCCAGCGATAGCCGACCGGAGCCTGGAACACCCAATAACCGTTCATCACGCGGGCGCGCATGCGGTTCTTGGTCTGCTCGGCGTTCTTACGGCGGTGATGGTGAGAGAAGGTCGCCTGAAGGTGCTCCTGGAATTCGGAATCGGCGTCGTCGCCGAACTGCACCGTGGGAGATTTCAGAATGCCGCCCGCTTTTCGGATCAGATCGCGAAGGTCGATGTGGGTGCCCAGGTCGCGGGCGAGGCGGGAGATGTCGTCAATCACGACCATCACGCCGCGCGAGCGATGCTGGCGCAGAAATGCGAGCAGCGCTTTCATGGCCGGGCGGTCGGAGACGCTTCCAGTGATGTCATCCTTGAAGACGCCGACCACGCTCCAGCCTTGGAACTCGGCATATTCGCGGCAGCGCGTTTCCTGGCTCTGGAGCCCCTGGCCACGGCTAACCTGTTTGTGGTCGGAAACCCGGCAGTAGATCACCGCCGGGGTTGTTTGCTTCTCGGGCATGGAGTGTCGCCTTTCTGGCACCGCTCGTCGGTGTCCTCTCAGTGGTTGGTTGAGGCCGAGTCTACTCGGAGCGGGACTCGCCGTCCGGGCTGGGGAGCAGGGGGGCGATGTTATCCACATCGATTCCCATCTCGACGAAGCTGCGCATGATCTCGAAGATCACGCGGAGCAGCTCGTCCTTCTGAGCGTCGTCCATGTCGAACTCGCTCAGCTCGGCGCGGTAGTTATCGGGGTTGAACTCCAACGCGCCGGGGACGGGCGCGGGAGTGTTGCGAGCTTGCGCGCCATTCGCGCAAACATCGCTCTTCGTGTCGTTCGTGTTCATCACACCCTCCTTGAACTCACCATATAGAACAAAACAGGAACAATCAAGGAATTTAATCCTACTGTTCTCTTTTTCGTCTTTGGCTTGAAGGGGATTGGATCAGCATTTCAGCAGCCCGGCGACGCGCTGCGGCTTGCAATTCAGGAGATCAAAACGGAAATTAAATTCCGGTCGCTGGAGAATGGTTTTTGCTTGGATCTCGTTCTCGTGGCCGTCCGCGAAAGCATACCAATCCATTGAGCCGAATCAAAGCGAACGCGGCGCTCGCCGTGCTCACGCTCGTTCAGCAGGAGGAGGGATGGTCCAAGGCTGAAACAGGCCGACAGATCGGCGCTTTCGGCGACGTGGCAGCATCGAAGAAGATTGCCGACCGCCAGCACGCGGATTTTGTGATGGACGACAAGACGGCGGCGAAAGCGCTCGATGGTGGTCCGGTCGACGCCCATTTCGAATGGGCGATCTATCTTTGGGCCCGGGCGAAATATTCCAAAGATCTGGCAGACAGATGCACCGAGGAGGAGATGAGGCAGCAGGAGCCATTGATCGCTGCTTTCACCGATTTCTGGGGCGTCAAATCACTATCGGCCGATCTTGTTCGGAGCGCGGCGGGTGAATACGAGATGTATCGCCCTTTCTATAAAGATCCCCATTCAAAGATCCTGGTGTCGCGTTTCAGCGTCGGCGGCGCCAGCATGTTCCGATGCGAGATGCGGGCAGACGCATCCGACATCGGCAAGGACGTCCCGCGAGACAGATTTCACGGGAAGCTTATCCCGCACGGTGAGAGGCTGATGGCCGTACTGCGGTCCCCCATGCGGATCAGCTCCAGCATCATCATCCATTTTGACCAGATTGTATGCGAGCACTCCGACGAACTGATTACAGCCATGGACGGCGTGATGCTCACCGCGATTGGCTATGGCCCATCCAGCGCCTGGCCTGCCTGCTGGCGCCGGGTCGAGAGCGCGGAGCATGCTCACCCCCGCCTGATCGAAAAGGCCGACTGGGGTAATCTCGATGAGAGTATCCTCGACGCATTGGGCCGGGGCACGGTGCACTGGAATCC
This sequence comes from Roseococcus sp., assembly GCF_965227005.1. Classification (NCBI taxonomy): domain Bacteria; kingdom Pseudomonadati; phylum Pseudomonadota; class Alphaproteobacteria; order Acetobacterales; family Roseomonadaceae; genus Roseococcus; species Roseococcus sp. Next base: position 62,739 of record NZ_CBDDFJ010000036.1, read on the forward strand.
GAGGCACAACTCATCGTTCAAGCGTGCTGCAGGTTCCTAGACGACTAGAGCGGCTGGCGTAGCTCCCGGCATCAGCTGGTGCTTGTGGAGCCGCTCCTCGTTGGGGGAGGCGATTCACAAAATAAGCAAACTGAACCGTGCAAGGTGTGCGGTGTAGTACCGCAACCTTGGCAAGGGGGCCGCTGCGCGCCCCCGTTGCATCCCCCAGCATGGCGGCTCTTCGGGGATAGACCCACTCATCACCGCCGCAACGTATGGCCGTTGCATCACCAATCAGGGCGCCTCCGTGCTCCCCGATACCCCATGGCCAACCTCTCGCGGTTGGATCACGACCAGGGAGACTTCGCTCTCCCTTGGAACCCATCGACCAGGGCCGTGCCTGCCCCTTGGAACCCAGCCTCTCCCGAGGGGCCAACCATGCGCGGATTGGATGCGCGCCAACCTTTCGCGGTTGGATCACGATGAAGTAGACCTTCATCTCCCCTGGACCCCATCGACCTCGCAGGCTAGCTTTTTTTCATCTCAGCGAGTCGGCGGTTGATCGATTTTCGTTACATGGAATTGAGATCAAAGATGAAAAGACGTGGATTAACTGTCGCTACTGAAATTCTTTCAAGCCGATTGTCTTCGTGATATCATAGCAAAAACAACAGTGGGAAATCGTGTCAAACGCAAAGCAAATTATAGCAATGCTTAAAAGTCGCTCCGATGGGGACGACGACTTGTTCTTTTCGATAGCACTACAAATAGCTGCGTCTGAGGCACGTCAAGGGCATAAAGATACCGCAGAAGAAATGCGTTTAGAAGTTGATCGCGCACGAGCTGCGCGTTCCCGAGGCCCTTCCGTACCAATAGCTTTTGGAGCACCTCGCGGCAATCTTGAAGGATTGCTCGAAATGCGCCAATCCCGCTTCAAAATGAAAGATGTGGTTCTTAACCCACGTCTGGTTGATCGAATGGCCGACGTGGTTCGCCAGCAACGAAAGCGCGACTGGCTGCGGGAGCATGGAAAGGTGCCTGCACGCCGATTGCTATTCGTTGGCCCTCCCGGCTCAGGGAAAACAATGTCCGCCGAGGCGTTCGCTGGCGAGCTAAATCTGCCCCTTTATGTGATCCGCCTTGAAGGGATTATTACAAAATTTATGGGCGAAACCGCCGCTAAGCTGCGCCTAGTTTTTGACGAATCAGCAAAGCGTCGCGGCGTTTACCTTTTTGATGAGTTTGACGCCGTCGGAAGTCACCGCAACTCCACTAACGATGTTGCGGAAATGCGCCGGGTACTGAACTCCTTTTTACAATTTATGGAAGAAGATAACGCTACTGATAGTTTGATAATTTGCGCCACTAATCATCCCTCGCTTCTTGATAGAGCCTTGCTTCGCCGATACGATCAGGTTCTGGAATTCAAAACACCATCACAGAATGACATTAAAGAAATTATTAGCGTCAATTTGCGACCAATGAAGGCCCAGCGCCTATCTTGGAAGAAAATTTTTGATGCGGCAGAAAATCTTAGTCAATCGGAGTTAGTTCGGGCTGCGGATGATGCCGTTAAGACGGCAATTCTTGAGCAAAGAACCACGATCTCTACGGAAAATATATTGGAGCGGCTCCAAGAGCGCCGCGATATGCGGGCAGCTTTTCTTGATGATCCGGCATAATAATTATAATGACAAGCCGGTTTGATCTTCCTCATCTAGTTATTTCAGCTCGCGTCACCTCCGGCGAGTATGCCGGTCAAGGTGGCGGGGGTTCGAGCTCGCCCCGCATACGAGCTGCCCATGGGGCAAAGCTTGCGGCGGAACTTTCTGCTGCACTTGTCGCGGCGGACGCGTCAAGAATGGTCGATGCGCGCCTAGAGGCCGCGACAGGTAGCTACATTGAAGTCCAGTTACGTAGAGGGACTAATCCCGATACTATAGAGCGAAAGAAGAGTGGTATTTCTCCAAGGGCTGTGAAGGACGATGACGGCGGGCGAACAGTCGCTCTCTTCGTTCCGGATCACGCTCGCGCTGCCTTAGCTTCAATAATTGAAGATTACCGAAATGGCCCGCTCACGGCAGCAGGTAATCCGCCAAAACAAGCAACGGTTGAACCAATCGAAGCGTTCCGCCGCGCCCGCCTGGAAACATTATGGACAGATGATCCCACTACATTACCGCGCGATGCTCAGCATCAAATGTGGTGGTCAGTTTGGGTGTCGCCAGCCAATGAGCCTGCACTTGAAGATATTTGTCAGCGCCTGAGCCTGCGGCCAGCCAATAAGGATCGAAGGCTGTACTTTCCCGAAGCTACAGTCGTCCCTGTTTATGCGACGAGGGCCGCCATTGAGCTTATGATGTTCGCTACGGGTATCATCGCGGAATTAAGACGCGCAACTGATACGCCAGCCTTTTTCCTCGATGATGTGCGATTTAATGAGCACGAATGGAACGACGATCTCGCAACGAGAATTACTTGGCCAGGAAATGATGTTCCGGCAGTATGTCTGCTTGATACTGGCGTAAATAGAGGGCATGCCTTGCTTGAGCCTGCCCTTACTGTCGCGGACCAGCACGCAATCGATGTGACTTGGGGAGTTGATGATCACGATGATCACGGGACTGCCATGGCGGGTGTCATTCTACATGGTGATCTTACAAGCCCATTATCAGACACTGGCCAAAGAGTTCTATCTCACCGCCTTGAATCGGTGAAGCTGCTGCCGCCTAGAGGGGCTGCAGCTAACGATCCACACTCATTTGGGGCTTTAACGCAAGCCGCAGTTGCGTTACCCGAAATTGCGCAGCCTGAGCGGCAGCGTGTCTACTGTATGGCAATTACAAATGAAAACGTTTCCGGTGCACAACCTTCAATTTGGAGCGCTGCTATAGATCAAGCGGTGTCTGGAACGATGATAGGCGACGAAGCGAATGCTCCGCGCAGATTATTTATCGTCTCGGCTGGTAATACTGAACCCGTAATGGAGCGAGCGCGTTGGCTTGGCCAGGATGCCTATCCTGCGGAAGATCCTAGCCAAGCATGGAACGCACTTACTATAGGCGGTTATACTGACCTCGCAGTGATTGATGATGAAGGTTACGAAGACTGGACGCCGATGGCTGAAGTGGGGGCATTAAGTCCGCATAGTAGAACCTCGGTGCGGTGGCCGGGCCGAACACCATTTAAGCCTGAATTGGTTTTAGAGGCTGGAAATCGGGCTGTAAGCCCCGGTGGTATAGACTTAGTAAATCTAGATTCACTTTGCCTTCTTACCACAGGGCGAGACTTAGGGCAGCGCCCCTTAGTTCCAATTAATGCAACAAGTGCCGCGACCGCGCAGGCAGCTCGAATGGCTGCACAGCTCACTGCAACATTTCCGGATTATTGGCCTGAAACGATCAGAGCTCTGATGGTCCATAGTGCTGAATATACTCAACCAATGCGAGCGAACCTCGACGCCGTAGCAGGTTTGAGGGATCGTTACGCGATAGTCCGTCAATTCGGTTATGGCGTTCCGGACGTAGACCGGGCCTCGGCTTCGGCACGAGATCATCTTGCGTTGATTGCTCAAAATAACATTCAGCCGTTCAGACTCGAAGGCATACGTAAATTTAATGAATGTCATTATTATTCACTGCCATTGCCTAATCAGATATTGGAGCAGCTAGGTAACGAGTCGATCACTCTGAAAATCTCGCTGTCTTATTTTATTCAACCTAACCCGGGTTTCTCAGCAAATGTTGACCCTCAGCGTTATCAATCTTTCGGATTGAGATTTGATCTTCGAAGAAAAGGTGAGTCTCTGGCGAATTTTAAGAGTCGAGTTAATGCTTCGGAGCGGCAGAGTAATGGCGCTGCGGCGCCCAATCACCCCGACGATGCTCGCTGGCTACTGGGTCCTGATAGCGTGTCGGCGGGTTCGCTTCATTGCGATACGTGGCAAGGTCCAGCGATTGATTTGCTTGGTAGGGATAGCCTCTGTATCAAGCCCGTTGGAGGTTGGTGGCGGGACCGTGCGGACCGAACTGTTGTAGGCCGTCAAGCACGCTACGCCCTGGTGATTACGCTCAAAGCGCCGCGGACCGATGTTGACCTTTACTCTGCTATTTCGGCCGTGATTGCTCCGCCAATAGCGACGCCAACGCCAATTCAGGTTTAACAAAAATTCCTTATTGGGCATCTTAGGGTTAATATGAAATTGCCTTCCAGCATTGAAATCGAACAAAACGACGACGAATATTTTGCAATACCAGAGGATGCAATAAAATATCTTCCAGAAGAATGGCGGGAGCCAATTCAAGCTCAAATGGATAATGGGCGAGCAGTCCTCAAATCTATTGATAAAGAGCTTTCGCAATTATTCAAACTTATAAACTCTATCCCGTCGCTAATCACTTTGAAGCATATACGAGATCGGATGGTTGCATATGAATTTTCCGCAAATATTGATTCTATTTTAGAAAATGAAATGCTAACTACGGCGTTTGTTGTTACATATGTGCGCCTTCATCATGGTGGGGATGCCGTTGGCTTTTCTCGTAAAACGCTCCCTGAGAATCTCCGCAAATCTCACGACGAGATAATCGAGTTTCGGAACAAAAGATATGCCCACAATGACGGCCATCCTTCTGTTGAAAGTGCAACAGAAATACAATTTTATGATAATACGTTTAGTATTCGTCCGACGTTAAAATTAGGAACTTATATCGGCGGAGCCTTGGCTTGGCGCGATTTAGTAGATTTTCTTGACCAATTGACGCACACTCGCATCCATAAGCTTCTGGCCGCCCTAAAGACCAAAACTGGCCTAAACTGGACTTTCCCATCTGGGCCAGAAACCAAGCAATGATTAAACGCCCTCACACGGGATCGCCGGAAATTCTGTTGGGGGGTTGATAAAGCTGAGGACTTAGGGCTTCGCCCCCAGCGCACTCCGGAGAGCCTTCCACCCAGCTTCGGTCGCTGCGCTCCCTGCCAGCCGGGTCCCTGCGAAGGCTCCCCTCCGTTTGCACCCCCATTCTCGCCGAAGGGCAGAGGTCCAACTGCGTTGGACCTTGCCTCTAATCGGAGCGGAGCGTCTTCAGGATAGCCTCGATGTCGTCGTCCGCAGAGGACACATCCGGCGTGAAGAGAGCCGCGCCGTTTGACCGGGAGTATTCCAGCCAGGCGTAAGGCGAAGGCCGCTGCCGCACATCGCGCAGATACCCGCTCAATTCGGCGCGCTCCCAGAAGTTTGGCATATCGACGGTGAAGAAGCCGGAGTCACGGGCTTCGAGGAGACCCGTCTCGCCGCCCGTCGCCTTGCGAATGTCCTCCACCTGGAGGACAGGGCGCGATTGTTCCACCAGATTGTCGCCGGAGCCGTTGACCTGGTTTTGCGAGACGTTGAACCCGCGCACCATGACGCTGGTCTTGCCGGAGCGGTGCTCCATGTCCTTCAGCGTCTCGTTGTCCGGCAGGCCGCGATAGATGGTATGCGCCACAGCCTTCTTCCAAAGGCGCGCCATCTCCCGCCCATAGCGGGCCTCAATCTGCGCGGCGGCATTCTGGAAGACGCCGAGGAAGTTGATTCCGCCTTCGCGGTAGAGGGTCAGGATCTCATAGAAGTTCGAGACATAGAGCTGGCCCCATTCTTCGCCCACGACCATCGCGCGCAGCGGCCCATGGGCATCCGCGAAGCGCTCGATGACCGCCGCCGCCATCGCGCCGACGAAAGTTCGACTCGTCTGGCTGCGCGCAGAGCCGATGATAAAGAGCGCCGTGCGCTCATGCTTCATGTCGGCAGGATCGAAGCTGTTGGCATCGGTCGCGGCGCGTGCCGCCGAGCCCCGCTGGTAGCCTTGGAGCTTCTCCAAGAACATGGACGAATAGGCGTTCCACTGGTCCCGGGATTCCGTCAGGCCCGCGAGCTGGAGCGACATTCCAGACTCGTCCTGCATCCGGCCATCGCTCGCCCAGGTCTTCAGATCCTCGGCAATGTCCTCGCGGCCACGACCGTAAAAGTCCCACAGACCGCCCGCCGTGCAGGGCCAGCGCTTCGAGGGAAACTTCGCGGCAATCTTGATGTAGTGGGCCGCCGCCGTGCGAGCGCCCTGGCCAACCCATTTCGAGCCTGCGTCAGGATCGACCGGGAAGTGGTAGCTCGCGGCATCGTTCGCCGCCTCGCCGAGCAGGCCATGCAGCGCGGGGCGCGCGGCGATTTCCAGGACGCGCGTGTTGAAGTTGTAGGTCTCTGTCGGATAGCCGTAGAGGCGACCAGCGTTGAGGAAGCGGACGCGGTAGCCTTGCCGCTCCAATGTCTTCCACGACATCCAGGCCAGCTCACCGTCCTTGGGGTCAGTGATAATTTTGCTCAGATGCGCCGTGCGCGGGGAGACGAGATTCACACCCAGGAAGCGAGTGAGCTTGCCTTTGCCTGCCTGTGCATCAATGGCGACAGGCTCCGTGCCATCATAGACGAGCGCCCGGCCACGGTTGAAGCCAAGCTCAATGCCCCGGCGCAGCCGTTCGCCGGATGGTACGAGCGCGCTCATAGCAAGCCGGAATCGTTGAGGTTATAAGGATCATCCAGCCTGGCATCGCCGAGCGCGCCGCTCGGGTTGGCATCCAGCATGGCTCTCGATTGCGCCTCGGCGCGGGCTTCCGCCCGCGCTCTGGCAACTCGCGCTTCATCGGCATCCTGCCACGCGCGCCGCTGCTGCGCGTGGGATTCGAACATCCAGAAGAACTGCACGAACTCGCTGACGTAGCGGAACATCAGCGCCGCGCCTCATCATCCCACGAGGCATAGTCGAAGGGCTTGGCGGGCGGCGGGAGGGTGGCGCCGGGCGCGGGCGGCGGCTCCGGCTGCTGCTGCGCCAGCTTCTGCGCGTCTTCGGCTTCCTTGAACTTCTCGATCAGCAAACCGAGGATCAAGGAGCCAAAGGTGTAGCCGATAATCCCGGCATACATCGGGAAGTCGGGGTGGGTGTAGATCGGCAGACCCAGCCACTGGCAGATGAGACGCAGGATCGGCAGGCCCATGAGGATGCCGATCAGGCCGCGCCCCACATAAGAGCGGGCTTCCTCCGGCGTGACGATGGCACCGAAGAGCGAACGCGGCTTGTTCCAGGCCCAGAAGGCCACGAAGGTGAAGAACAGCGCGGCCAGCGCCACCATCGCGGCGATGAAGATGACGAAGTAGCCAACGATGCACACCGCGATGATGAGGATCGCCATTTGCGGGTCCACCTGGTTGTTATTGTTGGACATGAGCAGAACTCCTTGGGGTTGAGGGCTAGCGTTCAAGCCTGAGCGAGCGTTCCGCCCCGCGCGCGTGCGCGGCCTCCGGCTCTTGCCCACGCGAGAATTTGAGGAAGCGGCCAATGTCGGCGCGCAGCTCGGAGAGCTGCTTGGCCTGGCCGCGTCGAAGCTCTTTGAACTGATCTTGAAGGACCGCGCGCTGGTCGCGCTGCTTGTCGATCACCGCCTGCCGTTCGGCGGCATGACGCTGGCGCGTCAGCTCGGCCTCAGCCTCATTTCCAGCGCGGACTTGCTGGTAGCGGCCCGTAATGCGGTGCCACAGGCCGAGAAGACCCTTGGGAAGCCGCGCCTGGCGCGCCTTCGTCTCGGTTTGCCATTCCGCCGCTTGGCGCTGGCCAACCTTCTTGCGCGCCTCCCTGTGGAGGTGCGTCATCTCCATCTTGTAGTGAGAAAGCTTGGCCGTGCGGGCGTGGAAGCGCGTTCGCGCTTCCTCAACATGACGCCGCAAGGCGGGCGTCATCCGCTCGCCTATGGCCTTGCGCGTGGCCTCGACGGTGGGGAGATCGTCGCCAGACCCCAGGCGCGCGCGGACATCTTTGGTTTTGAGATCGAGGGCGCGCGGCAGCGAATGGACCTCGCCGTCATGGTCCAGGACCACGAGGCCACGCTTGTCGCCCTTGGCGAGGAAGAAGCCACGCTCTTCCAGGCTGCGGTGGAAGGCGGCGCGGTTGTCCGAGCCTGCCCAGCAGGCTTGCAGCGCCTGTTTCGTCCAGCGGGGATCGACACCGCGCCGCTTGGCCTGCTGCCATTCGGCGAGATTGAAGTTGGTGGGATCGCGCTCCAGCGGCGCGGACATCCCGCGCGGCATCTTCCAGCCGTGCTCAAGATAGAGATCGCGCGAGACCTCCATCAGCCTGTTCTTGAAGAAGGAGAGCTGGCGCGCCGTCATGGTCGCCGCGTCGATGCGCGACCAGACGCAATGCGCGTGGAGGCGCCCTTCCTTTTCATGGAAGACGACGGCGCGCGGCTGGCCTTCCAGGCCGAGCCGTTCTTCGATGCTGCCAATCGCCCGCTCGAAGGCTTCCGGCTCGACGCGCGCGTCAGCCGGAGGGCTCAGGCTCAGGGAGAAAAGATACTGGCGGCACTTCGTACCGATGCTGACCGCCTCGGCCTCCTTGAACGCGCCACGCAGATCCTCCGAGACGAAGCCGCGCAGCTCGTGAAGCCGGACATGCTCATTCTCGTCAGCTCGCATGAGGTGAGCGGCGAGATCCTGGCCGCCGCTGCGCTGAGAGGCTTTGAGGATCATGCCCCGGCCTTCTGGAGGCCGAGGGCCTTGAGGAGCAGGCCGCGCATCTCCCGGACAGCCAGATAGGCGTCGTGGAGTTCGGCCTCCGTCTCCGGCGTCATCGGCAGCGAGCCGATGTTCGCCAGATGGGCGAGCTGGTTGAGGTTGCTGGCCAGGCGGCTATCGCCGAGCCGGGCCAGGAGCTTCGCCAGCGCCTCGCGGTCTTCGACCGCCAAGCCGCTCCGGCGCATCCGCGCCGGGGGCGGCGTGCCGACGACCTTGCTCTTTATATAGGTGCCGAGGGGCGCCCCCCCGGCTTCCGCCACGAGGCGGGCGCGTTCCTCCGCCGAGAGGCGGAGGCTGAAAGGCGCTGGACGTTTAGTCGACGGGGAGGGGCTGCTAGCCGCGAATTCCTGGGTTAGGGGCACGGCGGCACCGCAGCGTCTTGCGACGTGCGGTGCTCAAGGAAGGTGTTCCAATCGGCCAGGACCTCGATTATCTCATTCGAGGTAGCGCCATCCAGGCGCGCCATTCTGGAATCAACCATTGCAAGGCCGACCGTCGCCCTGAAGGGTAAGACGGATCAGGGATCGCAGTTTCGGTTCCCCCCTTGGACGCATGCCTTCCGCCAGAATCAGCTTCATGAACGCGAGGCGATCCTCCAACCTCCTCATGACCGATAAATTCCAATTCAAATGTTTTCGAGGAAGGTGAGTGCGTCTTCATGGCTCTCATCCAGGGCCTTCATGAAAACGCCGACATTGGCCGCGCGCTCGCGCGAGCAGCATCCAATCCCAAACTAGGCGGCACGTCGGCGAGGACGTGTTGCCGCCAGCCCTAAAAGGCCTGAAATTCGCGCTAATCGAGGAACGGGCCAGACCATAGCGAATTGCCATACAGGCCATGCGTTACGGAACTTGCCGAGGAAACTCGAAACGAAAAATTGGTGGAGCCAGTGATTTGCCTAAGTTGGACGAGAAGCTTGAGCCTATATTCGCCGATATCCTCCGCCGGAACTCCGGAGAAGTAGAGTTCCATCAGGCGGTCAAAGAGGTCTTCGAGAGCCTCGGGCGCGTTGTCGGCAAGAAGCCATCCTACCTCAACGATGCCCTCCTTGAACGGATTTGCGAGCCGGAGCGGCAGATCATCTTCCGCGTGCCGTGGACGGATGACAGCGGCCGCACGCATGTCAATCGTGGCTTCCGGGTCCAGTACAACTCGGCGCTCGGCCCCTATAAGGGCGGCCTTCGCTTTCATCCCTCGGTGAATCTCGGAATCATCAAGTTCCTGGGCTTCGAGCAGATGTTCAAGAACGCGCTCACCGGCATGCCCATCGGCGGCGGCAAGGGCGGCTCGGATTTCGATCCGAAGGGCCGGTCCGAAGCCGAGGTGATGCGGTTCTGCCAATCCTTCATGACGGAGCTGTACCGCCATCTCGGCGAGTACACGGACGTGCCCGCCGGCGACATGGGCGTGGGCGGGCGGGAGCTTGGCTACATGTTCGGCCAGTACAAGCGCATCACGAACCGGTACGAAGCGGGTGTTCTCACCGGAAAGGGCGTGGGCTGGGGCGGATCGCTGGTTCGCACCGAGGCGACCGGTTACGGCGCGAGCTACTTCGTGCAGGAGATGCTCCGCACCCGCGGCCAGGCCATCGAAGGCAAGCGCGTGGTCGTGTCCGGCTCGGGCAATGTCGCGATCTACACCGTTGAGAAGATCCACGAGCTCGGCGGCAAGGTCATCGCGATGTCTGACTCGGCGGGCTACGTCGTCGATGAGGAGGGTATCGACCTCGATCTCATCAAGGACATCAAGGAGAACCGCCGCGAGCGTATTTCGCAATACGTGAAGGAGCGCCCCTCGTCCCATCACTACGGCGAGGGCTCCATCTGGTCCGTTCCCTGCGACATCGCGATGCCCTCGGCAACCCAGAACGAGCTGACGGGCCGGGACGCGGAGATGCTGCTGCGCAACGGCGTGATCGCGGTCGCCGAGGGCGCGAATATGCCTTCGACGCCCGAAGCCGTCCGCGTCTTCCAGGAGGGGGGCGTGCTCTTCGGCCCCGGAAAGGCCGCGAACGCCGGCGGCGTCGCCACCAGCGCCCTGGAGATGCAGCAGAACGCTTCGCGCGATTCCTGGACCTTCGAGGCGACGGAAAAGCGCCTGGCGGACATCATGCGCGACATCCACCGGGCCTGTGCGGAGACCGCCAAGGAGTATGGGGCTTCGGACAACTACGTGCTGGGCGCGAATATCGTTGGCTTTAGCCGTGTGGCGGATGCCATGCGTTCCCACGGCGTCATCTGACGAGGGCGGCCGGAGATATCGCAGGGCCGGGGGCGGTACCCTCCGGCCGGAGGCTCAGTTGGGCGGAAGCCCGGAGATGCAGCGGCCCCGATGGTAGGGGCCGCTGGGGGTTCGTCACCCACAAGGGCACGCCATTCCGGCGGTACGGAGGCCGTACTTCTTGGCAAACCTCCGCCGACGCGTGCCGCGGTCCTTGGCTGGGCAGCCTGTCAGGACTTGCCCGCGTAGCTCTTCCCCATGCCCTGGGCGGGGTCGGCCTGGGGGCCATAGGGCATGATCGGATAACGCAGTCCGGCCTTGGCAAGGCCTTTCAAGCCTTCGATGGCGCGGGCGAGATCCGCCGGCGGGCAAGCCATGAGCATTTCATCATCGGCCACGCCGCCATAGCGGCGCTCGGCGTAGCAGGGCAGGGAGAGGCAGACCGTACGGTCGCGCAGGGCCCGGCCCCAGCTGTCGGCGCAGGCGCTCTCGCCGGTGATGGAGAAGTCATAGCGGCGATAATTGCGCCACTGCAGCCCATTGATGAAGAGGATCATCTGAGCCGGATTTGCATAGAAAAGGCAGACGTCCGGCGGGTCGAGCCGGGCGGAGCGCAGGGGCGACACGACGAGGCCGTGATACTCCGGCGGAACGCGCGGCATCTGCGCCTGGTGTGCCGCGGAGGCCTCGATGTTCTGGAACCAAACGCCATCCATCTTGCGGCCCGAGGTGTAGAGCTCGGAGGGCGCGTTCAGGCCGATGACGCCGCCGCAATTGCTGAACTCCGGCACGTTGTCGTGCGTGATGGCGAGGGTAAAGCCCGCCATGCGCGCCTGCGTGACGAGTTGGCAGGTGGAAAAGCGCGTGCCGGGCTGGGGCCTGCGCAGGCCTGGGATGGCCTCCATCTCCGCCTGATCGCGGAAGAGCTTCATGCCGAAAGGCAGGGTGCGAAGGCGCAGCAGATCGGAAAGCCCGTGGGCCAGTTCGGCTATGGCTGCGGCATTGGGCGTTGGAACATCGATCGAACCCTCGGGCATGGCGTATCCTCCGTCTTATGATTGCCTCCACGGTCGCACAGGCGGGATGGCGACGGAAGTCGATCGTTGCAAAGGCGAGCGTCGGCGGAAGGATGTCCTTTCGGTCGCTTCAGATGATCGAACCCGGAGGTAGGTATCAGGCGGCCAGGCCGGTCAGGATGACAGAGACACCGCTGCGTTCGCATTGCTTCCGCCGAGTGACAAAAACTCCCTGTCGTGGCCTAATGACCCTTCTGAATGGATGATCTCGCCACTCACTCCCCGCCCTATGACCTGTTGCGCCCCGAGCGACAGACGATCCCACTTGTCTTTGCCTCACCGCATTCTGGACGCGACTATCCGGACGATTTCCTCGCCTCGATCCGCCTGGACGCCATCGGCATCCGACGGAGCGAAGATGCTTTCGTCGATGAGCTTTTTGCCGCGGTTCCATCCATAGGCGCCCCGCTCCTGGCCGCGCGTTTTCCACGCGCCTGGTGTGACGCGAACCGCGAACCCTGGGAGCTGGACCCCGGCATGTTCGACACTCCCCTGCCAAGCTGGGTGAACAGTGCCAGCCCGCGGGTGGGGGCCGGGCTTGGAACGATCGCTCGGGTCGTGGCCACCGGCGAGACGATCTACCGCCATCGCCTGTCCTTCTGGGAGGCCGAGCGCCGGGTTCGTTCGTGCTGGGAGCCTTACCATGCGGCCCTTTCGGCGCTTATCGCCGAAACCAGGGATCGCTTTGGTCTCTGCCTGCTGATCGATTGTCATTCCATGCCGGCCCACCCGGCCCAGGCGCTGGATCCACCGGATTTCGTGCTCGGCGATGTCCATGGCACGACCTGCTCTCCGAAAGTGACGCGGGTGATGGAGGTCGGCCTTCAGAGGCTTGGCTATCGCGTTCGGCGCAATGATCCCTATGCGGGAGGTTACATCACCCGCCACTATGGGCGGCCACGGGAGGGCATTCATGTGATCCAGATGGAGATCGCCCGCCCGCTCTACATGGACGAGCAGCACATCCGCCGGAGCGCCAATTTCCCGAAACTTCAGGCCGACATCTCAGGCCTGGTGGCGAGCCTCGCGACCGAGGACTGGAAACTCCTGACCGCGAGATAGGCGCGTCAGTAGCTGCGAAGCAGCCCGATCAGCCGGCCCTGAACCTGCACCCGGTCAGGCCCGAAGATGCGGATTTCGTGATTGCGATTGGCGGGCTCCAGCGCCACGGAATTGCCGCGCCGCCTTAGCCGCTTCAGCGTGACCTCGTTTTCGTCCACAAGCGCCACGACGATATCGCCGTTTTCGGCCGAATCACCCCGGCAAATGACGACGGTGTCGCCATCCAGAATGCCGGCCTCGATCATGGAGTCGCCCGCGACTTCAAGCGCGTAGTGCTCTCCCGTCCCCAGCATGCTGACAGGCACGTCGACGCCTTGGCCTTGATCCCTCAAGGCCTCGATCGGAATGCCCGCGGCGATGCGCCCGAAGAGCGGAAGGGTGACGGAACTGGCTTTCTCCTGCTTCGGCGGGCGGCCGAAATTGCCCTGAACGACGTTCGCGGCGATTTCTTCGGCGGCGTCCACGCGCGGAGGGATGGCGCTGCCCGGGAGCCGCACGACTTCCAGGGCGCGGGCCCGGTGCGCGCGGCGGCGGAGGAAGCCACGCTCTTCCAAGGCCGTGATGAGGCGATGGATGCCCGATTTCGACTTGAGGTCGAGCGCCGCCTTCATCTCATCGAAGGAAGGGGAAAAACCCGTCTCCTCAAGATGCTGATTGATGAACATGAGCAATTCATGTTGCTTCCGCGTAAGCATCGGATTTGAACCTCTCCCGTAGAGGGGAACATGGGTTCCCCTTAGGCCGGCGTGAACAAACCGGCAACTCGAAATTCGTTCTAGAAAGGTTCTGCCGGATCAGTCAATCGAAAAAATGGTGTCGGTCCAGTGATTTGTCAGTTCGGCAACCCTTGCGGCATCGCGGGGTGACAGGGCATGGGTGACAGGGTGGTTTCAGATATGAACTTGCTGGTGATCGGCCTGGGCTTCAGCGGCTCTGCGATCGCATCCCTCGCGGCCCGCAGCGGCATCCGCGTGACGGGAACGGTGCGCGACCTTAGGGCCGCTTCCGCCCCTCACGGCGTCCAACTGGTGGGTTTCGACGACGCGGCAGCCTTTGCCAACGCGACACATCTCGTCGTCACCACGCCACCCGGTCCCATGGGCGATCCGGTTTGGGCGCTGCATGAGCGGGCGCTTCGCGCGGCGCCATTGCGTTGGATCGGCTATCTTTCGACGACGGGTGTTTACGGGGACCGCGCCGGGGAATGGGTGGATGAAGGCACTCCACCGTCGCCGGGCCAGGCCAGGAGCAGGCGGAGGCTGGACGCGGAGCTGCAATGGGCGGGGCTGGGATCGCGCCTGGCGGTCGATCTTTTCCGCACGGCGGGCATCTACGGCCCTGGCCGCAATGCCTTTGCGGACCTCCGGGCGGGATCCGCGCGCCGCGTCATAAAGCCCGGCCATACCTTCGGCCGGATTCATCGCGATGACATCGCGCGGGCCGTGCTCGCGGCTCTGCTGGGATCGCAAAGGCCGGGCCCACGTGTCCTTCATCTGGCCGATGACGAGCCGGCGGCGCCGGCCGAAGTCACGGCCGAGGCGGCGCGGCTTCTCGGCATTCCCCCGCCCTCCGGGATTTCCTTCGCCGAAGCCTGGGCCGGGATGAGCGAGATGGGACGAAGCTTCTGGTCTGAGAACCGCCGCGTTTCCAGCATCGGGACAAAGGCCGCCCTCGGTCTCGATTGGGCCTATCCCAGCTATCGCGAAGGCCTACGCGCCATCCTCGCCGAGGAGCGCGCCGAGGGTGCGCCCGAGTAGGGCCAGATCCTCGGGCGTGGACAGTCGATGATCGCCGGACTTGATGAGCGTGACCTCCACGTCGCGGCCGGCGATGCGCTCGGCGAGGCGCAGGCTGTGCTGCCACGGGACGTCCGGATCGTCCTGGCCGTGCAGCAGTCGGACCGGGTGATGCAGGGCGATCGGGCCGCCCAGAACCAGATGATTTCGCCCGTCCTCAATCAGGGCGCGGGTGATCGGATAGGCATCCCCATATTCGCTGGGCCGCATCCAGGCCCCTTCGCGCTCGATCTGGTCCCGGACCGTGGCCGGAAATTCGGACCACATGAGTTCTTCCGTGAAGTCGGGTGCGGCGGCGATGCCGATCAGCCCGGCCACACGGTCGGGATGGCGCAGCGCCAGCAGGAGCGCGATCCAGCCGCCCATCGAGGAGCCGATCAGGATCTGCGGACCCTGGGTCAATTCCTCCAGGACGGCGGCCGCGTCGGCCGTCCACTTCCCGATGGTCCCGTCCTCGAATCGGCCGCCCGAGGTGCCATGCCCGCTATAATCGAAGCGCAGGAAGGCCCGGCCGCGGGTCGCGCACCATTCCGCGAGATAGGCGGCCTTGCTGCCGGTCATGTCGCTGTGGAAGCCGCCGAGAAAGACGACGCCGGGCCCTTTCCCGGCCAGAGCGCGGTAGGCGAGGGGCGTGTCGCCGAGGGTGCCGATGCGTTCCTTCATGCACTCCCGATGGCATGCATGGTTGCCGTCGTCCATGGCCGGGATTAGCAACGCGCCACATGCCACGCTCCCCCGCCATTCTGCAGGTCTTGCCAGCGCTGGAATCCGGTGGCGTCGAGCGTGGAACCCTGGAAATCGCCGAGGCCATCCAGGCCGCCGGCTACCGCGCGATCGTCGCATCTGCCGGGGGGCGGCTCGTGCCGGAGCTCGAGGCGCTGGGCGCCAGGCATGTGACGCTGCCGCTCGTCACCAAGTCGCCGACGGGCATCTGGCGCAATGCCGATCGGCTCGCGGCACTTGCCTCGGAGGAGGGGGTTGCCATCATCCATGCCCGCTCGCGGGCTCCCGCCTGGTCCGCGCTGATGGCCGCGCGGCGGAGCGGCGCGCATTTCGTCACGACCTATCACGGCACCTATGGCGAGGGCTGGCCGGGGAAGCGGCTGTACAATTCCGTGATGGCGCGCGGCGAGCGGGTCATCGCCATCAGCCGGCACATCGCGGACCACATCCGGCGCATCTATGGCGACGGGCCGGCGATCCGCATGATCCCTCGCGGCGTGGATCCGCGGCGCTTCGATGCGGCGAAGGTTGATCTGTCGCGGGTCATCGCCCTGCGCGACGCCTGAGTCCTTGCCCGAGGACACCGGGATCGTGCTCCTTCCGGCGCGGATGACGCGATGGAAGGGCCATGACGTGCTGATCCGGGCGTTGCCCCAGCCTCCCCGGAGTGATCGCGGTCCTGGCCGGCGATACCGCAGGGCGCGAGCGCTATGTGGGCGAACTCCGGGCCCTCGCCGAGCAGCTCGGGGTCACCGATCGCCTTCGTTTCGCCGGCCACGTCTCGGACATGCCAGCGGCCATGCTGGCGGCGAACCTCGTGGTCCATGCCAGCACGGAGCCCGAAGCCTTCGGCCGGACCGTGACCGAGGCGCAGGCACTCGGGCGCCCCATCATTGCCTCCGATCTCGGCGGCCCTCGGGAAACGATCGAGGATGGCGTCACCGGTTGGCTCACCCCTCCTGGGGATGTGGCCGCGCTGTCCGCCACGATCGCCCGTGTCCTGGCCATGCCCGCCGAAAGCCTTCGGGCGGTCGGGGAGGCGGCGCGACAGCGAGTGCCCACCCTGGAAGCCATGCAGGCGCAGACGCTGGCCGTCTATCGGGAATTGCTGTGACCCAGCGGATCCTCGTCATCAAGCTCGCCGCGCTCGGCGACTTCGTGCAGGCCTTCGGCCCCTTCGCCGCCATCCGGGCACACCACCCGGAGGCGGAGATCACGCTCCTGACGACGGGGCTCTTCGCGACACTGGCCGCCGAAAGCCCCTGGTTCGACCGGGTCTGGTCCGACGGCAGGCCCAGCTGGTGGAGCCCTGGAGCCGTTCTGCGCCTGGCGCGACGTCTGCGAGGCGCCGGCTTCGATCGTGTCTATGACCTGCAGACCTCCGGGCGATCCTCGCGCTACCGGCTCTTCGTCGGCCGTCGTGCCGAATGGTCGGGCATCGCTCCGGGGGCTTCGCATCCGGACACCGATCCGCAGCGCGATCTTCTGCATACGGCGGAGCGGCAGCGCGGGCAGCTCGTCGCCGCGGGGATCACAGCCTTCCCCGCGCCCCAACCTCGATTGGCTCGAAGCCGATGTTTCGGCTCTGGGCCTGCCGCCCCGTTTCGCGCTGATGCTTCCTGGGGCTTCCCCGGCGCGTCCGGGAAAGCGCTGGCCGGCAGAGCGGTTCGGCACCCTGGCTGCCCACCTCGACCTGCCGTCGGTGATCTGCGGCATCGCCAGCGAAACGCCGCTGGCGGAGGAAATCCGGCGCCTCGCGCCGCAGTCCATGGACCTGACTGGCCGGACGAACCTGCGACAGCTTGCCGCCGTCGCGCGTCGCGCGACCCTCGCAATCGGCAATGACAGCGGTCCGACGCATTTGGCGGCCGCCATGGGGTGCCCGACCGTCGCTCTGTTCGGTTCAGAGAGCGATCCTGCCCTCTGCGCTCCCCGCGGACGGGCCGTGACGGTCCTGCGGCGCCGGCCGATCTCGGCGCTTCCCGTGGAGGAAGTGCTTCAGGCCGCCGGCGGCTGATCCGCCCATTCCGGGCGGAGCACATGTCCCCCGCCCGGGCCGTCGCGGCGGATGAAGCCGCCGGCCGCTGTCAGCAGGGCATCGAGCGAGCCGTAGCCGGCAAAGTCGCTCCCGCGCAGGGTCTGCCCGGTTCGGTTCCGTACCATCTGCCCGAGATGGGGGACGTGCACGGGATCCTGGGCCTCCGTCATGATGTCGCGAACGACGGCGAGCAGATCGGCCGGGCTCGCCGCGCCAAAGGCTTCGCCGGGCTCCGGCGAGGCTTGCCAACCCAGCCAGCCCGCGAGCACATCCAGCCCGATGATCTCGTCGGCGGCCGCGCGGACGATGCGTCCGACCTCGGGGTGGGCGACCAGCCGTGTGCGCCGGTCCGCCGCGCGCAGCCGAACCAGCAACGGAACGAAGTCGGAATCCGTGGAGAGCAGCATGAACTCGTCGCAAGGCGCCGCCCCCAGCATGGTCTCGAAGGCATCCAGCGCGATGCGGAGGTCGGCGGCATTCTTCAACCGCGTCAGCCGCGGGCAGTCGATCACCTCGAAACCCGCAGCCATGAAGGCCCAGCGGAACTCGCCATAGCGAAAGCGCGAACCGGCCTCGTCATCCAGGACTCCGGCTGGATTCATGTAGCATCGTCGGAGCAGGGCGCGGCGGGGACGATCTTCCAGTAGCCGCTCCAGCCAGATTTCCGGCTGTTGCGCGAAGCGCAGCGCAACCTCGCTGCCCGCGCCGTCCCGCAGGCCCGAGACGAGGTTGTCGAAATCCAGAAAGATCGCGGTACGCAATTCGGGCATTGGGGACATGTCTGTTTTTGCGCCTTCGGCGCGGCTGGGGCAATGCGCCGGGCCTTGACCGGGCAGGGCGCTCTCCCCATGGTCCGCCGTTCGCTTCCACGCCAGCTACAGCAAGAGATATACAGAGATGCCTGCGATCACCCTTCCCGACGGTTTCCATCCGCCAGTTCGATGGTGCGGTGACCGGCACGGACGTGGCCGCGGCGATCGGGCCCGGCCTCGCCAAGGCGGCCCTCGCCATGGAGGTGAATGGCAAGCTCGTCGATCTCTCCGATTCGATCGAGGCGGACGCGTCCCTGCGCTTCATCACGCGCCGCGATCCGGAGGCGCTGGCGCTCATCCGGCACGATACGGCGCATGTGCTGGCGGAGGCCGTCCAGGAGCTGTTTCCGGGCACGCAGGTCACCATCGGCCCGTCGATCGAGAACGGTTTCTACTACGATTTCTCCCGCAACGAGGCCTTCACCCCCGACGACTTCGCCGCCATCGAGGCGAAGATGCGCGAGATCATCGGCCGCGGCGCCCGCTTCCAGCGCAGCGTGGTGAGCCGCGAGGAGGCGATCGACCTCTTCACCAAGAAGGGCGAGCGCTTCAAGGTCGAGCTCATCCAGGACCTGCCCGGGACCGAGACCATCAGCCTCTATAGCCAGGGCGACTGGATCGACCTCTGCCGCGGCCCGCATATGCGCAGCACGGCCGATATCGGCGTGGCCTTCAAGCTGACCAAGGTCGCGGGCGCCTATTGGCGCGGCAAGCCGGAAAACCCCGTCCTGTCGCGCATCTATGGCACCGCCTGGCGCGACCAGAAGGAGCTCGACGCCTATCTCCACATGATCGAGGAGGCCGAGAAGCGCGACCACCGGCGCATCGGCAAGGAGATGAACCTCTTCCATCTCCAGGAAGAGGCGATGGGCAGCGTCTTCTGGCATCCGAAGGGCTGGAAGCTCTACCGGACGGTCGAGGACTATATGCGCCGTCGCCTGGACGCGGCCGACTACCAGGAGGTCAAGACCCCCCAGCTCGTCGACCGCCGGCTCTGGGAGGCCTCGGGCCACTGGGAAAAGTTCCGCCACGCCATGTTCCTCGCCAAGGTCGAGGACAAGGACGAGGGCGACCGCACCTATGCGCTGAAGCCCATGAACTGCCCCTGTCATGTGCAGATCTTCAACCAGGGCATTCGCAGCTATCGCGAATTGCCGCTGCGCATGGCGGAATTCGGCGCCTGCCATCGCTTCGAGCCTTCGGGCGCGCTGCACGGCATCATGCGCGTGCGGTCCTTCACCCAGGACGACGCGCATATCTTCTGCGAGGAGCACCAGATCGCCGATGAGACGGTGCGCTTCGTGGCGCTGCTCTCGGATATCTACCGCGATCTGGGCTTCAGCGAGTTCCGCGTGAAGTTCAGCGACCGCCCGGAAACGCGTGCTGGCGACGACGCCACCTGGGATCGCGCGGAGGGCGCGCTGAAGGAAGCCTGCGCCATCGCGGGTGTCGATTTCGAGCTGAATCCCGGAGAGGGCGCCTTCTACGGCCCGAAGCTGGAATTCGTGCTGCGGGACGCGATCGGCCGAGACTGGCAGTGCGGCACGCTCCAGGTCGACTTCGTGATGCCGGAGCGGTTGGACGCGGTCTATGCCGCTGAGGACGGGACCCGCAAGCGGCCCGTCATGCTGCACCGCGCCATTCTTGGGAGCTTCGAGCGCTTCCTGGGCATGCTGATCGAGCAATATGCCGGCCGCTTCCCGCTGTGGCTGGCGCCGGTGCAGGTGGTGGTAGCGACCATCGTCTCCGATGCCGACGATTACGCGCGCGAGGTGAAGGCAGCCTTCGACAAGGCGGGGATCCGCGCCGAGCTCGACCTGCGGAACGAGAAGATCAACCGCAAGGTCGTCGACCACATCGACCAGCGGGTGCCGGTGCTCGCCGTCCTGGGGCGGCGTGAGGCCGAACAGAGGCAGGTTGTTCTTCGGCGGCTGCCCGGCCGGGAGCAGGAAGTGTTTTCGCTGGCCGATGCGGTGGCGCATCTGGCAAAGGAGGCAACCCCTCCCGATATGGGTGACCTGCCCGTTGGTGATGTTGCAGCGTGACGCGCCACGTTCCATAACGCGCGCTTGATTTACCATAACTGAGACAGGAGACGACCATAGCACGAGGCCCTATGCCCCCGACGCCCCCCTCACGTGAGGGGCCACGCGTGAACGAGGAGATCCGTGTTCCGCAGGTGCGCCTTATTGACGAGGCGGGCGAGATGCTTGGCGTGATGAGTATTCGCGATGCGCTTTACAAGGCGTACCAGTCGGGACTCGACCTGCTCGAGATCAGCCCGAACGCGGTTCCGCCTGTCTGCAAGATCACGGACTATGGCAAGTTCAAGTACGAGCAGCAGAAGAAGGCCAACGAGGCCCGCAAGAAGCAAAAGGTCGTCGAAATCAAGGAGATCAAGGTTCGTCCGAACATTGATGACCATGATTACGACGTGAAGATGCGGCAGGCGAAGAGCTTCATCGGCGAGGGCGACAAGGTGAAGGTCACCCTTCGTTTCCGCGGCCGCGAGATGGCGCACCAGGAGCTCGGCGTGAAGCTGCTGGAGCGGATTCGCACCGAGCTGGTCGAGCTGGTGAAGGTCGAGTCCATGCCTCGCCTCGAGAACCGCCAGATGATCATGGTGCTGGCGCCCAAGTAGCGCCGGCGGCACTGTTTGCCGGGCCGGTGGCCCGGCATCCCGGGGCCTGGCTATTGACTTTCGACGCCTGGGCGCTTAGGCGCCTCCTGCCGGGATAGTCCGGTTATGGTTCCGCATCAGGCGGAATCCCCGTCGCTCCGCGAGATTCGCGCAGCGGCGCATTTTTGTATGGGGTGAGTTTCGCGTGTTCGAGGCGTTGGGCAACAGGCTTCAGGGAGTGTTCGACCGGCTTCGCGGCCGTGGCGCGCTGTCCGAGGCTGACGTCTCCGACGCGCTGCGCGAGGTGCGGGTTGCCCTGCTTGAGGCCGACGTCGCGCTGCCCGTCGTTCGCGACATCATCGCGAAGGTCCGCGAGGGCGCTGTCGGGCAGGAGGTCATCCGCTCGATCCAGCCTTGGTCAGCAGGTGGTCAAGATCGTCCACGACGCGTTGGTCGAGGCGCTGGGCGGTGGCGATGAGGGGCCGCGTGGCCTCGACCTGAACGCGCCTTCGCCCCTGCCGATCCTGATGGTTGGCCTCCAGGGTTCGGGCAAGACCACCACCTCCGGCAAGATCGCCCTGCGTCTGCGCACGCGTGATCGCAAGAAGGTGCTGCTGGCGAGCCTGGACGTGCATCGTCCCGCCGCCCAGTTGCAGCTGGCGCAGCTCGCCGAGCGTGCGGAAGTGGTCAGCCTGCCCATCATCGCCGGCGAGACCCCGCTCCAGATCGCTGAACGCGCCATGGATCTGGGCCGGCGTGAGCTTTACGACATCGTCATCCTCGATACCGCCGGTCGCCTTGCGATCGACGATGCGCTGATGGACGAGGTGGCCGCGGTCAAGGCCGCGGTGAAGCCGCACGAGACCCTGCTCGTCGTCGACGCGATGACCGGCCAGGACTCGGTGAATACGGCGCGCGCTTTCAACGAGCGCGTCGGCATCACCGGCATCGTCATGACGCGCGTCGATGGCGATGCGCGCGGCGGTGCGGCCCTTTCCATGCGCGCGGTCACCGGCGCGCCGATCAAGCTGCTGGGCGCGGGCGAGAAGCTCGACGCGCTCGAGGATTTCCATCCCGATCGCATCGCCAGCCGCATCCTGGGCATGGGCGACATCGTCTCCCTCGTGGAGCGCGCGGCCGAGACCATCGACCAGGCCGAGGCCGAAAAGCTCGCGGCGCGCATGCAGAAGGGGCAGTTCAGCCTCGAGGACTATGCGAGCCAGCTGAAGCAGATCGGCAAGATGGGCAATCTCTCGGGCATCATGGGCATGCTGCCCGGCGCCCAGAAGATCAAGCAGCAGCTCGGCGACGCCAATCTCGATCAGTCGATCCTGAAGCGTCAGGCGGCCATCATCGGGAGCATGACGCTCGGCGAGCGTCGCAAGCCCGAGATCATCAAGGCGTCGCGCAAGAAGCGCATCGCCAGCGGCTCCGGCTCCTCCGTGCAGGAGGTGAACAAGCTGCTCAAACAGTTCGAGGACATGCGCGACATGATGAAGCGCATGAACAAGATGGGTCAGAAGGGGCTGATGCGTGGCGGGCTCGCCGCGCTCCTCCCCCAAGGCCGCAGGCCGTTCTGAGAATGAACCGGCCGTTCCCCATTTCCAGTTCCAACTAAGGAGAGACCCCGATGGGCCTTAAGATCCGCCTTGCCCGCGCCGGCGCCAAGAAGCGCCCCTACTACCACATCGTGGTGGCCGACAGCCGTTCGCCGCGCGACGGCCGCTTCATCGAGAAGCTGGGCAGCTACAACCCGATGCTGCCGGCCGAGCATGCGGACCGCATTCGCCTGCAGGAAGAGAAGATCAAGGAGTGGATCGGCAAGGGCGCCCTCGCGACCGATCGCGTGGCGAAGTTCCTCGGCAAGGCCGGCGTCATCCCGATGCCCGTGTTCCCCGAGCAGCCCAAGCAGTCCGCGCCGAAGAAGAAGGCGCAGGAACGCGCCGCTGCTTCCGCCGCGCGCTGATCTGAAGGCATTGGGCTGAAGGCAGATGACGGAGACGAAGGTCCTGTTGGGCGAGATCGGAAGGCCGCACGGTGTGCGCGGCCTTGTGCACGTCCGCAGCTTCACCGCCGAGCCGGAAGACCTGACCGCCTATGGCCCGCTGACGGATGAGAGCGGTACCCGGCGCTTCGCGTTGGAGTTGCTCTCGGGCGATCTGGCCCGGATCGATGGCGTCGCGGACCGGGATGCCGCTGCGCGGCTGACCGGGACGAAGCTCTACGTCCCGCGTGATGCGCTGCCGTCGCCCGAGGATCCGGACGAGTTCTATCTGTCCGACCTGGAGGGGCTCTCCGCCTTCACTGAGGCTGGCGCTCCGCTGGGGCGCGTGCGCGCGGTCGAGGATCACGGGGCAGGGGCTTTCCTCGTCCTGGAAGGGCCGCCCGAGCGGTTGATTCCCTTCACGGAGGCGGCCGTTCCGATGGTCGATCTTCGCGCGGGGCGCATCACTGTGGTGCCGCCTGAGGAAATCATCGTGGATGAGCAGGGGGCGGCATGAGCTGGTCAGCCACCGTCCTGACTCTCTTCCCGGAGATGTTCCCCGGGTCGCTCGGCGTGTCCCTGGCGGGGCGTGCCATGCGCGAGGGTATCTGGTCCTGCGAGGCGCGCGACATTCGCGCGCATGCGCTGGATCGCCACCGGACGGTGGACGACACGCCCTTTGGCGGCGGTGCGGGAATGGTCATGCGTCCGGATGTGGTGGACACGGCGATTGCCGCGGCCATGCCGGAGGGGGATACCCGCCCGCTGATCTATCTGACGCCGCGTGGCCGGCTGCTGGACCAGAGGCTGGTGCAGGAGCTTGCCGCTGGACCTGGAGCGGTGCTCCTCTGCGGCCGCTACGAGGGTGTCGATCAGCGCGTGATCGAAGCGCGTGGCATGATCGAGGTCTCGATCGGCGACTATGTGCTCTCCGGCGGCGAGTTGGCGGCCTTGACGCTGCTCGATGCCTGCGTCCGGCTTCTGCCGGGTGTGATGGGGGCGGCCGAGAGCGCGGTCGAGGAAAGCCATAGCGCTGGCCTTCTTGAATACGCCCAATACACACGGCCTGCCGAGTGGCAGGGCCGTGCCGTGCCGCAAGTGCTGCTCTCCGGCCACCACGCCGAAGTGGCCCGCTGGCGGCGGCAGGAATCTGAGGCCGCGACGCGCGAGCGCCGGCCTGACCTTTGGACCCGAATGCAGGTTGCCGGCGGCGGCGCCGCAGCCTAAATCCCTATCTCGAAAGGACTAAGCCCATGAACCTGTTGCAGCAATTCGACGCCGACCAGAAGGCCCGCCTCGTCGCTACGCGTCCGGTGCCTGAGTTCGCGCCGGGCGACACCGTTCGCGTCATGGTGAAGGTGGTCGAAGGCGAGCGCGTTCGCACCCAGGCCTATGAGGGCGTCGTGATCGCGCGCTCCAACCGCGGCCTGCACAGCAACTTCACGGTGCGCAAGCTCTCCTACGGCGAGGGCGTGGAGCGCGTCTTCCCGCTGCACTCCCCGGCGATTGCCGAGATCTCCGTGGTGCGTCGCGGCAAGGTGCGTCGCGCCAAGCTGTACTACCTGCGTGGTCGCACGGGTAAGTCGGCCCGCATCGCCGAGAAGCTGGGTCTGCGGACGCCGGCTGCGGCGCCGGCCGCTGCCAAGGACGCCGGGGAGGCCTGAAGCCCCCTCGCAGGCCGCGCCGCAAGGCGCGGCCTTTTTTGATCGATACCCGGTTTGGGGGAAATGCTAATGAGCGCCGAAAAGCCGCGCACCCTGTTCGACAAGATCTGGGCGCATCACGTTGTCGACACGCTGCCTGATGGCACCGCGCTGCTCTATATCGATCGCCACCTCGTGCACGAGGTGACGAGCCCGCAGGCCTTTGAGGGCCTTCGCGTGGCCGGTCGTCCGGTGCATCGCCCGGATGCGACCATCGCCGTCGTCGACCACAACATCGCGACCGACAGCAGCCGCCGCACGGGCATTCTCGATCCCGAGAGCCGCCTCCAGGTCGAGACGCTGGAACACAACGTCGTCGAGTTCGGCGTGCCCTATATCCCGCTGCTCGATGCGCGGCAGGGCATCGTGCACGTGATCGGTCCGGAGCTCGGCCTCTCGTTGCCCGGCATGACGATCGTCTGCGGCGATAGCCACACCTCGACGCATGGCGCCATGGGCGCGCTTTCCTTCGGCATTGGCACCAGCGAGGTCGAGCATGTGCTCGCCACGCAGACCCTGCTGCAGAAGCCCGCGAAGAACATGCGCGCGACGGTCGACGGCAAGCTGCCGCTCGGCTGCTCGGCAAAGGACATCGTGCTGGCCATCATCGGCAAGATCGGCACGGCGGGCGGCACGGGTCATGTGATCGAATTCGCCGGCGAGGCCATCCGCGCGCTCGACATGGCCGGCCGCATGACGGTCTGCAACATGAGCATCGAGGCTGGCGCGCGCGCCGGCATGGTGGCGCCCGACCAAACCACCTTCGACTATGTGAAGGGCCGGCCGCATGCGCCGCAGGGTGAGGCCTTCGACCGCGCGGTCGCCTGGTGGTCCACGCTGCCGAGCGATGCAGGCGCGCATTTCGACAAGGAAGTCTCCCTCCGCGCCGAGGACATCGTGCCCATGGTTACCTGGGGCACGAGCCCCGAGGACGTGGCGCCCATCACCGCGCTGGTGCCCAATCCCGAAGACGCCGCGGATGAGACGCGTCGCGCCCAGCTGCAGCGGATGGTGGAGTATATGGGCCTGACGCCCGGCCAGAAGCTGACTGACCTCAAGGTGGACGTCGTCTTCATTGGCAGCTGCACCAACAGCCGCATCGAGGACATGCGCGCGGCCGCCGCCATCGCCAAGGGCCGCCATGTGGCCGAGGGCGTGCGCGCCATGGTCGTGCCCGGCTCCGGTCTCGTGAAGCTGCAGGCAGAGGAGGAGGGTCTCGATCGCGTCTTCCTCGATGCGGGCTTCGAGTGGCGTGAGGCGGGCTGTTCGATGTGCCTCGGCATGAACCCGGACAAGCTGACGCCGGGGCAGCGTTCTGCCAGCACCTCGAACCGCAATTTCGAAGGACGGCAGGGGCCGGGCGGTCGTACGCACCTGCTCTCGCCGGCGATGGCCGCCGCAGCCGCGTTGGCGGGTCATCTGGCTGATGTCCGCGATTGGCAACCCGTAGGGAGCGCTTGATCCATGAAGGCCTTCACAACCCTCACTGGTGTCGCGGCACCGCTGCCCGCGGCGAATATCGATACCGACAAGATCATCCCGGCGCGCTTTCTCAAGACGATCGCGCGCACGGGGCTCGGCAAGCATCTCTTCGCGAACATGCGTTTCAACGAGGATGGCTCCGAGAAGCCGGACTTCGTGCTGAACCAGCCCGCCTATCGCAACTCCGAGATCCTCATTGCCTACGAGAATTTCGGCTGCGGCAGCTCGCGTGAGCATGCGCCCTGGGCACTGTTGGATTTCGGCATCCGCTGCGTGATCGCGCCGGATTTTGCCGACATCTTCCACAACAACAGCTTCAAGAACGGCATCCTGCCCATCCGTCTGCCGCGCGAGATCTGCGAGAAGCTGATGGACGATGCGAAGCTGGGCGGCAACGCCCGCCTCACGGTGGATCTGGAGCGCTCGGTCGTGGTGCGCCCGAACGGCGAGGAGATCCCCTTTGAGATCGATGCCTTCCGTCGCCACTGCCTGCTGAACGGCCTCGACGACATCGGCCAGACCATGCAGCACAAGCCCGCCATCGACAGCTTCGAGGCGCGCCAGCGCGCCGCGCAGCCCTGGCTCTACGCCTGAAAGATCCCTGATGTCCGCGAACAAGAAGCTGCTGGTCCTGCCGGGTGACGGCATCGGGCCCGAAGTCATGGGCGAAGTGCGCCGCGTGATCGACTGGATGGAGCGCCGCCGCCGCGCGAGCTTCCAGATCGAGGAAGGCCTCGTTGGCGGCGCGGCCCTCGATGCCGAGGGCACGCCTTGCCCCGATAAGACGGTCGAGGCCGCGCGCCAGGCCGATGCCGTGCTGTTCGGCAGCGTGGGTGGCCCGAAGTGGGACAGCCTGCCCTTCGATCAGCGTCCTGAGCTCGGCATCCTGCGTCTGCGCAAGGATCTCGGCCTCTTCGCGAATCTGCGCCCGGCCATCGTGCTGGATCCGCTCGTGGATGCGTCATCGCTGAAGGCGGAGGTCGTTCGCGGCCTGGACATCATCATCGTCCGGGAGAGCACGGGCGGCATTTATTTCGGCGAGCCGCGTGGCGTGCACATCGATTCGAACGGCAAGCGCGTTGGCGTCGACACCGAGGTCTACTCGGAAGACGAGATTGCGCGTGTTGCTCGCGTTGCCTTCGACCTGGCCCGCAAGCGCCGCAACAGGGTGACGAGCACCGAGAAGGCCAATGTCATGCAGACCGGCCGCCTTTGGCGCGCGGTGGTCAGCGAAGTGCACAAGGCCGAGTTCCCGGACGTGGAGCTCGAGCACATGTACGCCGACAACGCGGCCATGCAGCTCTGCTCGCGGCCCAAGCAGTTCGACGTGATTCTCGCATCCAACCTTTTCGGCGATGTGCTGAGCGATCTGGCGGCCGCTTTGACGGGCTCCTTGGGCATGCTGCCCTCGGCCACGCTGGGCGCCGTCGGCGCCGATGGAAAGCGCTATGCGCTCTACGAGCCGATCCATGGTTCGGCACCGGACATCGCGGGCAAGGGCATCGCCAATCCCTGCGCGCAGATTCTCTCCTTCGCGATGCTGCTGCGCTGGTCCTTCGGAATGGAAGAGGACGCGAAGCTTATCGAGCGCGCCGTGGAGCAGGTTCTCGCTGGCGGCCTGCGCACGGCCGACATCATGCAGCCCGGCATGGCCCGTATCAGCACGGCCGTGATGGGCGAGAGCGTGGTGCGTGAGCTGGATAAGCTAAACGCCTGACAACATTCTGCGATTAATCGTTGGTGGGGGGGGGTTGCGTCCTGCGATCCAGAGCGGTATCTCCCCGCTCACCAGCAAGCACCCGTAGCTCAATGGATAGAGCACCAGACTACGAATCTGGGGGTTGGAGGTTCGAGTCCTTCCGGGTGCGCCATGGTTTCCGCGACATTCAGCGAGTTCGTTTCGAAATACTCCGTAAGCGGTTTTCGCCTGCGGACTCTAAGCGGACTCTGTCGCGATCTCCTAATCTTCCCGGCCTTCTAGGACGGCATGCCTCTTTCTCGCGGGCGCGCCTTCCCTTCGACCTCGGGCCTGAAATT
Source organism: Roseococcus sp. (assembly GCF_965227005.1). Classification (NCBI taxonomy): domain Bacteria; kingdom Pseudomonadati; phylum Pseudomonadota; class Alphaproteobacteria; order Acetobacterales; family Roseomonadaceae; genus Roseococcus; species Roseococcus sp. The sequence goes on from NZ_CBDDFJ010000036.1 coordinate 90,870, forward strand.
CCACCCGAGCAAAAAAAAACCTCTGCGTGAGACCCATAGCGGTCAGGGCCCCTTGAGATCCTAGAGATTTGCCCCCCCCGGGTGCTGGGCCGATCATCGGGCCTGGCCGGTCCACTCATGAACCTGGTTGAACTCGTATCCTGAACCTGGGACTGGTTTGGGCGGGCGCCTTTGCCCGCCGTATTGGGTCTGACCCCTGGGAGGACCTGCGGCTCGCGCGGCCGCGTCTCCGGCCGGACGGTGAGCGAGCCCGAGCGCCTCATCTGCCGGCCCATCTCGCCTCGCCGAACGCAGCGCCGCGGGCCGTCCTGTGCCGTGTGGCGACGTCCCGGGCGGTCCGGGACCGTCATCCCAGGGCCTCTTTTCTTCCTCCCCTTTACCCAAACCTCTTCTCTCCTTCACACCTTCTCACTTCATTGATATCATTGGATAATCCGTTCTCGCCGGCTTCTCACCTGCCGCCGGCCTTCTCACCATCGGGCGCCCGGTGAGAGGCCGGGACCGACGGCGCGCCATCTGCACGCCCTTGGCCCCAAGCCGGACGCGTCGCCTCCGACCGACTCGTCTCGCATCACAACGTCCTGGGTCGTCCCGGACCGTCACGCTGAAGGCGCTTCCGTCCTCCCCTCTACCCAACCCCTTCTCCCCTTCTCACATTCTCACCTCATTGAAATTGTTGAATAACCCCTTCTCACCAGCTTCTCACCCGAACGCGGCTTTCTCACCCTCGGGCCCGGACGGCTCCGAACGGGATGATGGACTCGTGGTGAGAAGCGCCGAGGGCGCGGGACGTGCGCGTGCATGGAAGCCAGCGCGACCTCCCGGCTCCGTTCACACGCTCATGCGGTCATAGGGAGTGGGCACCGCGGCAGCGGCGCCATGGCGCGTCGGTCGCTGCGCGGACGGGGGCTATTCGGCGGCCTCGGCCAAGCCGTCGCTGTCGCCGCTCATGATGGAGCCGAGGACCTCGTAGACGGCGACGCCGCGGGGAAAGCCCGGCGGCTTGGCCGTGCGGGTGGTGCCAGTTGGGCCTGGCCGGAGAAAGCCCCTGGCGGTGAGGTGGCGGGCGGCAGCGCCGGCATCGAGGCCGGCCATGACCTCGCGAAAGCCTTCGGCCGTGAAGAGCCAGCGGTAGAAGCCGCCGCCATGGACCTGCGCATCGCCCTGCCAGCGCTTCCAGCCCAGGCGCTTGTGGACAGGGCGGCCCTCGGCCGGCGGATCGGAAGCGGTGGGCACGTCGGCGTGATTCTCGGATCTGTCCCGCCAGAGTTCAAAGCGCGACTGGCCGTCGGCAGCGATGCATGTGCGGATGCGGGCCACGGCCTCCATGTCCTCGCGGGCGCCGGCGCTGCCGCGGGCCTCCAGCCAGGCGCGAAAGCAGGCCCCGGCCGCGGCCCAGGCCTCGCCCTCGGACCAACCGGTGACACCCGCCTGTGTAGCGAGCTCGCCGCCGAGGCCGATGATGGCAAAGCGTCGCGCGACGCTGCGCACTTGGCCGTCGGCACCCGCTGGCAGGAACTCCCCCAGGAAGTCGAGCACGCGGGGCCTGAGTGTGTCGGGCGCCCAGGTGGCGTCGGCGTTCACCTGCGGCAGCAGCCACCGCAGGAAGGCCGGCCCGGCGGTGCCGTGCTGCAGGCGCATGAGCCCGTCCAGCATCTCGGCGAAGGCGGCGGGCGTGGCGGCGCCGTGCAGCGTCTCGAAGGCGCCCAGCCCCTTGCCGGCATCGGCGGGCAGATCCACCAGGCGCACCTCCTGGCCGGCCACGGTGCGCTGGCCAGCCTCGGCCATGACGTCGCCGATGCGCTTCTCGCCGGTGCTGAGCAGCAGCAGCCGCCAGGTGAGCGAGGGCTTGGCGCGTCCCTCGCGCTGGGCGCGGCCTTTGCCGATGCCGTTGGCCAGCATGTAGGCGACCTCGCCGAGCTCGCGCGGCTCGACCTGGCCGATCTCGTCGAGGGGCAGGAGCACGTCGTTGTGCTCGGCCGCCGTGGCCTCCAGCGCATTGCCGGTGGCGCGCCAGCTGCGCGCGAAGGGCGTGTGGCCGCGCGGCGCACCCCAGACGCTGGCAGCGGCGTAGAGGGCGGTGCTCTTGCCGCGGCGGGACTGGCCGTGCAGGTGCACGCCGCCGCCGGTCTCGCCGAGCAGGGTGAGGAGCGGTCCCGCGAAGGCGCAGCAGACGGCGAGGACGAGGATGCGGTTGCCGGCGCAGCGGCCGGCGACGTCGCGGCGCCAGTCTTCGATCGTGCCGGCGCTGCGGTAGATGGCGGGCGGGGTGGACGGGAGCTCGAGGCGGACGGTCTCGCCGTCGAGCTCGCCCATGGCCTCGTGCGGCAGGACAAAGACCGCGGCCTCGCTCGTGCTGAAATGCCAGCCGACGCGCGGGACCGTGCGGACGCGGTGGGTTGGGCGCTGCTGGGCGAGGAACTCCACGAAGGCGGCGCGCGCGGCGGGGCTGGGGGCGAGGTAGAGGCCGCCGCCGGCGAGCCGCGCGCGCGCGTCGGCGGCCTCGCCGGCGATCATGGATCGGGGCAGCACCCATTCGTGGGGATGGCCGTCGCGGTCGCGCCACTGCAACAGCAGGCCCCATCCCTCGTTCTCGCCGTCGCGGGTCTCGGCCAGGATGTCGAAGCGCCCCGACACCAAATAGGAGCCGCGCGGCTTGCCCTCCTTGTCGTAGGCGACACGGCAGAGCCCCTCGGTGGTCATCTCGAAGCCGCCGACCTCGGTGCCGCGCCAGAGGCCACCGCCGGTGGTGCGCGAGCCCGTGGAGCGAGCGCCAGCGGGGGTAGCGCCGGCCAGGGCCTCGCGCATCAGCGCCTTGTTGGGAGGCTTTTGCGGTGATTCGCCGCCGGAAACCTGGGTCAAGCTTGGTGATCCTCGGCGGTGAGGGCGTCGTTGAAGTCCTTGCCGACGGGTGAGCGGGCGATGCGGATCTCGCGGTCCTCGGCGGCGAGGGATTCCACAGCGCGGGCCAGGGCGGCGGCGGCGGGCGAGCCGGGCGGATCGTTGTCGGCGGCGACGGTGATGCGCGTGACGGCGGCAGGCAAACGAACGCGGCCGATGTTGCTGAGCGAGACGGCGGCGAGGACGCGCAGCTCGGGCGCGGCCAGGGCGATGGAGAGGCCGGTCTCGAGGCCCTCGGCGAGGACAACCTCGGCGCCGGGCTCGGCGTCGCGCAGAGGCGTGCCGTCCTGGCCGCGCCAGAGCGGCACGAAGCCGCCGGCGAAGCTGCCGAGGACCTTCTTGGGCGCGGCGAGCGGCGCCTTACGCCAGCTGCCAGCGTCCTGCTGCAGGTAGGTGCGATGCGTGGCGAGGTGCGCGCCATCCGCATCGGTGACGGCGGCGAGCAGGGCAGGCAGCGGGGCGCTGGCCTCGGCGCACCAGCAGCGCGGGTGAAAGCGCAGCGCGGCGGGGATGCGGCCGAGCTCGCGCAGGTCGATGCCGCGGGTAGCGAGGTAGAGGGAGGCGGGGCATTCGCCGGTAAGCGCCATCGCCTCCCGGAAGAGCGTGAGCGCCTTGCGGCGGCGCGCGGTCGCCTCGGCGTCCAGGGCGGCGCGGGGCTGTGACGGCTCGGGCGGAGGCGTGCGGGGTGTCGGCGCAATCTCGCTCGGCGCCTCGCCGGGCGGCGTGTAGCCGAGCCGTCGCAGGCCCCAACGCCAGGCAGCGCCCTTGTCGCCGGCAAAGAGCACGGCGGCCGCCAGGTCCAGCGCATCGCCGCTGGCGCCGCCGGCGAAGTCGGCCCAGAGGCCGGCGCGCGCGCCCGAGATGCAGATGGACAGCGAGGCGCCGACCTCCCCGTGCAGGCTGCCCACGACCATCTCCCGGCCGTTCCGCCGGGCGGCGGGCAGGAGCTCGGCGACGAGCCCGGCCATGTCGCTGGCTAGCAGGTGCGCGACCTCCGACGCCGACGGGAGAGACGATCGAGGCGTCACGCGGTCGGCTCGAGGAAAGGGCGCGGCTGTACGGTCGGAGACGGCGCAGGCGCGGGGGACGTCGGCGGGCCGTGATCGATCGGCAGGTCGCGGACCTTCCAGACGACCGGCACGCCGGCCATGGCGCGCAGGGCGCGGTCCCAGGCGGGCCACCAGTTCCGGCCGGCCAGGATTGTCCGCTGCAGCTCGTCGAGCCGGTCGATGGCCTTACCGGCGGGCGACAACGAGCCCCGTCCCTGCATCATCGGCGCGAGGCGTTGGGACAGGAGGTCGATGCCCCAGGCCGCCGGAAGGGTCGTCCAGCGATAGATGCCGACCTCGGCCTTGCGTTCGATCCAACGCCATTCGGCGCCGCTCCCCAAGGTGCTCCGGGCGGTGCAGGCGTTGACCGCCGTGGCGGCGATCGCGAGATCCTCCGCGGCGGACGGCAGGCGGTGCGAGAGCGCGGCGGCGGCCCTGGCGCAGGCGTCCGACGCAGGCTCGTCGAGGACGTCGAGCACGTAGGGGTGAGGCAGCCGAAAGCCGATCGCGGCCAAGTCGCCGAAATCGAACTCCTGCAGCACGTCCGAGCCGCGCGGGGGAAAGGGATGGGCGGGGAAGCGCGTCACGACCGCGCCTCCCGGGCGGTGGCGGCCGTCTCGGCGCTGGTGCTGGCGAAGGTGCGGCTGGCGATCCACCCCTCCAGCGCCCGTCTGGAGTAGCCGATGCGACCGGGCGTGAGACGAACGTAGGGAGCCCCGCCACCCTCCAAGCGGAGCCGCTGCAAAGTACGGGTGGAGAGCCCAGTGGCCTCGGCGGCCTGCGATTCGTTGAGGATCACATCGGGCACCGATGCAGAACCGCGCCCATCCGGCGCGGCGAGCATGGTGGTAGAGAGGAGCAGGCAGCGCATTGCGGTCGATCCTTGTGAAGCCCGATGGGACAATCCCCCTCGGGTTCCGCAAGGCATCGCCGAAGAGCGACAGGCTCCGCATCCGACAACCCCCGGAAACCACGGAAACCGCGCCCTACCTCAAATCCAGATCCCTCATAATGTCGGCCAAGGTCGACGGCGCGGGCTCCTCGCCGGCAAATCCGGTCGCTATGTCGCGGACAAGGTTGCGCAAGTCTGCCTGGTCGGAGGGGAGGCCGTCGGGGGTGTTGGCGATCTCGCGAAGCCGGTTGTTGATCCGCATCCGATCGAATTTCTGCGGCCTACCTCCTCGGTTCTCGCTTCTGCCCGACAGCTCGGCCGGGCGCTGTGACGCCTGGACGGCGAACGGTGTAGGCGCCGGTAGAGAACGGACTGCTTCCGTAGCTGGAATCGCTTCGACCAAGATGGCTTCTAGGCGGAACACCCTGCCCCCGGGCCGCTTAATAACAATGGTGCCGTCCTGGATATCGGCTCTGATGAAAGTGTTTGAAGCGATGCGATCCGGCGCGTAATGCCGCGGCAGAATGATCCTGTCCGCACCCAACGGCGCATCGAAATCACCGCCCGTGATCCGAAGATCCACCCGAGCGAAGATGGCACACAGAAGGTCGGGGGCAACGCGACCTAAGGCCTTCCTGGGTATGTCTGAGTTCCATGCCAGCCAATCCAACTCGGGTAAGAGAGCGAAAGATGCTTGCAGCAAATCCCACCCTTCAGCGGGCGGGACAGGCGGAACACGCCAGAACATCAAATCACCATAGCTTCGGCCGTCGAATTCGGCCGATGCCTCCGCGGCCTCCGCGCGAAGATCGCCCCCGCTCTCCCAATCCACCGGCCTAAATGTAAAGTATGGGCCCGCACCAGCCCCTCTCTCCACGCCGGCGCAAAGCACGGACCCGCCGCGCAATTTACGGTGCAGATCCGCTAGAAGGGCTTCAAACTTGGGGCGCTCAAAATATGCGCGACGCCCTGGGTCAGTGAGGGCGCTTCTCAAGGCCTCTTGCGGCAAACTCACCATCGGTGTGGCCAAGGCCTTGCGCCAGGCATGGAGCAGTCCCGGATCGGTCAGGGTCTCCAATGCAACATGGAACGGCACCCCGCGTGGGTCCGGTGGCGCGTCTGCATCCATCGCTCGCGCCTCACGTCGCGGCATTCTCCTCACGGGGCAGGACGCTGCGGCCGGCGGGGCGTGAGGACCCCGCACTCGCTGGCCGGCGTGGCCGCAGCGGGCCGGATTATAGCGGTCTCCAAGCCGACGCGCCACGCGCAACGAACGGGTGAGCCGGTGCGCGCTCATGGCGATGTCTCCCCGAGCACGTCCCGCGCGAGCGAGTGCGCCAGGCTCGCTTGAGGCGCGTCGAGAGGGATGGTCGCGGCACCCGGCTGCGTCTCAATCGCGCCGAGCAGGGCGCGCGCTTTGGCCCGGCGTCCATGAACCGTCGCAGCGGACAGGGCCGCGGCCTGGTTCAGCAGGGCCGAAATCTCGCCGCGCAGATCCTCGCGGGCGCGGGCCTGCAGGACCGCCGCCCCGCGCAGCAGGGTCAGCAGCTCGATGTCCGACCCCACCGGCGCCTCGTCCAGGCCCAGCCGCGACAGGTCGTGCAGCGCCGCGCGCGCGAGCACCATCAGCCGCGGCACCTCCGGCACCAGCCGCAGCGCGACCTCGGCGGTGGCCCGCCGCCGGCATACGTCAGAAGACGTATCAGCTCGCCGTCGTCACCGGCGGTGCCGGCAACGGCCCTGGACATCGGAACGGCCAATCCGGCGAAAACCCGGAGCGCCGCACGGCGGCCGGTTCCGCTCATGTCAGGAACTCCGGCCGGAGGGGGCTCCACCGCAGGAGCGGCCGCAGCTCGGGCGTGAGACGCCAGAGGTCGTGCAGGGCTCGTGGCGATCTTGCCCTCGGCCTCGCCAGGTCCGCCGCGCAGCGCCTGCAGGACGAGGGCAAGCTTGGCGAGGATGTCCTGCGGACCCTCGGCCGGCAGGGCGGCCAGGACGAAAGCGGCGACCTCCCATTCGGCGTAGGCCGCCCGCACGGCGGCGTCCGCAGCGGCTTCGTCCTCGCCGCCCTCGGCGCGCGAAAACAGGATGCAGGCCACCCCCTCGGCCTCGTAGAGCGCCGCGATGCGCTGCGCCTGGCGCAGGATGGGCGAGGGCCCCGGCGCTGCGCCGACGAGTGGCAGGACGGCCGCGAGAGCGCCGGCCCCGCCGAGCCCCCTGCGCGAAACTGTGGTATCTCGAGAATCAGCCATGATCCGGGCTCCCAAAGCGCTCGGGTTGAGGTCAGGCCGGGTGGGGTGCTGGTAACACTCCGCTCGGCCGTTTCAGTTATTGTTCCAACATCGGAACACGGATACGATATGTCCGCGTTGCTGAGAGCGCAAGAACTTCGTAACAGGATTACGATGCTGCCCGTTCAATCACGCATGGCGCGAGCTGCCTTGGGCTGGGGGGTTCGCGACCTCGCTTCTGCTGCGAAGGTGTCGCCGGACACTATCGCCAGGCTGGAGCGTGGAGAGACGCTCTATGCGCGAACGATCGATGCGATCCGGGCTGCCTTGGAAGTCGCCGGCGTCGAGTTCATCGCGGAGAACGGCGGCGGGCCGGGCGTGCGGCTGAGGAAAGCAACGACATAGTTTGATCGTGTTGGCCTCCAGCGTTGCGCGCCTGATCCACGGGCGCGAGACCAACTTCGCGAAGCGAGGACCGCTATGCGCCCATGTCGGCCGTTCAATACGCTCACGCCTGCAACCGAAAGCGGCACTTCAATCTGTGCAAGTCGAATTGCGACTACCGCCCTAAGCGGCATTGCTGGAGCTCGACGGCGCCATTGGCGCAAAACTCGTCGACCCACGACGTGACCTGCTAGAGCGGGCTCCGACCTGACTGAATCACGAAAGTCCTTCCCCGACGCGGCGCGGATCTGATTCAGGCTGTCCGTCGGGAGGGGGCCTACAGACATGTCGAAGGCGCTGTCGGTGGATCTTTGGGAACGTGTCGTCGCGGCGATCGAGGCAGGATCCTCGTGCCGGGCAGCCGCTTCACGCTTCGGCGTCGGCATATCGAGCGCGATCCGCTGGGCGTCCTTGAAGCGTGCGGTGGGTTCGGTGGCGCCGGGGCCACTTGGCGGGGATCGCCGCTCGGGGCGGGTCGAGGCGCATGCACCGCTGATCCTCGGTCTGCTGGAGCGGACGCCAGACATTACGCTGAGCGAGTTGCGCGCGGAATTGGCGGAGGCCGGTGTGCCGGTTGGCATCGCCACGCTGTGGCAGTTCTTCGCACGGCGGCGGATCACGCTGAAAAAAAGTCGGCACTCGCGGCAGAAGAGCAGCGCCCTGACATCCTGACGCGGCGCTGGGAATGGTTCGAGGGGCAGCTCGATCTCGACCCGGACCGCCTGGTGTTCATCGACGAGACCTGGGCCTCGACCAACATGGCCCGCACCCGCGGCCGGGCACCGCGCGGCGAGCGCCTGCGCGTTGCCATCCCGCACGGCCACTGGAAGACGACGACCTTCGTCGCCGACCTGCGCAACTCCGGCATGGTCGCGCCGATGGTGCTCGATGGACCGATCAATGGCGTGACCTTCCAGGCCTATGTGGATCAAGTGCTCGCTCCCGACCCGCGTCCTGGAGACATCGTCATCATGGATAATCTGGGCAGCCATAAGCGGCCCGGCATTCGCAGCGCCATCGAAGCTGCCGGCGCGAGCCTGCTCTACCTGCCGCCCTACAGCCCCGACTTCAATCCCATCGAAAACGCCTTTGCCAAGCTCAAGGCCCTGCTGCGCAAAGCCGCCGGGCGCACCGTTGACGGCCTGTGGAATGCCATCGGCCGCATCAGCGATGCTCTTCTCGCCCGTAGAGTGCGCCAACTACTTCAGCGCAGCAGGGTATGACCCAGACTGATCGAAAAGTACTCTAATAGGCTGCTGAAAAACTCGCTGGCGAACCGCTGCCATCAAAATGAGCGGGCTTTCTGACTCGTAGACGGCAGCGTCGCGAAGCATTTGTTCGCGATGGCCGTCTGCGAGGAGGCGATATGTCTCGTGGAAAGTGGTGCGACAGTTTTTCAGCAGCCTGCTAAGCCGCGTCAAGACAAAGATACCGTAGCTGACAGTGGACGCTTACGGTCATCCGGGAAAATAAGCCAGCGCGCCGTAATCAACCAGTGGAAGCCGTCAACCCACCATCGACGACGAGTTCCGTTGCGGTCACATATTTCGCCTCGTCAGAAGCAAGGAACAGCGCGGCATGGGCCACGTCCCATCCTTCGCCCATCTGGCCGACGGGAACGGCGGCGTTGCGCTTCGCCACGAACCCCTCCAGGTCGCCGCTCGCAAATTGCTCGGCGAGCTTGGCCACCAGCGGCGTGTACATGAGACCTGGCAACACGCAGTTCATGCGGATGCCGCGTGGAGCATAGGTGATGGCGGTGGTCTTGCTGAAATGGATCAGCCCCGCCTTGGCCGCCGAATAGGCCGCCTGGGGCTTGCCCGTGTAGCGAATGCCCGCCGTGGAGGCGATGCTGACCACGGCTCCCTTTCCCTGCTTCTGCATGATCGGCAGCACCGCGTGGCAGCAGAGGAATGCGCTTTTAAGGTTGATGGAGAGCTGGCTGTCCCACAGCGCCTCGTCCATCTCACCCGGGATGGCGGGTTCGGACTTGCCGACATTGTTCACCAGCACGTCGATGCGGCCGAAGCGCGCCATGCAGGCTTCGACCAGCCGCGCCACCTCGGCGGAATCCGTGACGTCGCCCGTCGCAATCTCGCAGGTGCCGCCCTCGCTTTGGATGATCGCCTGCGTCTCCCGCGCCGCCGCCTCGTTGAGGTCCACGCCGAAGATGCGCGCCCCTTGGCGCGCAAAGAGCACCGCGATCGACTTGCCATTGCCCCAGCCGGGGCCGACCGAGCCACAGCCGGTCAGGAAGACCACCTTATCCGTCAGTTTGAACATACGCTCACTCGATCTCGATGTTGGCGGCGCGGATGACGGGGCCCCAGAGCGCCGCCTCCTCCGCGATGAAGCGCGTCGCGCGCTCGGGCGTGGAATCCGTCACGGGCACGAAGGCGATGGCCTCCAGCGCGCGGGCAATTTCGGGCTTGGACATGGCCGCGCGCGCGGCAGCGGCCAGGCGCTCCAGCCGGTCCGGCGGCGTGCCGGGCGGCGCGGCCAGGTAGTTGGCGATGCGGGTCACGACGTCGAGTCCACTCTCGCGCGCGGTCGGCACCTCGGGCACCACCGCGGCGCGCTGCTCGCCGAGGACGGAGATGATCCGCAGCCTCCCGTCGCGGTGCTGCGGCAGCAGCGTCGTGAAAGCGTCCACGGCGAAGGTGATCGTGCCGGAGACAAGATCCTGGGTCAGCGGCCCCGAGCCTCGGTAGGGCACGTGCACCACATCCAGGTTGCCGGCGCGTATCCGCAGCAACTCCGTCGAGAGGTGCGGGGCGCCGCCGATGCCCGAGCTGCCATAGCTGATCCGGCCCGGCTGGGCGCGGATCAGCGCAATCAGCTCGGCCAGGCTGTTCACGCCAAGGCGTGGGTGGACCGCCAGGGCGAGCGGCGTGATGCCGAGGATGGCGATGTGGGAAAACCCCGTCACGGGATCGAAGGGCGGCACGCGACGTGTGAGGGGGCCGGTGATCCCGGCCGTCGGGCTTTGAAAGATCAACGTGTACCCGTCCGGTCGGGCGCGATGCACCTCGCCCGAGCCGATGAGACCGCCCGCCCCGCCGCGGTTGTCGATGACCACGGATTGGCCGAGCGCCTGCCCGAAGGGCTCGGCAAACATGCGCCCAAAAATGTCCGTGTTTCCACCTGGCGGGAAAGGCACCACCAAGCGGATGCTAGAACTGGGGAAAGGCGCTTGCGCATAAGCGGGGGCGGCCAGCAGTCCAAGGCCGGCGGCAGCGCGCAGGATCTGGCGCTTTTTCATGGCTTTTTCCTCTTCACCCTCTCACTGGGGCAAAGATAGCCAACGTCGCGCGGCCGGGGCTGTCAATGTGAGGGTGCGGCGGCCCAGTGGCTTGCCTTCAGGTTCTATGCATGCCCCAGCGCGCAGCTACTGGGAGAAGAATCGTCGCACGCTCAATGTGATCGCGCGCAAGAGCGGGTTCGTCACCGGTGCGGCCGCCATGACCGGCTACCACTCCGTCGAGCCGCATACCGGCATCGCCGCGACATCGACTTCGGCACAGGGGCTGTTTGACGCGGTCACAGACTGGATCGTCGCCAACGGCCGCGAACCTGGCTCGCTTCCAGATCCGGAAGGTCGCTGAGATTGGCGAACGCTCGGGGACCGAGCGAGCGCGGCGCGGATAAGCGCCTGCTTTGGAGCGGTTCTATCCTGAAAGCTGCCGGTCCGCTGTCGGCCACATCCCGCCGGGCCGCGCTGCGCCCGTATCGACATTTGTAAAGCTCCGTTTCGACTACACAGCTGGCGCCACCAGCTTCGCAACACATGCAATGTGCTCAATCACTTATTCTCGGCGACCATCACCAATAAGAGCGAACGATGCCCAGTAAAATGGATGGCCGTAGTTCACGCCACCGCTGACAATTGGGATGATTTCCAGCTGTGCCTGTTGCAAGGCCTGAGCGCTACCCACCGGTCTCTGCCCAGCGGCGGGAGCGGCATGGGTAATGGTAAGCATGCGAACCATCAATACCGTTGCAGCGACATCGCTTGCCAACCAATGCGAGGCGACGAGGCCCCGCGCGCCGGCAATGAAGAAGGCGCGAGCCAGCCCTGACAGCGCCTCCGCGGATTGCTCGGAACCACCCGCCACGCCCGGCCCGGCCGTGTTGCAGGCCGATAGGATGACGAGGTCCGCATTCATCTTCAGCTGCGTGATGGCGCTGGCGCCCAGGAAGGCGCCCGCGGCATTCGCCGAATTCGGCGGGTTCGACAACATGATGGACGGCTCGGTCAGGCAGGAGAGGTCTCCTGGAAGCAGGCCGTGCGTCGCGAAATGGACGATCCTGTATTCGTCCAGGGAGGTGCGCCGCACGCTCTCGGCGGTAAAGTCCATCGCCAGGCGCTGCACCGCGCCCGAGCCCATGGCATCGGCCGAGAGCTGGATCTCCCGCCGGAAGCCCGGAAGGCTCCCCAGGGAAGCGGCGGCACGGGCGTCCGTTCCACATCGGCCCGGCGGGAAGCTGCGCTCGAGCTGCAGCAAACTGGCCGGCCGGAAATCGCCGAAGCCGATATAGCCGCGCGGCGCGTCGCTGCCGGGCGACCGGCCTCGCAGGGTCATGAGGGCCTGGACCGAAGGCGCATGCACGATGGCATGCTGGCGGATGAGCCAGGGCGCCCGCCCCAGATTGCCATCGGGAACGGGCCCGGTCAGAAGCATTCCGAAGGGCAGCCCCAGGAGCGGCCCGTCGGGAACCACGACGAGGCTTTGCGCCCCGTCGAGCAACGCATCCAGCGGCCGCAGAAGCTTGTCGTACAGCTCACGCGCCGCCGCCTCATCGAAGGGCAGCAGCCCGCCGCCTGGCTGAGGCCCGGCGTCGACCGAGGATCGCGCGGCCCGGATCAGCTGCGCGACCTGAGTCTCCGTTACCTCCAGCCGGACGGCCTGAAGCGGTCGGCCGCGGCGCAGCCCGATGGCATAGCTGAAGCGCGGGCCCAATGTGATCTGGACCAGGGCCTCGTTCGCTCCCAGTCGTTCAAGGACGGTCGGCGCATCGATCTGCGTGTCGCGCAGTTGGAGGTATTCCGGCGCGGCGGCCGCGATGTCGCTTTCGGCCTCCTCGCGCGCCGCGCGGCGCGCGCGGATGCGCCCGTCCAGGTCGCCCGCGTCGCGGCCCGAGGAAATGAGGCTGTCCCGCTCCGCCAGCAGCGCGTTCACCTCGACGTCGAGGTCCTGGCGCCGGCGGATGGCGTCAGCCACTCGCTCGTTGCCGCCTGACGCTCCCAGGCGGGCGCTGGTCTGGTTCAGGAAGCGGGCGGTCTCGCTGCGTTGGGAAAGCTGAATCGCGCCGAAAGCCTCCGCGGCCAAGGCTTCCGCCTGGGCTGGATTGTCGCGCACCATCGCGACGAGCGTGTCGACGAAGGGCAGGATATCGGCCGGACCGAGCCCGATCCGTCGTTCCCGCAGGATCGCGGCCGCGCGCCGGAAGACGGCCAGCGCCTCGGCCTTCTGTCCCAAGGCCAGGAATTCCCGCCCGGAGAGGAAGAGCGTCGTGGCGACCGGCCTCTCCCCCGGAAGACTGGCCGAGAGTCGCTCGCCCGCCGAGCGGAAGCGCTCCGCCGAGACCCCTTCGCCATCCGCGCGGACCAGCGCCATGCCCTCGGCCCGCAGGGTGCGCCCCGCGAGGATGCCCGGGGCGAGGCCGGCATTGCGCAGCACGGTCTGGCCGCGGGCCATCATCGCCGAGGCCTTGTCCGGGTCCCCCAGCCGCGATGCGACGACGGAGCCGTAGCGCACCGTTTCCGCCATGCCGAGGATCGCCGAATAGACCTGCGGCTCGATGACCTCGCCAAAGACCGGCTGCTGCGCCCTAGAAGCGAGGAGCCGCGCGGGCACCGCCGCGCGGTATTCCGCCTCCGCCGCATCCAGTTGCTCCGCGGCCTCGCGCAGTCGGGAGCGGTTCAGCTCGTGCATCCCCCGGTATTGGTGCAGGCGGGCCGAGGCGGTGCGGTCGGCGGAGGCCGCGGCCATCGCGGCCGCCCGCTCGAACAGCCGGTCCGCCTCCTGGAAGCGCCGCTGGTTCGAAAGGTTGATCGCAATGTGCATGAGGGGCGTCGCGAGATTGGGATTCGAGTCCGAGCGCAGCACCGCAATGCGGGCCGCCAGCGCCTGGCGATAGACGTCCTCGGCCCCGGCGAAGTTCTCGGTCTGGTTCAGGTCGCGCCCCAGCAGCAGCAGGCGGTCGTACTGCGCCTCGTCCGCCGCGCCAACCTGGTCCGCCGCCAGCCGCGAGACCGCGAGTTGCACCGCCTCGGAACGCGCGATCCGAGCGGAATCGCCGGCCGGCGCGGGCTGCCCGGTCACCATGCGCTCGATGACCGGCAAGGTGGCGGGGAGTCCGTCGGCGACGACTATCCCGTCCCGCCCCCGCACCACGAGGCCCATATGGGCGGAGCCGTTGGACCGGCGGGTGCAGGCCAGCAGCCGCGCCGGGGCATTCCCCAGGATGGTGGTGTTCTGCGGCGCCTCGCATTGGAAGCGCTGCTCGATCCATTCCCGCCAGCGCCCGGAGGTAGCGAGCTGGTCCAGATCTCCCGGCTCGCGCAACGTGTAGATGCGGGCCGAAGGCTGCGTCCAGCCGCCGCAGAACACCTCCTCGGCATGGGCGAGCGGGAGCCCCAGGCTGCCGCCCCCGGCGCGCTGCGCGACGCAAGCCTCGTTGCGCTGGTTACGCCCGACCGGCAGGCTTTCTGTCCCCGAGCCCCGGGCGGAACTCGCATAGGCTTCCGGCGGCGGGCCGGCGCAGCCGGCCTGGAGGAGGGCGGCCAGGACGGCGGAGAGGGTCAGGAGGTGGCGCAAGCTCAGTAGTCCTGATCGGCGACGTTGGTCAGCATCACGTCCGGGTCGTCCACGGTGCCGAGTTCGTTGTTCAGGACCACGTTGTTGACCACGGGGATGATGGGGATCCGGAAGATCACGGGCGTCACGCAGTTCACGCTGGTCAGCGTGCAGTTGTTGAAGCGATAGAACTGCGCGCCGGTCGGCGGCACGCCCAGGGCCAAGGCGCTGACGCCGCCGAAGCGGGCGGCACTTACGCCGTCGAAATCGTTGAGCGTGCCGGTGAGGTCTACCGCGCGGCCACTGGGCAGCTGGTCTCCCGGCACGCCGAAGATCCCGAGGCGGCCCGCCTCCAGCCGGCCGGTGGCAGTGCCACCGTTGAGCAGAAGGAAGACCGGCTCGCCCGGGGCCGTCAGGTTGAGGGCGACGTTCCCCGCTGCGGCGTTCGAGGGCGCGGCCGGCGCGCCGTCGTCGATGCCGAAGAACAGTTCCCCGCGCCGCGCGCCGACCAGCTGCCAGGGCTGGTCGTCGAAGTTGCGCGCGGGACTGTCGGCCGTGGCGGGGGTCAGGAGATCCGGCAGGCGGCTCAGGAAGATGCCGGAGCGTGTGTCCAGGATGACGAGCGGCAGCCGGTCGGCCGAGAGCGCCTGCACCTGCGTCGCCGCCTCGCCCGCATCGCCGATGCCGCCGCGGGCCGAGAGCAGCAGGCCGGTGCCGGCACGGAAGACGCTGCCCGCGGTCGTCAGGTGCCCGCCGGAGACCAGCTCGATACGATCTCCGGTGATCTGGTTCTGCGTGTAGTCGAGCGCCCCTCCCACCGAGATCCGCAGCGGCCGGAAGGCGGAAACGCCGCCGGCCAGCGCGGTGCTCGCGCTCATCGTGACCCGCTGGATGCGGCCGGACCCGCCCGCCTCGACGGTCAGCGCATCGGAGGTCGAGAAGCTGCCGTCGGAGGCCGAGAAGCTTCTGGCAGAACGGATGCTCAGCGCCCCGTTGGAGCGCAGCGTCGAGCCGGCGAAGGCGACATTGCCGGCGGCGGCCGTCACGCCGGCCGTCCCGCCCGCAGACAGGGTGCTGGCCAGCGCGGACACGCCCTGGGTGGCGGAGAGCAGCAGGTTGCCGCCCGCCGTCATCGAGACCGCCGCCAGGTCCAGGGAGCCCGCCGCGACCCGGATGCCGAGATCGCCCGAGGCCTGGATCCGGCCGCGCAGGGCGACGGAGCCGGTCGTCACGTTCAGACCGAGCGCCCCGCCTGCCTGGACGTCATAGATGTTTGCGGCGGCCAGACTTCCGCTGCTCCAGAGGAAGTCGCGGCCGGCCGAGACGCCCCGGCCGGCGTCGCCCAGATTGCCGGTCGAGATAGAGCTGTCGGTCTTCAGGGCATCCCGGCCCGCCGTGACATAGAGCGTCCGCGCCACGGAGAGGCCGCTGCCGGACAGGATCACGTCCACGGGCGCATCCAGCGTCGCATCTCGTCCGGCCCCTAGATTCGAGCCGGCCTGCGCGAGAATCGACCCCCCCTGGGAACGCAACGCCAGGTCACTGCCGGCCACGACCGGGCCGAGCACGGTCAGGTCGCCGCCGGCGGTGATCGACACCGCCTCCGTCGCGCTCGTGGCCCGGCGCAGAAGCAGCGGACCGGTATCCCGGAAGGTCAGGGATCCCAGGAGCTGGGCATCAAGCTCGCCCACCGTATTGGCCGCCTGCGTGAGCTCAAGCGACAGCGCCGCCGGGCCGGAGAAGCCCGCCACCGTCAACCCGCGGCCGATGACGCTGCCCGTCCCGACGATGGCGCCATCCGTGTTGAAGGAGACGGGGCCGCTGCCGGCGTCGGCCGTGATGATGTGGAAGCCGAGCCCCTGTCCGAAGCGGAGCGGCCCGTCCACGAGGATGTCGATCGCCCCCACCTGGCTGCCCGCCGCGCTGAGGTCGAGGCTCGTGGCCCGGCTGCCTCCGCCCCCGGTACCCCGGACGCTCAGGGAGCTCGCCGCCAGGGAGCCGGTGCCCTGGATGGCGCCGCTGGTGTTGAGCGTCATCGTCCCCCCGGCGAGGGTGGGACCGTTCAGAAGGATGTCGCGCGCCGCGGTGATCAGGAGCGCGCCTGCCGTATCGATCCGCCCCTGGCTCGTGAAGCTACCGGTCCGCGCCAGGATGGCGCCGCCATTAATGACGGCTCCCGCCAGGTTCGACACGCTGCCCTCGGCCGTCACCGTCCCGCCGATGCGACCGGAATTCAGGATACTCGCGCCCGACATCGCATCGGCGCCGATGCCGCCGGCATTCGTGATCGGCCCGGCCGCGGTCGCCGTGAGGCCGATGCTGCCCGTATTGGTCAGGGCGCCGCCCATCGCGGTGGCCGCAAGGCCGATGGTCCCCGAATTCGTGAGCGTGCCGCCGGAGAGCGCGGCCAGCCCGATGCTGCCCGAATTGGTCAGCGTCCCCGAGGCCGTCGCACTCCCGCCGATGGCGCCGGCATTGGCCAGAGCGCCGGCGAGGGAGGCGGCGCTTCCTAGGATCGCGCCGCCGGCTTGATTGGACAGGTCGAGCTGAGCCTGGGCCCCGGCGCCGATCCGCCCGCCATTGCCGAGCGAAGCGGCGGTGGAGACGGCGCTGCCGCCGATCACACCGCCGGCCAAATTTTGCAGCAGCCCGGCCGCCGTTGCATTGCCGCCGATGCGGCCAGAATTGGTGAGCGTCGTCGCCGCCGTCGCGGTCAGGCCGATGCCGCCGGAATTCACGATGGCATCGCCCGTCGAGCGCGCCAGGCCTGTGATGGTCGCGGCCGGGCCGTTCGTCAGGAGCCCGCCTGCCAGGGCATCGCCGCCGATGCTGCCGGTGTTCGTGAGTGCCGCCGCCGCCGTGGCGGTGCGGCCGATACTGCCCGTATTCGAGATGGCCTCGCCCGTGGAGGTGGCCAGCCCTGTGATGCTCGCGCCCGGGCCATTGGTCAGGAGCCTCGCCGCCAGGGCATCGCCGCCGATGCTGCCGGTGTTCGTGAGCGTCGCCGCCGCCGTGGCGGAAAGGCCGATGGTACCCGCATTGCCGATGGCACCGCCCGTGGAGCGCGCGATCCCCGTGATGACCGCGCCCGCGGCATTGGTGAGGAGCCCGCCCGCCAGGGCATCGCCGCCGATGCGACCGGAATTGGTGAGTGTCGTCGCGGCGCTCGCGGTTAGGCCGATGCTGCCCTCATTCGAGATGGCGCCGCCGGTGGAGCTGACCAGCCCCAGGATGGTGCCGGCCGTGGTGTTGGTCAGCAGCCCCGCAGCCAGCGCGTCGCCGCCGATGCGGTCGCTGTTCGTGAGGGTGGTCGCCGCGGTGGCGGAAAGGCCGATTCGTCCCGAATTTTCGATGGCGCCGCCGGTGGATCGGGCCAGGCCGGTGATGATCGCGGCCGGTCCATTCGTCAGCAGCGCGCCCGCCAGGGCATCGCCCCCAATGCTGCCGGTGTTCGTGAGGGCGGTCGCCGCGGTCGCGGAAAGGCCGATGCTGCCGGAGTTACCGATCGCGTCGGTCGTGGATCGGGCCAGACCGGTGATGATCGCGCCCGCGCCATTGGTCAGGAGCCCGCCCGCCGTCGCGTCGCCGCCGATGCTGCCGGTGTTGGACAGCGTCGTCGCCGCCGAGGCCAGCCCCCGGATGCCAGCGGAATTGTCGATCGAGCCGCCGCTCGAAACGGCCTCGCCCCGAATATCCCCGCCGATCTGGTTGGTCAGCAGGCCGCCCGCCAGGGCATCGCCGCCGATGCGGCCGGAATTGGTCAGGCTCGTCAGCGCCGTCGCGATGCCGTCGATGGTGCCGGTGTTCACCAGGCCCGCGCCCGTCGAGGTCGCCGTGCCGCCGATGGAGCCGGAATTGGTCAGCAGACCCGCGGCCTCGGCCGTCAGCCCGATGCTGCCGGAGCTGGTGAGGGTCGTCGCGGCCAGGGCCGCCCCGCCGATGCCGCCGTCGTTGACGATGGCGGAAGCCAACGAGGTCGCGCCGCCCGTGATCGTCGCCAGGGTCCGGTTGGTGAGCTGCCCGGTCGCGATGGCGCCGTCGCCGATGAAGCCGCCATTGTCCAGGGTCGTCGCCGCCGTCACCGCGCCGGTGATCCGGCCCGCATTGTCGACGGCGCCCGTGGACGAGATCGCGGGCCCGCCGATGGTGGCGCCGGCACGGTTGGCGAGGTCGCCGACGGCGCGGGCCTCGGCGCCGATCCCGCCGGTATTGGTCAGGGCCGCGCTGGAGGTGGCCGCGCCGCCGATGGTGCCGCCATTGGTCAAGTCTCCGCCGGATGTCGCCGCGCCGGTGATCCGCCCGCCGTTCTGCAGCGCGCCCGCCGTGGAGGAGGCGTCGCCGGTGATGGTGCCGCCGAGCAGGTTGGTCAGCAGGCCGGAGGAGGTCGCGCCCCCGCCGATGCCGCCGGAATTCTGCAGCGCGCCGGCCGCGAGCGCCGCGCCGTCGATGGTTCCGGAATTGGTCAGACCGCCGCCGGTCGAGGTGGCGTTGCCGAGGACGCGGCCGGAATTCGTCAGCAGGCCGCCTGCCAGCGCGGCCAGGCCGATCCGGTTGGAATTGGTCAGCGTCGTCCCTGCCGTCGCGCCGCCGGTGATGGTGCCGAAGTTCGCCAGGGCGCCCGCGGTCGTCGTCGCGCTGCCGCCGATCGAGGCGCCGAGCTGATTGGTGAGGGCCTCGCCCGCGATCGCGGTGCCGCCGATGCTGCCGCTGTTGGTGATGTCCGTCGCGGCATCGGCCCTGCCGACGATCGTCGCCGCATTGGAGACGGCGCCGCCCGTGGAGGCCGCGTCGCCGCCGATCCTGGCGCCGGACGAATTGGTGAGGAGGCCGGCCGAGGAAGCGCTGCCGGTGATGGTGCCGGCATTCGTCAGCGCGCCCGCCGTCGAGGTCGCGGAACCGCCGATCGTGGCGCCGGAGAGATTGGTCAGCAGCAGGGTCGAGGTGGCATCGCCGTCGATCCGCCCCGCATTGCGCAGCGTTCCCGCCGCCAAGGCGGAGCCGCGGATCGTCCCGTTGTTGGTCAGGCTGCCGGTGCTGGCATCCACGATCAGGCCCGGCGAAAGGCTGGAGATCGTGATGCCCGAATTGATCGTCACGCCCGTCGAGCCCGCAAGCTCCAGCGCGACGGGGGCCACGATGCTCGAGGCCACGGTGATCGCGCCTGTGGTCGTGATGATAAGGCGATCGGCGGTGACGATGGTGGCCAGGCTTCCCGGCGGCAGCGTGGTGTCGCCGCCGGTGGAGCCGATGACGATGTCGCCGGGCGTGGCGCGCCGCAGTTGGACCGTGCCTCCCAGGGCGATCAGCGACTCGCTGAGCGTGATGGAGTCGGAGGTCAGCGACAGGGTCTTGCCGTTGCCGGCGGCCAGCGAGGCGTTGAGGCCGATCGCGCCGGTCAGCGAGGTGAGAGAGACGTTCCCGGCCGAGCTTCCGCTGCCGGGGGCGACGAGCAAAGCGCCGCTCTGCGAGAAGCCCAGGTCGCCGGAAGTCAGGGCGCTGAGCAGGCCGACCGCATTGCCGCTTCCGGACAGGTCCAGGCCGCCGGCGCGCAGTGTGCTCGAGCCGCCCACCGTCAGGGTGGTGGCGGTCACCCCGCCGCCGGTGATGATGCCATCGGACCGCAGGGTGACCGTGCCGAGGAGGCCGGGATCGGCCCGGACGACGTTGAATCCGCCGGCCTGGGCATAGGCGATCGACCCGGTCCCCGTAAGGCTGACGTCGCCCGTCACCGCATTGCCGGAGAGGTTGATGAGATCCGCCCGACCGCCGCCAAAGCCGCGGGCGGCCAGGGACGATCCGGCGACGCCGGAGCCGGTGATGTTCCCATCTGAGCGCAGGTTCACTGCGCCAGTCCCAGCATCCGCCCGGCCGACCAGCAGCGAGGCCGCCTGATAGAAGCTCAGCGCGCCGCTGGTCATGATGTCCAGCGTGCCCGAGACGGCATTGCCCGTGGTCAGGTTCAGGCTGCCGGCCCTGGCGCCCGTCGCTCCCCGGACCGTGAGGGATCCGCCGAGGGCACCACCGCCGGTGATGGCGCCATCGGAAGCGAGGGTGATGGCACCGTTCAGGGTCGACGCCGCCCGCGTGACCGACAGGTTTCCCGCCTGGGAGAAGGAGATGCCGCCGAGCGCGCGGATATCGACCGCCCCGGTGACGGCATTGCTGGTCAGGTCGACGCTGGTCGCCGCCAGGCTCGCGCCGGCGATGCTCAGCGAGGATCCGGCGACGCCGGTGCCGGAGATGGCGCCGTCGGAGCGCAACGTCACGGCGCCGGTGCCCGCATCCACGCGCGCCAGGCTCAATGCGCCCGACTGGATGAAGCTTGTTGAGCCGGAGGCCAGGATATCGATGGCGCCCGAGATCGCGTTGCCGGTCACCAGTGTCACGGCACCCGCCCGCGCGCCGGTAGCGCCCGCGACGGTGAGGAAGGTGCCCGAAATGTTCGAGCCCTGCACGTCGCCGTCGGAGCGCATCGTTACCGCGGCCCCGCTCGCGGCGCGCGCCAGGGTCAGGCCGCCGGCCTGGGCGAAGCCGATGGCGCCGCTGGCACGGAGGTCGATCGAACCGGTGACGGCATTGCCGCTGAGATCGATGCTGGCCGCCGCCGTGTTGGTGGTGCCCGCCACCGAAAGCGAGGCTCCGGCCACGCTCGTGCCCGTCATGCTGCCATTCGACCGCAGGGTGACCGCGCCCGTTCCCGCATCGGCCCGGGTGAGCAGGATATTGCCATCCTGCGCAAAGGTCAGGTTCCCGACGGTCTGCAGGCTGACGGCGCCGGTGACGGCGTTGCCCGTCGAAAGGCTGATGCCGCCCGCCCGCGTGCTGGTGAATCCCTCCACCGTCAGGCCGCTTCCGGAGATGTTGCTCCCGCCCACCGTCCCGTCGGAGCGCAGCGTGACCAAGCCGCCGCTGGCGGCGCGCGCGAGGCTGATATCGCCGAGCTGAGCAAAGCCGATATCACCGCTCGCCTGAAGGTCGACGGAGCCGGTAACGGCATTGCCGCCGAGATCGACGCTTGCCGCGGCCGTATTGGTGGTGCCCGCCACGGTGAGCGAGGCGCCGACGACGCCCGTGCCCGTCACGCTGCCATTCGAGCGCAGGGTGACCGCGTCGGTTCCCGCGTCGGCCCGGGTGAGCAGGATATCGCCAGACTGCGCGAAGGTCAGGTTGCCGCCGGCGCGGAGGCTGACGGCGCCGGTGACCGAATTGCCCGTCGAGAGGTCGACGCCCCCGGATCGCTCGCCGCTGAAGCCCTCCACCGTCAGGCCGGAGCCGAGGAGGTTGGACCCGCTGACGGCGCCATCGGAACGCAGGGTGATGGTCCCCGTTCCCGCATCGGCCCGCGCCAGCTGCAGGGCGCCGACCTGGCCGAAGGCGATGTCGCCGGCCGTCCGGATATCCAGCGCGCCGGTGACGGCATTGCCGGTCAGCAGCGTCAGCGACTGGGCTGCCGCGCCCGTGAAGCCGCCCGCCGTCAGCGATGCGCCCACCACGCCACCGCCGGTGATCGCGCCGTCCGAGCCTAGGATGACGGCGGCCACGCCCGCATCCGCCTGGGTGACGGTCAGCGCGCCCGCCTGCTGGAAGGTCAGGGCGCCGCTCGTCCGGGCATCCAGCGAGGCGATCGCATTGCCCGCGGTCAAAGCGAGGCTGGCCGCCCGCGTGGCGCCGCCGGTGGAACCACGCACCGTCAGCGAAGAGCCGGCGACCGTACCGCCCGTGATGGCGCCATCGGAACCCAGCGTGATCGCCGAGGCCCCCGCACTCGCCTGCATAACCGTCAGTGCCCCGACCTGGCGGAAGGTCAGCGTTCCGCTCGTCAGCGCATCCAGGGAAGTGATGGTGTTGCCCGCCAGCAGCTCCAGGCTGGCGGCGCGCGTCGTCCCGCCCGCCGCGCCGCGCACCGTGAGCGAGGAACCGAGGACGCCGCCGCCGGTGATGGCGCCATCTGAGCCCAGCGTGATCGCGGAAGCGCCCGCATCCGCCTGGGTGATGGTCAGCGTACCCGCCTGCTGGAAGGTCAGTGCGCCAGTGGTCAGCGCATCGAGGGAAGTGATGGTATTGCCCGTCAGCAGCTCCAAGCTGGCGGCGCGCGTCGTCCCGGCCGCCGCGCCGCGCACTGTCAGCGAGGAGCCAAGGGCACCGCCACCTGTGATAGCCCCGTCCGAGCCGAGATAGACGGCGGTGGCGCCGGCATCCGCCTGCGTGACGGTCAGCGCACCGGCCTGCTGGAAGGTCAGCGCGCCGCTCGTCAGCGCATCCAGCGAGGTGATGGCGTTGCCCGTGGTCAAGGCGAGGCTCGCCGCCCGCGTGATGCCGCCGGCCGCACCGCGCACCGTCAACGAGGAGCCGAGGACGCCGCCACCCGTGATGGCCCCGTCCGAGCCGAGGGTGACCCCGGAAATACCCGCATCTGCCTGGGTGATGGTCAGCGCGCCGGCCTGTTGGAAGGCCAGGGCGCCGCTCGTCAGCGCATCCAGGGAGGTGATGGAATTGCCCGAGATCAATTCCAGGCTGGCAGCGCGCGTGGTGCCGCCTGCTGCGCCGCGCACCGTCAGCGAGGAGCCGAGCACACCACCACCCGTGATGGCCCCGTCCGACCCCAGGGTGACCGCCGCTACGCCCGCATCCGCCTGAGTGATCGTCAGCGCCCCCACTTGCTGGAAGGTCAGCGCTCCGATCGTCAACGCATCCAGGGAAGTGATGGCGTTGCCCGTCAGTAGCTCCAGGCTGGCGCCTCGCGTCGTCCCGCCAGCCGAGCCGCGCACCGTCAGCAAGGAACCGAGGACGCCACCGCCAGTGATGGCCCCGTCCGAGCCCAGCGAAACCGTCGCGGCGCCGGCATCCGCCTGCGCGACCGTCAGCGCCCCGATCTGGCGGAAGGTCAGCGCTCCGCTCGTCAGCGCATCCAGGGAAGTGATGGCGTTGCCCGTCATCAGCTCCAGGCTGGCGGCTCGCGTGGTGCCGCCGGCCGCGCCGCGCACTGTCAGCGAGGCGCCGACGACGACACCGCCGGTGATGGCCCCATCCGAGCCCAGCGAGACCGCTGCGGCGCCGGCATCCGCCTGCGTGACGGTGAGCGCGCCGGCCTGCTGGAAGGTCAGCGCTCCGCTCGTCCGCGCATCCAACGAGGCGATGGCGTTGCCGCCGGTCAGGTCCAGGCTGGCGGCGCGCGTGGTGCCGCCAGCCGCGCCCCGCACTGTCAGCGAGGCCGCAGACAGCGCCCCCGTTCCCGAAATCGCGCCGTCGGCATTGATCACCAGCGCGCCGGTGCCGGCATTCGCCGCGCCCGCCAGGGTGACCGTGCCCGGCGCTGTCATCGTGATGCCGGCGGCGGAGATGGTGCCGGCCGCGGCGGAAGTGATGCTCGAGCCCGAATTCAGCACGAGACCGATGCCCGTGAGGTTCAAGGCCGCGTTGAAGGTGATGCCGGTGCCGCCCCCCGTGGTGGTCTCCAGCGTCAGCGTGCGCGCGGCCGAGGAGGCAGTCACCGCGTCGTTGACCGTGATGCTCTGGGTCGCCTGCAGGAGCAGGCTGCCGCTCCCTTCCAGGAAGGTCTTGATGTCGGCCGGCGCCAGGGTCGCCGTTCCGGCCACCGGCGGCGTGTTGTCCACGGGATCGGAGCCGCCCGCCGCGATCACGATCGCCGTCGGGTCGATCAGCAGCGTGCCGCCGCGTCCCGCCGGCGCACGGACGTCCACCCCCGGCAGGTTAAGCCGCAGGCCGTTCAGGCCGGAGATCTCGACGAAGCCGCCGTTGCCCGTCAGGCCACCGCCGCGAACGGAGACCTGTCCCATCATCACGGTGGAATCGGCGCTGTTCACCACCACGGTGCCGCCCTGGCCGCGCGTCACCGCATCCGCCCGGACGGTCGCCCCCGCGTTCACCTCGGTTGTCCGCGCCATGGCCTGGGCGCGACCGAGGCCCGTGGTGCCGACCAGGACAGTCCCGCCGCCCGCGCCGCCGGAAGCATCCACCCGCGCCGTGGAGGTCAGCGTCACCCGGTCGCGCGCCTGGATGGCCACGCGCCCGCCTGTGGCTGCGGCGCCGGCGCCGCGCGCGGCGACGCGGCCCTGGACCGTCACGGCAGCGGTATCGGCGCCGCCGAGCTGCACCGAGCCGCCGCCCGATCGCGACGAAGCCGAGATCCTGGCCTGCGGCCCTACCGTCACGGCGGCATCGCGCGCCGTCACCTCGACCGTGCCGCCACGCGCCGTCACGCGGCCGGAGGCGATGTTCGCATTGCCTCCGGTCACGGACACCGTCACGCGCCCCGCACTATCGCCCGCGGCGTTGGCGCGAAGCTGGCCCGTGTTGAGGACGACGTCCTCCACCAGCGCGCTGGCCGCATTCGCCGTCAGAATGACCTGACCGCCATGGGCCTCGACGAGGCCGCTGTTCGTCACCAGGGCAGCACGGCCGCCCGGCGCCTGCCGGACCGCCTCGGTGACGTCGATGGAGACCAGCCCGTCGCCGGCGAGGTCGAGATGGAAGGTTTCCGCGCCGGCCAGGATCGCCGTGCCTAGCCGGGCACGGATGGTGCCCCGGTTCGCCACGCCCGGCGCGACGAGCGCCGCCAGCCCTCGCTGCGCCACCGTGATGCTGCCGTGGTTCTCCACACGCGCGCCGGGGTTGCCGCGCCCGTCGAAGGTCATCTGGCCGGCCATGAAGTTCTGGTTGGTGATGTTGGACGTGGTCGCGATCAGCGAGCCCACATTCACCTGCGAACCCTGCGAGAAG
This sequence comes from Roseococcus sp., assembly GCF_965227005.1. NCBI lineage: Bacteria > Pseudomonadati > Pseudomonadota > Alphaproteobacteria > Acetobacterales > Roseomonadaceae > Roseococcus > Roseococcus sp. Next base: position 115,927 of record NZ_CBDDFJ010000036.1, read on the forward strand.
ACCACGCCGGACGGGTTGACGATGGCGACGCCGCCATTGGCCGTGATCCGCCCCGCGATCATCGAGGGGTCGGGCGTGTTCACCCGGTTGAGCGTCCAGGAAGCGGCATTGGGCTGGGTGAAGTTGACGCTCGCATTGCGGCCGACGTCGAAGCCCTGCCAGTCCACCACGGCGCGGTCGCTGCCCTGGGTGATCTGCGTCCGCGTGCCGGATCGGCTGATCGTGGCCTGCCCCGCCATGACCTGTCCCCCCGTCGGCATGGCGTTGGGCGCCTGGGCCCTCGCGCCATTCATCGCTGCCAGCGGAAGCAGGGCAGTGGTTGCCAGGAGGAGGCGGCGCAGGGAGGGCGAAGATAGCAAAACGCGAAACTCCGAAGCGGCGGCAGGCGTTCAGAAGCGGGTCATCAAGCGGAAGTAGCCCGCCGTGGCCGGCAGAGGCCGGACAGCCGCACCGCCGGCATCCACATTCCGGGTGATACGATTGACACCCTCGATATCCAAGAAGATTGCGCTGTTGAAATTGAATCTGACGCCGCCGCCCCATGATTCGATGCGACGATTGGTATCCGTGGGAAGGTTCTCGAAGCTGCGTCCTGCATCGTAGAACCCGTAGAACTGGGCGGCCGGGCGCAAGTCGACCGGGTTCGCCTGGTCCGGCCGGAGGATGAGTGCGGGCAGCCCGACATCGAGCCGAGCTTCCGCGGAGAAGGCGATGGCGCTGTCGCCGCTCACCTCGCCGACGTAGAAGCCGCGGCCAAGGCGATTGCCGCCGAGGAAGTATTTTTCCGAGGCGGGCAGGACGTCGCGGCTCCATTGGCCGGCGACGGTCGCCTGCAGGCTCACCTGCATGTTTTCACCGATGGCAAAGAGGGCCTGCGTCCGCTGTAGCTCGCCCGTGAACTTCGTGAAGCGGAAATCGCTGTTCTGGCGGGACGGGTTGATATCACCGCTGGCCCGGCTCGCGCCGAAGACGTCCACCCCGCGATGGATCCGGAGAGTGGCGTTGTTCGTGGCCGAGCCGACCAGCGGGAGGAAGTTGTCGAGATACTGCCCGTCCAAACCGAGGCGGACGGCCCGGACCCGGTCGCGCGCGACCGCGGTGATGGAGGGGCCAGTTCCGGTGGAGATATCGCTGTCGTATGCGTCGAACTGCGCGCCCAGTGTCAGATTGGCACTCCGGCTCCGGATGAGCGGGTAGGAGAGCCCGAGCCCCGCGGTCTGAGTGAAGGCGCCGTAGCCGATGGCGCCCAGGCTGCCGCGCGGATTGGTCTGGCCGGCGCCGGCATAGAGCCTCACCCGCAGGCCGGTGCCACCGACGAAGAATTCCGAGGTTGCCTGGCCGAAGACGGACTCCCCCATGGCCGTGGCGAAGAGCGCCGCCTCCGTGCGCTCGCCGAAGGAGGTGAAGGAATTGGCCTGGGCGACGAGCAGGAACTGGACCGGCCCCACCAGTCGGAAACCCCGATTGTCCGCCGTGAGCAGGCCGCTGACCGCGGTGCGGCTGACCAGGGCGACGAGCTCGAGCTCGCCCGCGTTTCCGCCCGCGAGCGGGCGGAGGACGCCTCGGACGCTGACACCGGGGATATCGCCGGCCAGGAGCAGGGCCCGCTCGAGGCGGGCGCGGCTCGTTGCGCCCGTGGTCACCGCCTGATTCAGGAAGCGCAGGATCAGCGCACCGACCGGGCCGACGTCGCGATCCAGCCGGACCTGCGCGATGCGGCCCTCCTGGACAACGAACTCGATCTTGAATCCGCCTGGCACGGACAGGCGAGAGACGGTCACGCCTATGAAGGGATACCCAGCCTCGCGGTACCGGGTCAGCAGGGCGACACGGACGTCCTCAATCTCGCCAGGGGTGACCGCCCTGCCAGCAATCCCCGACGTCAGAGGGCGCAATAGCTCGAGAGCAAGGGTGTTGCTTCCCATCACACTGGCGTCGACGACCTGCACCGGGGTCTCGTCTGGCACATTCTGCGCCCGAACCGGCGGACCCTGCAGTGATGGCGCTAGCGTGGGACGTTCGACAGGGCGTGTGTCGCGAAGGATCTCTTGCGTCGGAACCTGGACGCCAGGAGGGGGTAGCAACTGACCGAATGCCGAGGAGACGAGGGTAAAGCTTGCAACGAAAGTCATGAGCATTGAGGCGGCTATCGAACGCAGCTTCGATTCAACTGTTGCGATAAGCCTTTTGCGCCACAGCGCATTCTCCGCATGGGAAGCAGAGCTCATCCTGATCTTCCTGACTGGACGCGGCAGTGACGGATTATGTCTCCGCATAAGGTTGGATCAGAGAATGCGCCCCGATTCGCAAGTGAAAAATGTTGGTTCTCTAGTCGGTTTGCTCGTCAATGCGGCGCCGACCAACGTCGGCGAAGAGTGTTGTCTCCGCGAACAATTCGACGAAATAGTATCCGCTTTGACCGCTCTTCTGTTTAACATATTATTGTAAGGTTGTTGAGGAAAGGACTTCAGCGCCTGGTGGGTGTAATTCCAGGTCGTTGCTCTATTGAATGGTTCTGGATGGGATGCGACGCGGTCCATGCCCTTGCGCTCCTTTTTTGTCATCACAACCGTCGCCCCATTGATTGGGGGCACCAAGGCGGCACGAAAAGTACCGCCCGACTCCCGGACCTCGCGCGCGATAGCGAGTTCATCTGCGGGCGAACTTCGTCGTCACTGAGAGATCGATGCGGCGATGACTGCTTTGCGCCCAATGCGGCCATTCTTTGGCTAACTTGCTTGTTCTCGGAAGCGGAACTCTATCGGACGCGACACCCAGAGCCGGACTGCGCAGTCGGCGCAGCTGCAATTCAGCTTTGTCAGCACCGGCGCGAGCCCGAGAACGAGCCCGCAAGCCGAAAGGTGTCACCGCTGCGGCGATACATGTTTGCTGAGGGGAGGGCTACTCCGAACTTCTCAGCTAAATTGGACAAAGAAAAATTCATCGCAAGGTAAACCGCCTAGTAGTGCCGCTCTGTGCGCTTGTTAGTGGAATGGTGTATGTTTATGAGAAGCACACAAGCTCAGGAGGCTACCTATGTCCGACACACCTGCCGCGAAAAAGCCCAAGGATGATATAGACCCGGACGCCTTCATGATGAAAGCCCAGGACGGCCTCATGAGGCAGCGTGAGGAGGTGATGGCACGCCGCGCGACCATCGACGAAGAGCTGGCCGCTATCGACGGCAAGCTCGAGCGCATCGAGAACTACTTCAACCCCGGGAAGGCGGCCGCCGCTAAGGCCCCTAGGGCCGCCCGCAAGGCCTCCGGCACTGGTACCCGTCGCACTGGCGTCCGGGATGACGTTCTCGCAGCTATCAAGAAGAGACCGGATGGCATCAGCCGTCAGGACTTGCTTAAGGCGATGGATGCTACTGAGAAGTCGCACGAGCAGAGCATCAGCAATGCCGTGGCCGCCCTCAAGAAGGAAGGCAAAATCACTACCGACCAGGGACATTACAAGGCCGCTTGAGCCTTCCCTAACGAGATACGACAAAGGCGGCGCCTGAAACGGTAGCCGCCTTTTTTGTGACTGGCTCTCTAGGTGTCACCCGCAGTGGCTGGAGAGGTGGCCCCTGCCTCAACCGATGAGGTTCAGCCAACGGAAATGAAAGGCAAGGCCAGGCGGCTAGGAACAGATGCAAGTAGCGGTGGAAGGTGGCGAGACCGCCTATATGAAAGCCCGCAGTCGCCTGCCAGCGACGCCGGACATCGATCTCAACAAGAAGATCGAGGAGATGGTAGCGGAAGGGTTATCGATGTCCGAACTGGAGATGATGTTTCCCTCGGTACCGGTCACAGCGATCCGTGAGATCTTCGAGCAATTCCAAGATGCATAGTCGGACAATCCACAGCCCGCCCGCCACGCGGGCTGTTGTATATGATGGCTGGGTGAGTGTCGCGCTCACCTGATAACAACCTCTACGTTGCATGCCGTACATCGGCCGATTGTCCACCTTCTGGCGGGTTTATTTGTTATACTAAATGAGTGAAGCGATCCTACTTTAAAGTCAAAACCAGAAAGCGTGCTACAGCCTGAAATTCGCCGTTTAAGGGCTACCAGGCGCCACAATGGTTCATGGACCTCAAGCCAGGCTCCCACGGCAGCACACCAGCACAGAAGCGCCTATAGCGTGTTGTCTCGATGGTAGTCCGTGAGCGCGATAATCTGCGATACGGCGGCAAGTGCGTGTCCTGCCCGCACCGGTTCACGGACTGGCGCGTAGGCCATGACGGTCATTGGCTCCCCCGCTCAGTCTGCCATTCGTGGTTCAAGTTCGATGTCACCAACATCGCGCTCCAGTGTAAGAGCTGCAACGTCGGGCTGACCTTCTCCGCCGCGCACATCGGGCATGCCATGGGCGAAGAGCTAAAGCGCCGCTACGGAGATAACGTGCTGGCGCGCATTCAGCGAGACAATCGGACCTTCCGAGGGCAAAAGATGGAGGTGTGGGAGATCGTGGCTAGGGCGGAAGATCTGGTACGGCAATAGCCACTTCCTCATTTCGACCATCCCGCTCCGTGACGAACTCTAGGTAGTCATCAGGTGGCCCCTTGTTTGGGCGGTTAATCTCACCCGTGAATGGGTTAATTCCGTATCCACTCAGCGTTTCGCGATTAGAGATTACCCGTCCTTTTAGAACATATACGAATCTGGGACCATCATCCCACTCGACCGCATAGTTCATCGTTCTGAGATAAGGGTACACTTTAGCTACTTGCGGGACACCTGCTATAAGGCCCTTTAACTCTCCCCTGCGATTCACATAGGTTTCATCTTTTAGCATCTCAGCGGGTACGCAGAGGGGTTCATAATCAAGACCAACAGGCTGAGGTTTTGCACGCGAAGTGAGCAGCTTATCCTCAATTTTTTGCCCAAGTTGTGTGAGAAATTCTACCTGGTAATCGCCTACGCATGCAATGGGTACTACGTGTGGTCGAGTGAGGCCATACATTTTGCGTATGCCCGTGCCGTGCGCAATATATTTTCGATTCCGGCGCTCGTACGAGATTTTCCAAAGGTAGTATTTGGAGCGTTTCCATGACCATCCACCGAACAAAAAGCTGGTGTCAGTGAGCTCATCCTCGAAATTTTCTTCGACAGTGTCTTCATGGTTGCGTATAAAGCGATTGAGCAAGCCAATAACAAATCCTTTAAGGACGTTGATATCAACGGCGCGGTCAAAGGTTTTTTTATTGTCGATTATTGTGTTTTGTAGTTGTAATATGAACGGGTAAGCAATGGCTGTGCTGCCAGCGAACGAAATGCAGCAATCTTCCCGCGGCAAGGTAAAAACTTTCTGACAATGGTCGACGTCGCCAGCCCCACATAAACGGCTGTCGGAAGCAAATACGAGTTCCGTCCCGTTGCGCAAAGTTCGTATCCATGCAACTGCAAGCGTCATAGAATATCTCTTTTATTGTTTTGCTATAAGCGTCTTGTGCCGTGGCGTTCTAGCGCCATCTTTGCCAGCTTATGTAGCATGGATTTCCACTTCCTGTACTCTGTGTCTTCCTCTAACACCGATTGTGAACGCAGAGTGTAACCATAGCTGAATTTCCCATGCACTATCGAATTTCGAAAGTTATAAACAGCCTCGGCTAGTAAGTTCGGTACGCGCGATTGGATGAGGCCATCTGCTACAGCCTCAGCGAGCAGCTCCGGTGTTGCAAGAGTACTAATAAGCCGGAAAATTGGCCCTTTTTCATCGCGCGTATCAGCTCCAAGGTTTGTCGTGAAAACTCAGCATCGCTGACGGAGCGATCATGGCGAAGGGCGCTCATAGCACCAAAGTTTGCAAAGAAGGAGTAGTATTCCAACATTCGGTAGTACGATACACATGCGGCGGCCGCATCTCTTTGAAGTAGTGCTGCGTGGTAGAAGCGCATCGGCTCCAAATCGCCGATTGCTGGTGGCAAGGTGTGAACTTTATCTACCCGGTCATCCTCCTCTTCCTCAGGTGGATAATCCTCTGCTAGCGGCGAAAGAGTGGGGCAAACGCCGAAGCGTGCTTCGTACTCTGCACACGCCGCAATAAAGGTAACCTCCACGTCTTTTTGAGGCGCGTTTGTGATCCTCAAGCTCGGTGTGTGCTCCCATGGCCCGTCGTATTTTTCCTCGTGATACGGATAGAAGATCGCTGCGACTAAGGGGGTAGCAAGGCCGAATGTCACCTCGACATTACCCATTTTGAAGCCGATAAATTTTTGGCTGGGAATATCAACTAGGAATTCATGGTATTTATCGATGCTATAACCGCTAATCCCATAGGCCTTAAATCTCTCTCCATTCAGAGCGGCTATTTCCTCCAGTGTTGGATAACCCCCTTCCGGACGTTTGAATTCGATACCCAGCAACGGCCATCTCACGCTGCTCGCGGCGGGCGGAGCCTCACTGTATTCCAGGTGATCGAAATACTCGGATGATGGCGGGTCGAAGGTAAATGGCACGAGCGGTGTCATGCGGGTTTCCTACGCGGACGAAGTAGATCATTGGAGACGAGGCGTAGGGACCATGCCATAGATTACCGTAAGCGTAAGCGAATCACGCTTCAGGGGGGAATGGGTGGCGCGAAAGCCGAAAGTGCCGGTTGTTGGCCTCAGTGGTTTCTCAGCGGTCCCGCAGCCGTCTCCTTGGCCGGGCGCCAATGCTCGCCTCCTGAGTATCGGCGCGGGGCTGCATACGCCGCCCTTGACGCGCCTGGCACAGATGAGCCCGGAGGATTTTGAACGCCTCATCCTGGAGTGGGCCACTGAGTTCCTGCCCACCCAGGTAGGGGTGGATCAGGTGCAACAGCGCGGCGGCGCCGGAGATAAGGGCCGCGACGTGTTGGTGTGGCTTGACCCTTCTGATGTCACCCCGAGACGATGGCGTCTCTACCAGTGCAAGCGTTACGCAACGACACTTGGGTTCGGGGTCGCCGCGGTCGAGATAGCAAAGGTGCTGCACTACACGCACAATGGTGACTACACGGTGCCGAAGCAGTACTGGTTTGTTACGCACAAAGGCTTAACGAACGATTTTCAGGACCAGATCGATGATCCTGCCAAGTTAAAAAAAGCCATGATGGATGGCTGGGACGAATACTGCGCGGGCAAAATCACCTCCACCGCGATCATCAAACTAGAGGGCGCGTTTCGCCAGCACGTTGAAGACTTCAACTTTAGTATTTTTAAGGCAAAGCAGCCGCTTGAGCTGATCGCGGAGCATCGAAAGACGAGCTACCACCGTCTGATTTTTGGTGATCCGCTAGTCGATCGGCCTCCCCCTCCAACGCCTCCGTCGCAGGCAGCCGCGATTGAAAATGGGTATATCCTTCAACTCTTCGCGGTGATCGGGAAGGAGCTTGATATAGGCGTCGCTGGCGAGACCGACTTCGCTTATTCCAGCCAAATGAGCCTGCTCTTCAAACGATCGCGCATCACTTTTTATAGCGCCGAAGGTTTGCGGCAACTCGCTCGCGATCAGATGTCTGATGCTGCGTATTTTGATACCTTCCTTGACGGTTATGCTGAGGGGTTGTTCCACGCGTACACTGACCCGCAGATCGAGGGTATTCGACGGTTGAGAGCTACTGTTCTAGCCGCCCAATCCCTCCAACTTGCCGGGCACCTGCTCTTCAACATTGCCGAGCCGCTCGATAAGGAAGGCGTTTGCCACCACCTAGCAAATGCCAACCGCATCACATGGTGTGAGCCATGAGCCAGGGTGCCGCTCGTTTTGAGATGCCCCGGATATTCAACACGCCGTTGGAGTGCGGGTTCCGGATGCTATTTCTGCTGCATGCGGCAGGACCGAAAGCGCGAGACCTACAGCGTCTCATCAGCCATGATTACCTATTAATACATTCTGGTGATGCGGTAGACGGTCCTCCAAGTCTGCACCCTGCCGTTCCGCACCGTGGATCGGAATGGTTGGTGAAAAGGGATGTCATTAGCCTGGGACTGAATCATATGTTTTCTCGCGGCCTGATCAGCAAAATCGCAACCGGAGCAGGCATACTGTATAGAGGTTCAGAACTTACCGCTGCCTTCATAAGATTGTTGAAGGCACCCTACGCAAGGTTGATCATGGATCGCGCTCATTGGGTGGAAGATCGCTTTGGTGACATGGGAGATGAGCAGCTAAAGGTATACATGACGGACAACGTCGGTCGATGGGGTGCAGAGTTTGAACGCCTAACCGCACTGCGTGACCTGGACCTGGGGCTCGAAGCATCATGATGCAGCTCCGAGAACTGCGGCTTACTGGACCGTCTGTACCCGATGCATCGGTGCGTTTTGATAGGGGGGCAAACGTTTTCTCCGGCGTCTCAGACACCGGCAAGAGCTACATGTTCCACTGCATCGACTTTATTCTTGGCGCGACCAAGATGGACCACAAGATTGATGAGGCGAATGGCTACGAGTATGTGCTGTTAGAACTTGCCAACACCGCAGGCGCGACACTGTCCTTGAAGCGCGCTCTCGCAGGCGGCAAAATCTCCGCATACAACCTACCTCTCGACCAAATACGGGGCGCAGGGAAAGTGGTACTCCCCAAGCGTAACCCGAAGAGCACGGCCGACGATCTTACATCGGTGGTGTTGCCGTTTGCCGGGATGCGCGACGTGGAGCTGAGAAAGAACGTCAAGGGGCACACACAGCGCCTCACCATACGAACGCTCATTCCGATTTTCCTGGTAGACGAAGACGCAATTTTCTCGATCGCCTCGCCTGTTATAGGCGTAACGAGCTTCGACAACACACCACGCAAGCGCATGTTGTCGTACATGCTTACCGGCAACGGCGACAAAAAGCCTGCGGCCGAACCAGACGATGTTATTCAACGGGCGAAGGCTCGGGCGAAAGTAGAACTGCTCGTCGAACTGTTGAGGCCTATCGAGGACAAGGAGGCTGGGGGTGGAGACGATTCCACAATCGAATCTGTGGACGATACAATTGCTGAGCTGACTAGTGAGATGCAGGGGTATCGGGCGATTCAAGACCGTCTAAAGATCGAACGTGCCGAGGCAATCAAAGGCCAGCAGTTCGCAGAGGGCCAGATCATTGCCATCGATGAGATGCTCACCCGCTACGAGCTGCTCGATGAGCGATATGGCTCGGATCTTGACCGGCTCGACTTCGTCGCCGAAGGCAGCCACTTCTTCGATTCCCTCCAACAGGAGCGGTGTCCGCTTTGCGATCAGCCAATGAGCGCGGAGCACCATCACGCCTTCGCTGTGAACGTCAGCGCGCCGATGATCCAAGTGGCCGCGAAGGCGGAAGCTTCGAAGATCCTCGGGCTACGCTCTGACCTTGGTGGGACTACAGCAACGCTTAAGGAACTGCGCGCAACCCGCGACGGCGAGCGCGTGGAATTTAAAGGCAGCGTGGATCGCCTAGGCAGGGAACTGGATGAGCAAATCGTCCCCGCCTTGGTGAACGTGAAAGAGCGACTGGAAGCATTGATCCGACGTCGCGGCAACGTGCAGGCCAGAGATATCGCGCGTGAGCAAGCGGTCGAACTGCGGGCTTTGAATGAGAAATACAGCCAAGAGGCGAATCCACCGGCTAACGCGCCAGTGAATTGGGAAGGGATCGACGAAAAAGCCCTCCTGAGCCTTTGCATAGAGATCGAGGGTGTCCTCAAGGAGTGGGGCTGGTCAGGGCCGGGACGGGTGACATTCGATGACCAGGTGTTCGACATCTCGGTTGATGGAAAGCCGCGACGCTCGCACGGGCAGGGCGTCAGGGCAGTGCTGCATGCGGCGTTTGCTGTGGGGCTGCTGCGGTACTGCATCGCCAATAAGACACCTCATCCAGGCTTCGTGCTGCTCGACTCTCCTCTCACGACGTTCAAGCAGAGCCGTGACGACGCTACCGCGCGTCCGGACGCGGCAGTCGATAAGAGTATTGAGGGTGCTTTCTGGCGCAGCCTGAGCGGCCTCGCTAACAAGAGCCAGATCATCGTCTTCGATAACAAGGAGCCGCCAGCCGACGTGACGCGAGGCCTAAAGTATGAATTCTTCGCTGGTCCCGATGCCGGGCCGACGGAGCGGCGGGGCTTCATCCCGCAGTGAGCATCACACCTCGTCGTGTAACTCGTCGGTACGATGCAACAGGGTTTTGTCGAGCTTTTCAACCATCGCGACGAACTTGGTGAGCTGCTCTGGCATGAAGCGGAGATCAGGCCCGATCACACCCTCAAGTTTGATATTTGCAGATGCGACCATCCAGACATCTAGGTGCTTACTGTCTGAGTGTGCGTAGATTTCGTCTCGCCATGAGAGTAGGGTGGCATGTAGCTGACGCTCCTCGGCGTCATATATCCGCAGCATCCGTCCCGGAAAATCTGGCCAGCCTTCAGATTTAGTGAAGGGTCGTGCGTAGGTCACAACCAAACTAGTCATGTAGACCGTCTGATGAAAATACGCCACGGGGCGCTTCATCCTATCGTATTGCGAGTGGTGCCAGCCTTCCTTCCGAATGATATGAGCACACCGGAGCACTATCTCAAAGTCTCGTCGCGCTACCGCCAGCCGATTAAAGAGCTTTCTATCTTCCTCTTTTGGTTTGCTGTCCATCTAGTGCGCCTCCTAGCTGTGGTCAGTTATGCACACCCAAGCGATTCGACGCTACCATTCAGTTGGTATATACTCTGGGCATGAAACTACTAATCACATGCAGTGAGCGCGTAACCGGCATCAGTCGTGTTATACTTTCACTGTTGGTGGTTGCACACAACCGCAAAGTCTAGGGCGTAAGCCTTGGGCTTTTGCGTATCACTGGTCGGATTGGGTGGCGAACCTACGAGCCCCCGACTGGCGCCATTAAATCGTAGAACTTATAGCTCGATGGCCCGGCAGCATCCGGGATACCATACAGCATGAGGTCACTGGTGACGTAGCCTAGATCCTTGAGCGTCACCACACTCGGGGTAGGACCCAGATGGGAGACTACTTACAGTCTGAGGAGAGCTTGCTCGGAGAGACAGCCGATTAAAGCAAGCGAGGCCAGTTGCGCTTATTAGCGGGCTTTTAGCCCTACTGTACCTGCCAGCATAATGTATCAATATTACAAGCTTACAAGGGAAGATCGTATCGCCCTATTTCGAGGAGTGGCGGTGCGCCAAATTTGCCAAGGGCGAAGCGAAAGCACTCGATTGGTAGCGGGCCACTGCCACAAAACAGGATACGTGCGAGGATTAATCTGTGAACGCTGCAACTCATGGCTCGGCATTTTAGAAAGCAAGCGCCAGGAAGGTGCTAAGAAAAAATATTTGGACCGGATCAAGCGACGATATGGTATCCCGGAGTCTGCACTAAAAAGCTTGAATTAACCGTCCCATATTCACTGACACGCTTAGCCATTGCTGCTTTTTCAGCCCTTGTCATTGGAACCTCTCCCCTCGCTCCGCTACATCGGCCAGAAATTCCATGCTAGTCATCGTGCGTGAAAGTTATCGCCCTCACGGCTAGCCTCATCCGGCGCACTGTCGAGTGCATCCATACGCTTGTCGCAGGCTGGTTCACAACGAAGATCAAGCGTCGATACAACGACGCGATGTGGCATGGGATGGGAGTAAGTCGCCACCGGAGGTTAAGTGGTGGGCGATGCGTAAAAGAGACCTCGTCCACCACTCCATTAGTATTGGTTAGGGTGTGCTTTCCACCACCCCCTTAGGCCTTGTCATCCAACTCAGGCAGTGGAGGTAGCACCGAAGCGAGTTGCTCCTCCAAGTCGATTTCGTACATGTGTGCAAGAAGGGCAATTTGCTGACCTATAGTTGCCCGAAGCGCACCCAGTCTCATTAGGAAATTCTCAGTATCCCGATTTTTTCCAAAGGCCGGGTCCATGTCGGTGACCTTGTCGCCATCGAACTCGGTCATGAAGTCGCGGCAAGCACCTCTCATTGTGCGGCATGCCGCCGCCGTTGGTGAGTCTTCGCCCAAGCGCTTGATGGTACCGGTCAGCTCTCCCCGCATCTTTTCGACGGATGAGAGCACATATTTCGGCTGCTCCCAGATTGCTTGTACGAACAGCACCCGCCTGTCTTCAAAGCCGGTCAAAAGTTCCCGAACCACTGTCCGTTCTGCTTCGGTAGGCTTGAAACTCATACCAACGCCGAGCACTGAAACGCCACCAAGCCTACTAAGCAGCTCCTTTGATTTGAGAGCTTTTTTCCTAACTGACGACATAGAGTTTCCTTCCGGCCCATCGCACAACGGCACCATACACGGCCTACCATAGCTGGACAGTTAGTGCTCAGCGACACCAAGAGCCGCCTCCACTGCCTCAGAGATCATCGAGGCGGGCAAAGCCGGGTAATGGCCCCAGGCGACCTCCCTAACCGCCGCAGCGCCGTTCCTGCCGGCAGCATGGGCTTTAGCCGCAGCCCCTCGCATGGCCGTCACCGTTTCGGCGGCCAGCCAGGGCGGAAAAGGCGGGTGCGCTGACATGATGAGAACATAAAGAGAACGGGTCGGCCCCGGCAATACGACCCAGCGAGCAAAATTTCTGCGGGGTGCAAAATCGAAGCAAATTGGCGGGGACGGGAAGAGCTAAGCTATTGAAAAAGAATCGTACATAGGGGCGGAATCGAACCACCGACACTGCGATTTTCAGTCGCAATTTCGTCCGCCATGAGCTGCTGCCTCCAAACTTAGTATCGCCGCCGGAGGCAAGGGTTAGCTTCGCTACGTTTGAACCATGTCTGCTTCCATGGGTGCGGCGGTTTCAAGCCGCCATTCCACTTTCGGCCAGAATCCGCCGGTCGTCATTGCGCCCATCTCGGTCCTTCATCGATCGGGAGCGGAACCCCAAAAACGGCCGCTGGATCATTCTGTCAACGAACGTCTGCAAATGGGTGGCTTGCGTCTTGACCGCGCCACTAATGCTTAGTGAAGCCGCATCGTTTGCTCGAGAGCTGTCATTAGCTTTCTCGCATGTGACGCGATTTCTCCTTCTCCGCTTCAGCGAGCATCTCCAGGAACACGGTCACCTTGGCCGGCCGGAACCGCGCGGCGGGATAGACCGCGTGGATGCCGCCCGAGGGTAGACGCCACTCCGGCAGGGCATGAACCAGATGCCCGGAAGTCAGGAGGTCCTGGACCAGGAAGTCCGGCAGCACCGACAATCCCCCGCCGCTCTGAACCGCGGCGAGCACCCCGGGCGTCGTGTCGACGGCGAGGGAGGCGCGCATGCGCACCGCCTGCCGGTCGAGATCGTCCCGCGAGAACTGCCACAGCAGAGGCTCTTTCAGCGCCATGTTGGCGACGAAGGGCAGCTTCGCGAGATCCTCGGGCATGCGGGCCTCCGCGATCCGATCCGCCAGCGCGGCGCTGCCGACCAGAAGCTGGCGGAAGGAGCCGATGCGCCGGGTGAGGAGACTTGAATCATCCAGCCAGCCGACATGGATCGCGAGGTCGATCTCGCGCGAGACGAGGTCGAGTGTGCGGTCGTGAAGCGTCAGCTCCGCCCGGCAGGCCGGATAGCGCGCGGTAAAGGCCGCCGCGACGGGAACGACGGTGGCGGCGCCGTAGTCGTTGGGCGCGGTGATGCGCAAGGTTCCGGACGGCTCCGACGCGCCTTGCGCAAGCTCGCCGAAGGCCTCCTCCGCCTCCCGCAGGATGAGGATGCAACGCGCGTGGAAGAGGCGGCCCGCCTCGGTCGGATGGACGCGGCGCGTCGTCCGGACCAGCAGGGTCGTTCCGGTCTCGTGCTCCAGCTGGGCGACCTGCTGGCTCACCACGGTCTTGGTGATGCCGAGCTGCTCGGCCGCCCGGGTGAAGGAGCCGGTGTTCACCACGGCGGCGAAGTAGGACAGGCGATTCAGGTTCATGGCGGCTTCGTTGAAATGGACAGCAAGATTATTGTCCAGTTCTAACGCACACTCCGTCAGGTTTGTTTGTCTTCTATCCGCGATCGGGCGGTGCCATTTCTCCGCCTACGAGAACGGCGTGAGGACGCGATGCACATCACCTACCTCTTCGATCCGCTCTGCGGCTGGTGCTACGGCGCTTCGCCGGTGCTGGAGAAGATCGCCTCCACCGACGGGGTCGACCTGGAACTGGTCACGGTCGGCCTGTTCGCCGGCGAGGGTGCCCGGCCGATAGACGCGAATTTCTCGGCCTATGCCTGGTCCAACGACCAGCGGATTTCCCGCCTCACCGGCCAGACCTTTAGCGAGGACTATCGCAGCCGGGTCCTGGCGGATCATACGCGCCTCTTCGATTCCGGGCCGGCGACCCTGGCGCTGGCCGCCGTCGCGGCCACGGCGCCGGCGCGCGAGCTGGAGGCTTTGAAGGAGATCCAGCTCGCTCGTTATGTCGAAGGCCGCGACACGACCGACCCGGGCGTCCTGGCCGAGGTGCTGGGCCGCCTCGGCCTGAGCGAGGCCGCCCAGCGCCTTCGTGCGCCGGACGAAGCCCTGGTCGAGCTCTATCGCCGGCGCATCGGGGAAGGGCGCGAGAAGATGCGCCGCTTCGGCGTCGCCGGCGTCCCGGCGCTTCTCGTCGGTGACGGTGAGGATCAGCGCCTCGTGCCTGCCAGCGCGCTCTTCTCCGACGACGACGGCCTGCTCGCCAGCCTGCGGGCTGCCTGACCCTTTCCATCTTGCACCCAGGAGACGCCCCATGTTCACGAAGAGAGAAATCATGAAGACGACGCTCACCGCCGCGGCTGCAGCCATGGCTCCCGCCGGGATGGGCACGGCCGCTGCCGCCGACCTGAGCTGGCGCCATTTCCCCGCCGGGCCGACGGGCTTCTTCCGCGCTCCCGTGCTGGTCTCCGGCGCGACCGAGGCCCTGCTGATCGACGGCGGCTTTACGCTGTCCGACGGCCGCGCGGTCATTGAAGCCATCCGGTCCACGGGCAAGCGGCTCACCGCCGTCTATGTGAGCCAGAGCGACCCGGACTATTACTTCAGCCTGCGCCCCATCAAGGAGGCCTTCCCAGAGGCCCGGATCATCGCCGCGCCCGAGACGGTGGCCGCCATCCGCGACGGCGTGGAGAAGAAGCTGACCGCCTGGGGCCCGCAACTCCGCGACAACGGCCCACAGACCCTTGCCGATGTGGTGATCCCGGAGGCCTTCCCGGGCAAGACGCTGACGGTCGACGGCCAGACGATCGAGATCGTGGATGCCGAGGGCCTCGCCAACCGCCGCTATCTCTGGGTGCCGTCCCTTCAGGCGGTGTTCGGCGGCGTGCTGATCTTCTCGGGCGTCCATGTCTGGACCGCCGATACGCAGACCCGCGAGCAGCGCGCGGCCTGGGTCGCGACGCTCGACCGGATCGCCGCCCGCCGTCCCGCCGTCGTCGTGCCCGGCCACATGGTTCCGAATGCCGCGACCGACCTCTCCGGCGTGGCGCACACCAAGGCCTATCTCCTTGCCTTCGAGGAAGAGCTGGCCAAGTCGCCGACCGCCTCGGCCCCGCTGATCGCGGCGATGAAAACCCGCTTCCCCGGCCTGGGCATGGAGGTGGCGCTCGACATCGGCGCCAAGGTGGCGACCGGCGAGATGCAGTGGGGGTGACGGGCGCCTATCTCGACATCGTCCGCGCCACCTACGAGGGATCTTCGGAGGAGAACGGCCGGAACCTGCTGGCCGCTCTCGCCCCCGATGCCGAGTGGACCGAGGCGGAGGGCTTTGCCTACGCCGGCACCTATGTGGGCGCGGAAGCGATCCTCGCTGGCGTCTTCCGACGCCTCGGCACCGCTTTGGGTGGTGTGCCCGCAAGAGCAGTCCGACCGCTTTCGGCCAGATCCAGCCATTCCGGGGCGCATCCAGAACGGCCGCCTCCAGGAAAAGCCGGATCTACCTAATGTTATTGGCGGTTTCGCAGCTTCGGTTGGACCAAAAGAGCGCCGACGGTGGCGATGTGTTTCGCCCACGAGCGAAGCGCTTCCTCCCGCTCGGCACCGAAACTATGCACCTGATAGATCCCCTTCACGCCGCTGTTGGTACTGCTGGCCTGGTGGTTCAAAATGCGGTCCGCGACATCCGAGGGAATGCCAAGGCGCGCCATGGTGCTGACGCCGGTGCGCCGGAGGTCGTGCACGTGCCAAGCGGGAATCTCGGCCGGCTTGATTTTCATCTTTCGCCGCTCTTCTGCCGCGTACTCGTCCACACGCTGCTTCGCTCGCGAGAATCCAGAGACCGGCGTCTTGCCTGTCGTGGTGAAAACCAAGTCGCTCTTCTGGAATCGCGGTATTGCCTTGATGACGGCCTGAGCCGTCGGCGACAGGTGCACGATATGGCGTTGAGCGTTCTTTGTTCGCGCGCTCGGTAGTGTCCAGAGTTGTCCGTCCTCGGAAATCTCCGACCAACGCATGCCAGCCACTTCGCTACGGCGCTGCAGTGTAAGGATCAACAGATGAAACATCGCGCCGAATGGGGGGGCGAGCTTCTCCGTGGCACGCCATACCGTCCCGAGTTCGGCGTCGGTGAGGGCGCGATCCCTTGCTTTTGATTTCTCCGGTGCGACCGCACGGGCCATTGGGTTCGAGAACACCAGCTCCCGCCGCTCCGCCCAGTTGAAGGCGGCGTGGGCATAGCGGAAGGCATGGCTCGCAGCCGCCGGCCCGCGTTCTTCGCGGATCTTATCCAAGGCGTCGCTCGCCTCCGCCGAGGTAATGCTCTGCGCCGCCCTGTCCGACCATTTGGCGAAAGAGACGAGGAGCGCTCTCTCTGCCTCGGCGGCATAACCTGGGCTTCGCTTCGGTGCGAGGTGCTCCTTGCGCCAACGCTCGACCATGGCTTTGAAGGTAAAAGCTTCGGCTTTGGCGGTGTCCCGCTCGAGCTTTCTCTCTTGCACCGCTGCGTGCGTCGCCGAACGGCGTTCGGCGAGTGGATCGCCGCCGGCAGAGACCCGCCCGCGCGCCTCCTGGGCAAGAGTTCTGGCCTGATCGACAGTGATCACGCCGTACTCTCCGAGCGGCAGGCGCCTGACAGTACCGCCATGCTTGTACTGCAGAAGGAAGAGCTTGCTGCCGCTGGCGGTCGCGCGCAGGGCGAAGCCCGTCACATCGCCATCGAAAAGGAGCGCGTCTTTGCGGTTCGGCGGACAGGAGAAGGCGTCGACCAGCCGTTTGGTGAGGCGCGCTCGCTCGCGCTGTCTTCTCATCGGGCGGGCCGGTGAGAAAGTGAGAAGAGGGGAGAAAGGGCATTCTCCCCATTTTTTCGGGCAAAGGAGAAGGCAAAACAGGGACTTATCTTTAGGTGAGAAAGTGAGAAGACAAACACTGCTATTTCTCCCGGCTGAACACCGTCGCAGGCCGCTCGTCGCGCGTCTGGAAGGTCGCTGGCGGACTCTCTGCGGACTCTGTTGATCGAGTAAAGGGGGCGGCCGCTGTCGCTGCCTGTCGAAGGGCCCGGCCTTAGGCCATTGATTTTGGCTGCGAATGGCGAAGTTTGACGATGCTAGTCGGTGCGTTGATCCAGACTACGAATCTGGGGGTTGGAGGTTCGAGTCCTTCCGGGTGCGCCACCGCTCTTTTTAGGTGGCTGATTTACCAAAAAATTCGGAAGGTGTGCGGGCCGGGGAATACCCAGCTTGCAGGAAGTCATTCCTTCTTCGTTCGTGCCGCGCCCATGCGCGCAATCTTCGCCCCGCTGATCTCTGCCGAGTGGAAAATCTCAACAAGCGGTGCCGTCCTCTCGGAGCGGGCGCTTAGCCTTCCGTTCCGCTGCGCAGAACCACTTCATTCTCCGTCGGCAGGTTTACCGCCGACTCCATGATGTGAGATCGGATCTCCCGCGCCAGCATGGCCGAATCCCGCAGCGTCAGCGCCGCCAGAATCCGCCGATGCCCCGCCGCGCTCTCCTGCAGGGCCCTGAATGACGGCCAAAGCCCCTTCGGCCAGAGTCGCGCCCGGTCGCGCGCATCCACAATCAGCTCAGCCAGGATCCGGTTCGGCGTTCGCGCATAGAACGCGTCGTGGAAGGCGAGGTTCGTGCGACTCCAATCCGCGTGGGAGCCGTGCACGGAGGCCTGCTCGAACTCCCCTGCCAACACAGCCAGCTGCGCCATCGACGTTCCGTCGACGTGCGGCATTGCCGCGACCGCGGCATCCACCTCGAGCAGCGCACGGATCGAGAGCAGGTCCTTCAGGCGACGCATGTCGGTGACCGCGACGCGGAAGCCGCGGAAGGGCACATGCTCGACGATTCCACGGAGCGCCAACTCCGATAATGCGGTCCGCACCTCGAAGCGATTCGCATCCAGCCGGCGCTCCAGATCGATCTGCCGCAGCCATTCGCCCGCCCGATATTCGCCGGCGCGCAGGATCACCGCGATCTCCAGGCCAAGCTGGCGTTTGGGGCGGACCTGGGCGGACATGAGGAACCTTCGAATGGGGACTTGTGAGCTGGTGACGCCGCTTCTACAACAATCGCCAGGATTGGCGCCAATTTAATTCGGCGCCTCATCGCGTCGGGGGCCATGCATTCCCGCCGCCCACGAAGGGACCGGGCTCTTGGATGATGTGATGCCGAACAAAGCCCAGGCGCCGCAAGGCGAGGCGGCCGGCAAGCCGCTGCCGCTCGCCGGCATTCGCGTCCTGGAATTCTGCCATGTCATCATGGGTCCCTCCTGCGGGCTGGTGCTGGCCGATCTCGGTGCGGAGGTGATCAAGATCGAACCCGTGGAGGGCGATCGTACACGCCGCCTCTCGGGCTTCGCCGCCGGCTTCTTCGCGACCTTCAACCGCAACAAGCGCTGCCTCGCCGTCGATCTCAAGGCGCCAGAGGGCCGTGCGGTCATCGCGCGCCTGCTCGAGAACACCGACATCCTCATCGAGAACTTCGCGCCCGGCACGATGGAGCGGCTGGGTTTCGGCTATGAGGAACTGGCTGCCAAGCATCCTGGCCTCATCTACGGCGCGCTGAAGGGATTTCTCTCCGGCCCCTATGAGAAGCGCCCTGCGCTGGATGAAATCGTGCAGTTCATGTCGGGCCTCGCCTATATGACGGGTCCGCCCGGGCAGCCGCTGCGCGCCGGTGCCTCGGTCTGCGACATCCTCGGCGGCGTGCTCGGCGTCGTTGGCATCCTCGCCGCCCTGCAGGAGCGCGGGCGCACCGGCAAGGGCCAGCTGGTGAAGTCGGCGCTCTTCGAGAGCGCGGGCTTCCTCATGGCCTCGCACATGGCCGGTGAGGTCGTCACGGGCCGGCCCATGCCGCCCATGCCCGACCGCCAGGGCGCCTGGGCCATCTATGAGACCTTCGCCACCTCGGACGACCGGCAGATCTTCCTCGGCATCACCAGCGACCAGCACTGGAAGCGCTTCTGCGACAGCTTCGGTCTGGACGCGCTGCGCGACGACCCGAAGCTGAAGACGAACGAGGACCGCGTGGCCGCGCGCCCGATGCTCAAGAAGGTCATCGCCGACCTGATGCTCCAGCGCACGCATGACGAGCTGGCGGAGATCTTCGAGCGCGCCTCCATCCCCTTCGCCCCCGTCGCGCGCCCCGGCGACCTGCCGGACGACCCGCAGCTCAACGCCCATGGCCGCATGCTCAATGTCGAGATCGGCGACGGGCGCGTGGTGAAGCTGCCGCGCCTGCCCATCGAGATGGGCGATCACGACACCGGCCTGCGCTCGCAGCCCGGCCGGATCGGGCAGGACACGCTGGCCATCCTGGCCGAGCTCGGCATCCCCGGGGAAGAAAGCACCGTGCTCGTCGAGCGCGGCATCGTCGGCGGCGCCTAGGCGGCCGACAGGGAAGGACCATCCATGACCGACATGCCGACATCCATCGACATCCACGAGGAAGGCCCGCGCGAGGGCTTCCAGATCGAGCCCGGCCCGATCGCGACCGCGGACAAGATCCGCCTCATCGAGGCGCTGGCCGAGACCGGCCTGCACCACATCCAGGCCTGCTCCTTCGTCAATCCGCGCGTGGTGCCCGGCTGGGCCGATGCCGCCGAAGTCATCGCCGGCTTCAAGGCGAAGCCGGGCGTGCAGTACACGGCGCTCTGGTTCAACGGGAACGGTCTCGAGCGCGCGCTCGCCTTCCGCGACAAGCTGCACATCACCGGCAGCATCTCGCTCACGGCGTCAGAGGCCTTCACGCGCAAGAACCTCAACCGCAGCCATGCCGAGAACCTGGAGGCGATGCGCAAGCAGACGGCGCTCCATCTCTCGCACGGCGTGCCGGTCGAGCGCATCGGCGTGATGGCGGCCTTTGGCTGCAACTACCAGGGCGATATCACCGCCGAGCAGGTGATCTCGACGCTGGAGGATGGCTTCGCCATCGCCAAGGAATATGGCGCGGAGATCAAGCGGATCTCACTGGCTGACACCATGGGCTGGGGCGCGCCGCACCGCATCGAGCGCGTGGTGGGCGAGGTCCGCAGCCGTTGGCCGGATCAGAAGATCGGGCTTCACCTGCATGACACGCGCGGACTTGCCGTGGCGAACGCGCATGCCGGCCTGAAGATGGGCGTGGCGCAGTTCGACAGCACCGTGGGCGGCCTCGGCGGCTGCCCCTTCGCGGGCCAGAAGGGCGCGGCGGGCAACATCTGCACGGAGGAGCTGGTGATGCTCTGCCAGGAGATGGGGATCGAGACGGGCGTGGACCTCGACAAGCTGATTGAGGTCGGCCGCATGGCGGAGGAGATCGTGGGGCATGTGCTGCCGAGCGAGCTGATCCATGCGGGCAGCCTGGGGCTTTTCCGTAAGCAGGCGGCATAAGAGTTAAGGCCAGGGGCATTGCCGCTGGACCCCAGCAGGAAACTCAGTTTCCTGCACCTTCGATGAACTGAATAAGAGCCGGGAAACGCGTTTTCCCGGCGGGGCGAGGGGGTAAACCCCTGTCTCAAAGGGATGGAAATAATGATCTTACGCCGCCGCCCGCTTCTGGCTGGAATGCTGGCTGCTCCCCTTGTTGCGAGAGCCCAATCCTTTCCGACGCGCCCCATTCTGCTGATCGTCAGCGGCCCCGCAGGCGGCACCACCGACTATACCGCACGCCTCATCGCGCCGCCGCTTTCCGAGAAGCTCGGAGTTCCCGTGACCGTGGACAACCGCCCCGGCGGCAACGGCACCCTTGCGGTGATGCCGGTGGTGCGGGCGCGCCCGGACGGGCACACGCTGATGCTGGCCTATTGCGCCAGCCTCACGGGCCGCCCCGCCCTGGAATCCAATCTCGGCTACGATCCGCGCAAGGACCTCGCACCCATCGCGCTGCTCATCGAGGCGCCGCAGGTGATGATGGTGCACCCGTCCATCCCCGCGAACACGCTCGCCGAATTCATCGACTACGCGAAGCAGCATCCCGGCCGATTGAACTATGCGAGTTCCGGCAGCGGATCGATGCAGCATCTTGGCACCGAGCTGCTGAAGAACCGCACGGGCATCGACATGGTCCACGTGCCCTATCGCGGCACGGGCGAGACGATGAACGACGTGCTGGCCGGACGCATCCAGTTCTACATGACCACGCCGCCGCCCGCGCTGCCCTTCGTGCGCGAGGGCAAGCTGAAGGCCCTGGCCATGGCCTCGACCGAGCGCCACCCGGCGATGCCCGAAGTGCCGACGGTGGCCGAGGCGGGGCTGCAGGACTTCTCCGCCGAAGCCTGGTTCTCGCTGATGGGGACGGCCGGCACGCCGGCCCCCATCGTGGAACGGCTGACTCGGGAATGTCGCGACATCCTCCAGCAGGAGGCCGTGAAGCAACGCGCGCTGCTGGCCGGCGCCTTCGTCCGCTATGAGGATCCGCAGACGCTCGCGAGCCGGATCGACCGCGAGATCGTCGGCTGGACGAATCTCGTGCGGGCGCAGGGCCTCACGATCGAATGAACCAAGAAAAGGAAACGCGTCCATGACGACGAAGGTTTCGCGCCGCCTGGCGCTCGGCATGCCCATGCTTCTCGCCGCGCCCGCTCTCGCGCAGGAGGTCTGGCCCGCCCGGCCCATCCGCATGGTGCTGCCCTATGCACCGGGCGGGGCGACGGATGTGATCTGCCGCCTCATCGCCGACAGGCTGTCCCAGCGGCTCCCGCAGCGCGTGGTGGTGGAGAACCGCAGCGGAGCGGGCGGGAACATCGGCGCCTCGGCGGTCGCGCGCTCGGCGCCCGATGGCTACACGCTGCTCTTCACCAATAACGGCCATGCCGTGAACAAGCTGCTCTACACGACGCTGGACTATGATCCCCAGAAGGATCTCGTCCCCGTCACGATCGTGGCGGAAAGCCCGATGATGCTCGTGGTTCCCGCCTCGCGACCCTGGCGCACGCTGGAGGATTTCGTGGCTGCCGTGCGTGCCGCGCCGGACCGCTACACCTATGGCACCACGGGCGGCGGCGGCACGTTGCAGCTGGTCTCGATCCTTTTGCTGCAAGCGGCAGGGCTCAAGATGACGGACGTGCCCTATCGCGGCAGCGGCCCGGCTTATCTCGACATCACGGCGGGCAATCTCGACATGCTCTATGATGCAAGTCTGAGTTCCCTGCCTCTGGTGCAGTCAGGACAGGTGCGCGCGCTGGCCGTCTCCACGCCGCGGCGAATGACGGCACTGCCGGACATGCCAAGCGTGACGGAAGCCTTTCCGACGGCCGGTTTCAGCGTCTGGCAGACCATCCTGGCGCCCACTGGCACGCCGGCGCCGGTGATCGCGCGACTGAACCGGGAGATCGCCGCCGTGCTGGCCGAGCTTCGCCCGCGCCTCGCGGAGCTTGGTGTCGAGCGCACCGTCGGCAACACGCCGGAGGAGGCGGTCGCCTACATCGCCGAGGAGACGCGCCGTTGGCCGGCAATCTTCCAGGCGGCGGGAATCCAGGCCCAGTAACCCTTCACGCAGGACGTCGCCGCCCCTAGCCTCCGCCCATAAAAAATGGAGGAACGGCCATGCGCCGACGTCACCTGCTGGGCGCCAGCCTGGCCTTTCCCGCGCTCGCCCGGGCGCAAGGCGCCTGGCCGCAGCGTCCCGTCCGCATCGTGGTTCCCTTCGCCGCGGGAGGCGCGACCGACATTCTCGCGCGCGCCGTCGCGCAGTCGCTCCAGGCGGAATACGGCCAGTCCTTCGTCGCCGAGAACCGCACGGGCGCGGGCGGCACCATCGGCGCCGAGGCCGTCGCAAAATCCACGGCCGACGGGTACACGCTCCTGCTCGGCACGACGGCCACTCAGTCCATCACGCCGCACCTCTATGCGCGCTTGTCTTATGATGCGGCGCGCGACTTCGCCGCGGTCAGCGCCGTGGCTTCGGTGCCAATGGTGCTTGCGGTGCATCCCTCGCTGGGCGTGACGGATGTCGCCGGGCTGATCGCCAGGGCGAAGGCCGAGCCGGGACGGATCACCTTCGCCTCCTCCGGCCAGGGCTCGATCACGCATCTGGCCTCGGAACTGTTCCGCGCGCGTGCGGGCGTGGAACTGACGCACGTTCCCTATCGCGGCAGCGCCCAGGCGATGACGGACCTGGTCGCGGGGCGCGTGCTGATGATGATCGACCACGCGCCGACGATCCTGCCGCAAATCTCGGCCGGCGCACTGAAGGCGCTGGGCGTGGCGGGCGCGCAGCCCATCGCGCAGCTGCCGGAGGTGACGCCAATCGGACGGACGCTGCCGGGCTTCGAGGTGTCGTCCTGGTTCGGCGTTCTGGCGCCCGCAGGGACGCCGGAGGCTATCGTCGCGCAGCTCAATGCAAGCATCGGCAAGGCTCTCGTCCAGCCCGAGGTTGCCGCCAAGCTGCGCGAGCAGGGCGCCGATCCGATGCCGGGCAACCCCGATGCCTTTGCCACGCTGATCGCGCGCGATTCCCGTCTCTGGGGCGAGGTCGTGCGCAGCGCGGGCGTGACACTGGGCTGACCCGCCGAGGCCAAGCGGAAGCAAAGGTCAGCCGCGCCGTGCCGCCTCGATCGCGGCGACGTCGATCTTGCTCATCGTCATCATGGCGGCAAAGGCGCGCCGGGCTTCGTCGCCGCCAGCCGCTATCGCGTCGGACAGCGCGCGTGGCGTGATCTGCCAGTTGATGCCCCATTTGTCCTTGCACCAGCCGCAGGCGCTCTCCTGGCCGCCATGGCCGACGATGGCGTTCCAATAGCGGTCGGTCTCCGCCTGATCCTCGGTCGATATCTGGAAGGAGAAGGCCTCGCTGTGCCGGAAGGCCGGGCCGCCGTTGAGACCGAGGCAGGCGACGCCGGCGACGGTGAACTCGACGGTCAGCACATCGCCCGCCTTCCCGGAGGGGTAGTCACCGGGCGCGAGGTGGACGGCTTTGACGGCGCTATCGGGAAAGGTCTCGGCGTAGAAGCGGGCGGCGGCCTCGGCCTCCTTGTCGTACCAGATGCAGATCGTGTTCTTGGGCATGGAAATCTCCTTTCATTCTGAAGCGTGAATGGGGGCGACGGACCGCTTTTCGCATTCTCCGTCCCGTCGGGCTTTACCGCGGGGCGGGGGAGGGGGAAGCTTAACCCATGCGACCTCCTCCGCGCCGAAGCGCGAAGCCGCCGGCCACGATGACATCCGCCCAGGTCCGCGCCGCCTGGCTGCGCGCCCAGCGCCTCGACGAGGAAGCGCCCTTCGGCGCCGGC
This sequence comes from Roseococcus sp., assembly GCF_965227005.1. Lineage (NCBI taxonomy): Bacteria > Pseudomonadati > Pseudomonadota > Alphaproteobacteria > Acetobacterales > Roseomonadaceae > Roseococcus > Roseococcus sp. The sequence continues at coordinate 140,439 of NZ_CBDDFJ010000036.1, forward strand.
GCCGAGGCCACGCGCGCGGCCACGGCCCATCTCGGCTATGTGCAGATCGATACGATCAACGTCATCGAGCGCAGCCACCACCACATCCTGCACACGCGCATCCCGAGCTACCGGCGTGCGGATCTCGAACAGGCGCAGTCGGGCGACAAGTCCGTTTTCGAGTACTGGACCCACGCCCTCGCCTATGTCGCCTCCGAGGATTGGCGGTTCTTCCTCCCGGCGATGGAGCGCGCCCGCGCCATGCCGAATGCCGACTTTGCCGATGTGGACCCTGCGGATTACGCGGCGATGCTCGGACGAATCCGCAAAGACGGCCCTCTCACCATCCGCGACATCGATGACGACGTGCTGGTCGAGAAGACGCATCCCTGGGCCAGCCGTAAGCCATCCAAGCGCGTGCTGAAGCTCGGCTTCTTCCGCGGCGACCTCGTGATCTCCCGGCGCTCCGGCATGGTGAAGACCTATGAGCTCGCCACGCGGCATTTCGGCTGGCGCACTGGCCCGAAGCTCGCCACCGAGGCGCAGACCGCCGCCTATATGCTGCGCCGCGCGCTCAACGCTCAGGGCGTCGTGAGCCTCGATTCCATCTGCTACGGCAGCCTCTCCTCCAAGCCGCGGGTGGCGGCCGTCATCGAGGGCGAGGTGCGCCGCAAGCGGCTCGTGCCCGTGCAGATCGACGGCTTCGAGAAGGTCGCCCACTGGGCAGAGCCGGCCACCCTGGAAAGATCCGCTTTGGTGGAGCCGCGCATCCATATCCTTTCGCCCTTCGATCCGCTGGTGATCCAGCGCAAGCGGCTTGAAGCGTTCTTCGGCCATGTCCATCGCTTCGAGGCCTATGTTCCGGCTCCCAAGCGCATTCTTGGCTATTTCGCGCTGCCGGTCGTCGTTGGGGATGAGGTTGTCGCCGCCATCGATCTCAAGACCGATCGGCAGGCGAAGAAGCTGCTCGTGCAGAAGTGGACTTGGATCGCCAAGGAACGCGACGGGCTGAAAGCCAGGATCGACGAGGCGCTGACGCGCTTCCAGAAATTTCAATTGGCCTCGACGCCGGACGAGTGATGCGAGAGGGCTTGGCCCCCTCGCACCACGCCGACCGTGTTCAGGCCGTGGGCCTCAAGGCGCCGGCGCGGCGACGGTGTCTCCCGGCCGCTGCGGCGGCAGCTTGATCGCCAGCGCCCGGAACCGCCCGGTCGTCGCGCGCGAGCCCGCATGCGGCGTACCGCGTGGGATGATGATGAGGTCGCCCGGCTTCACCTGCACCTCGCGGTCGCCGAGCCAGAAGGAACCTTCGCCCTGGAGGATGAGCTGAATCTCATGCGCGTCGGCATGGTAGTGCCGCATCACATTGCCGCTCTGCACGCCGACCGTGCCCTCGGGCACGGCCGCCAGGGTGCGGCTGCGCAGGTCGGTGTTGGGAATGAGGTTGCCGATCTCCTCATCCGTCATGCTGAACAGATTGACGATCTGCGGCGTCAGGGGGGCGGGGCCTGACTGCGCGTCGGCATGCGGGACCAGCCGGTCAGCGAAAAGCCCCGCCGTGAAGGCCATGGCCAAACCGGCGAGGATGAGGGGAGTGCGCATGGGGGCGTTTCCTTCGTGATTGTTCCCGGCCCGGATCATCGGCTCCAGGCGCCCCCGGATGCAATCAACTTGCGAAGCGTGCCTTCAGCCAGGCGCCCGCCGCTTCCGCGGCCCGATCCGCGGCGCCCACGAAACCGATGGCGCGGGCGAAGCCGTGCACCGTGCCGGGGAAGGTCTGCAGCTCGAGGCTGACGCCGGCCATCCGCAGCTTCTCCGCGAAGGCCAGGTTTTCCGAGGCCAGGACGTCCAGCTCCGCGACGTGCATGAGCGCGGGGGGCAGGGAGGAGAGCTCGCCACGCATCGGCGACGCGAAGGGCGACATGCGCGCCACCGCATCGGGGCAATAGGCGTCCCAGTAGAAGCGCATCTTCTCCCTGGTCAGGCCATAGCCCTCGCCGAACTCCTGGTAGCTCGGCGTGTCGAGGACATGATCGTAGACGCCGTAGTTCAGCAGCAGGCCCTTGAGCTTCACCGGCTCCGGCTGCTCGGCATTGAGCAGCGCCACGCCCGCCGCGAGATTGGCCCCCGCGCTGTCGCCGCCGAGGATGATGCGGGAGGGATCGAGGCCCAGCTCCGCGCCGCGCGTGGCCACATGGCGCATCACCGCGGCGCATTCCTCGAGAGCCGTGGGGAAGACGGCCTCGGGGCTCAGCGAGTAGTCCGGCCCGAGCACGGCGCAGCCCGAGGCCGCGGCATAGGCGCGCATCAGCTTGTCATGCGTGTCGATGCTGCCCCAGACCCAGCCGCCGCCATGAAGGTAGACGAGCACCGGCAGGTTCGGATCGTTGGACGGGCGATGGAAGCGCATCTGCATGCGGCGGCCGCGAATGGACAACAGTAGGTCACGGCTCTCGGCCATGACGGCGCCGCCCTCGGCCTGGGGGAGCTGGGGTTCGTCGTTGAGGCGGCGCTGCTCGTCAAAGGGCGCGCTGCGGGGCGGATTCGGGAAGACGATGGGCGGGTTGCCGGCCGCGCGACCGGCCACCAAGGCGCTGAACGCCGCCATTTCCGGATCCATCCGCCGATCAGTCATCTCGAAGCCTTTCTGGGGTAGACCCACAGGGCAGCGCGTCACGACGGATGGCGCAAGGGGGCTCTTCCGAGCGATGCCATCGGCTGGACATGTTTCCCGGCGTTATAATCTTCCCCATGTCGCTCATTCTGACGGGTCTCAGCGGATCGGGCTTTCGCGAGACGGCGCTTTTCCGCCCGTGCTCCGTGCTGCTGCGCGCCGATCCCGCATTGCCTGAATCGGCGATCCTCGCCCGCAATCTGCTGGACGGCCGCTTCCAGGGAAAGCTGATGGGCCAGGGCATCGAGGGCTTTGAGCCGCCCGAGGGAGCGCCTGACCTCACCGTGCTCTGCGTCGCGCCCGATGCACAGGCCGAAGCCTTTCGCGATATCGCCGCGATGGGTTGCCACGCCGTGGTCGTGCCGACCGCCGCGCCCAACCTCGGCGCCATGGCCGCCAGCGCGGGGGTGAGGGCCCTGGGCGAGCGCAGTTTCGGCCTCGCGCTTCCCGGCATCGGGCTGAACGCCACGCTCGCGCATCTGCATATCCCGAAAGGCCGCCTGGCGTTGATGGCGCAGTCCTCGGCCATCGCGCGCGCGGTGATCGACTGGGCGGCGGCGGAGGGGCTGGGCTTCAGCCACATCATCGGCATCGGCTCCAACGAGGATCTGGGTTTTGCCCTTGGCCTCGATTGGCTCGCGCGCGACAGCGGCACGGCCTGCGTTCTGCTGGAGCTTCGCCGTATCAAGCAGCGCCGGCTTTTCGTCTCGGCAGCCCGCGCCACGGCCCGCACGCGGCCCGTCCTGGCCCTGCGCCCGGGCGGGCGCAGCGACGACCCTACGGGCATCGGTGATGCGGTGATGGATGCCGTATTGCGCCGCGCCGGAATCCTGCGCGCCAACGGCCTCGAAGACTGGCTCGCCGCCGCCGAGACGCTCGCGCGCACGAAGCCGCGCCCGGGCCTCGGCGCGGGAGACCGCGTGGCGATCGTGGCCAATGGGCTCGGCATGGCGCGGCTCGCTGCGGATGCGGCCGTGGGGCAGGGGCTTCGCCTCGCCGGGTTGAGCGAGGCCACGCATGCTGCGCTCGCCCCACTGCTGGACGGGCGCGCCCCGCGCAATCCGCTCGCCCTCAACGCCTTCGCCGGCGCCGCGCTGGCCGAGGCGGCCAGGCTCCTCGCGGCCGATCGCGAGGTGGATGTGGTCATGGCGATCCACGCGCCCGAGCAGGACGACGCGCCTGCCGAGGCCTTCAGGGCCACCGCCCGCAGCAATCGCGGCGCGCCCATCCTCCTCGGCTGGACCGGCGAGGCCAGCGCCCATGACGAACGCGCGGCTCTCACCGAGGCCGGCCTGCCCGTCTTCGCCACGCCGGAGGCCGTGGCCCGCGGCGCCGCCCATCTCGCTACGGAGCGCCGCAACCGCGCCACCGCCGCCGAGCTTCCCGCCTCGGACGTGCTCACCTTCGAACCGGACCGCGCCGCCGTCCGCGCCCGCTTCGCCGCCGTGCGTGCCGACGGACGACTGCGCCTGCTGGAGGACGAGGCGCTGGCCGTCTTTGCTGCCTACGGGCTGGAGATTCTGCCCGTCTTCCTCGCCGCCACGCCGGCCCGGGCGGCAGGCGCGGCCGTCGGCATGGGCTTCCCTGTCGTGCTTAAGGTCCGCGCCCTGCTGCGCCACAAGAGCGAGGCGGGCGGCGTCGTGCTCAACCTACGAGACGGCGCTTCGGTCACCGCCGCCGCCCAGGCCATGGCGGAGGAGGTGCCGCGCCGCGCACCCGGCACCGCGCTTCAGGGCTTCCTGGTCCAGCGCCAGGCGCCGCGCGGCATGATGGAATTGCGGCTTCGCATGGAAGACGACGCCATGTTCGGCCCCTGGATCGGCTTCGGCCAGGGCGGCACCACGGCCGACCTTGCAGAGGACGAGGCCATTGACCTCCCACCACTCAATCTGCCCCTGGCCCATGGGCTGATTGCCCGCACGCGGCTGTCGCGGCTGCTGCCCGGCTTCCGCGACCGTCCGCCCGTCAACCAGCCTGCCATCGCCGATGCGCTGGTGCGGGTCAGCCAACTGCTCGTCGACTTCCCCGAGATCGCCACGCTCAGCGTCAATCCCCTCTTCGCCGATGCGCGCGGCGTGCTGGCGGCCGATGCCTCGCTGACCCTGCGCCCCGAGGGTGAGGCGGCGCTGCTGGCCATCCCTCCCTATCCCGCCGAGCTCGCCGAGGATTTCGTCGCGCCCGATGGCCAGACCTACCGGATCCGGCCTATCCGTCCGGAAGACGCGACGGCCCATGGCGCCCATTTCAGGACGCTGCCTTCCGAGGATGTCCGCTTCCGCTTCTTCTCGACCATGCGCGAGCTGCCGCCGGCCATGCTCGCCCGCCTTACCCAGATCGACTACGATCGCGAGATGGCCTTCGTCGCCGCGCGGGGCGGGCAGATCTTCGGCACCGCGCGCATCATCCGCGACGGCTCGGGCGGTGGGGCTGAGTTCGCGGTGGTCGTGAGCCCTTCGGTCAAGGGCACCGGTCTTGCGCGACACCTGATGGAGCGTGCCGTTGCCTGGGCTCGGGGCGCGGGCATCACGGAACTTGTCGGCCACGTCCTGGCCGATAACCTGCCGATGCTGGCCTTTGTTCAACGCCTCGGCTTCTCGCTGAGCCGCAATCCGGACGATCAGGAGATCATGACGGCGCGGATGACGCTGGAGTAAGACGCCGCCACGATTCGGCCTCGGAACGACCCAACCCCGGCCATCCCAGGCGCGTTTCTTCCTTGGCGCGGCCCATTGCCGCCTGAGGAGGTACACATGTCGAAAAAGATCGTCGGCCTCTGCCTTGCCCTGCTGACCCTCTCGGCCCTGCCAGGTTGCGTGGCCTATCCCGCTTACGGGCCGGGCTATTACGGACCGCCTCGCGCCTATGGCTACTATCACCGGCCCTATTATCATGGCGGCTGGGGCTATCGTTACTGAGGCACCGCGCGGCCTCTTGTCGACCATGCCATGGCATGATGCTCTATCCGCTTCTCATCGAATCGTCCGGAGCGGGATGACCGGGGTCGTGATGGCACCGGCTGCATCGGCGCGGCCCGGAAAAATCTAAGAGGCCAGGCATGTCGGATCCGATCGCGCGCGCCTTTCCCGCGCGTCCCCTGCGCGTCACGGCGCCCATTTCCGTCTGGCGCGCGTGGATCGGGGGCATAGTGGGATTCCTGCTCTTCGCCGGTGTCATGGTGATGATGTCAATCGAAGTTCTGCCCGTCCTTTCCAGCGATTACCGGATCCGGGAGACCGCCGTCTCCCTGCCCAAGACGCGGGTGGAGGGCGGCACCTGCCGTGTTCGATTCTTCCTGCTGAATGATTGCGAGGCCACCCTCGTCATTCCGCAGGACCGCGGCCCGGCGCTTCGTCGCAAGGTCGGCTACGTCTTCTTCGAGCCGGGGGCGGGCGTTCGGAATGTCATGCCCATGGGCGACCCGGCGCATCCCGAACTCACCTCCACGGATCTCGGACTGGAGCGCTTCGTCAACCGCGTTGTCACCTATGCCGTGCTGATGGCGGCGATGCTGGCGCTGTGCCTTGCCATGCTGCTCGTCCCCGCCGCCTTGCGGCGGCAGAAGCGCATCCTGGACCAGATGTCGAACCAGGTTTTCAATCCCGTGCCGGCCCGGCTCGTCCGCGCACGGCAGGAGTGGATTGTGTCGCCGATCGCCGGAGGAACGGCCAGCAAGTGGAACCTCGGCACCAAGGGTGAGCCCTTCGTCGTGGACCATCGCGCAGGCATCGTCCTGGCCGTGACGGGCGCCGCGGGGGGCGCGCTCTTCCCGCTAGATGAGAAACTGACCTGGATCGACGTGACCGACGATGAACGTCGCGTGATCTGGGCAGCGCGAGCGGAAATCCAGCGCTCAGCGCAGGGATCGGCGGGTTAGAGAGAGGATTCTCACCTCCGAAGGGGAGGGCTTAGTCGGCATTCTTCGGGCATACCCAGGCGATCAATACCGGCCGGGGCGCTCGCGCGCGGAGAATGATCCCCACAGTCGCGATGCGCCCCGTCATCTCTGATCAGCCCGCGACGAGAAGCGGGCTGATCAGTCGATGTACCGCCATCAGCCCTGTTTGCGGGCGCGCCGGACGAAGCCGAAGCCGAGAAGCGCCGTACCCATCAGGGCCAGCGACACGGGCTCCGGCACGCGGACGATCTGCGCGGAGGACTGAAGGCCGGCGCCACGGCCCGTGAAGGTCGCGGTGATGACGACCGTCTCGGAGAACAGCGCATTGGTCAGCGAGACATTCGCCAGGATTTCCGGCGAAGCATTCGTCGGGCCGCTCGTATAGGTCTGGGTCGCGATCTGCGTGGTGCGGGCGAAGGCGCCGTTGTTGTTGTCGACATAGTTGGTCAGCGTCACGTTCGACACGTCCTGGCCATTCACCAGGAAGTTGGCGGTGAAGGTGCTGGCCAGCGCGGCGAGAAGCCCGCCGGCTGATGCCGAGGTCAGATCCGTCTGCGTGAATTCGACGCGGATGGTGTGCGTGCCGGTGAAGTTGTCGCCGGTCGAGATCGTCGTCGTCTGGGCGAGCAGCGAGGGCGAGTCGACGAAGGGAGTGCCGAATGCGCCGGCCGAGACGCCGAAATTCGTCGTCTGACCCGACGTCGAAAGGGAGCCCGTCGTGGTCGAGGTGGAAAGTCCGCCGACAAGGTTGTTGTCGTCATAAACCCGGAAGGACAGCGTCGGCGCGGCTTGCGCGGCGCCGGCCATGCTGAGGCCTATCAAGCCCAGTGCCGCGAATAAATACTTTCTCATGTGGAGAGCTCCATCGGCTGCGAAGAACCGCGATGAGTCGCGGCATTTTACAATGAGCAATTCACATGCCAGGGAAATAATTAATTAAAAACAGTATGTTGTCGGTGCCTTTCCGACGAAATATCAGGAATTGTAAAATAATCTGACGGTCGGGTCAGTTCCGCGAGCGCGTGGCGGCGGCTTGCGCGAGACCAACCTGTTGTTCCGTCAGTACCGATTGGATGATCCGGCGATCTCGCGCCCCATCCCCGTTGCTTGACGGCACGAGCTCAACCACGGCCAAAACCGGCCGGCCACCATGGCCGAGCAGCGCATTCCAGGCCTGGGTTGCGCGGATGCGCAGACCGTCACCTGCGGGAGCCCCATCCAACCAGGCGGCAACGCCCACGACTGCCGCCCGCGCCGCGCCAGGGCTCGTCCGCCCTTGGCGAACCTGCCAGCGCATGCCGGGCCCGGTCACGTCGAAGATCAATGCCTCGTCGTCCGTCCCCGCCGCCTGGCGCCGCATACCCGAGACGGCGGACCAGTTGGAGGCAGGCGCAAACACGATCAGGGAAGCCGTGACCGTCGCGCCAGCGCAGTTCAGGGCGGTTCCCTGTGCAACGCAGCCGGGGGGCGCAGCGAGATGCGCCGGTTCGTGTTGCGGGGCTGGAACCGAGGCGTCCAGCGCGGAGGCCGTCACCGGGCCCACCGCCGCGAGGCCCAGAGTCAGCAGGGTGGCAGCCGCGAGGCGGGACCGCGTCGGCGGAGGCGATGCCACGGCGGAGGCGCGCGCCTCCGGCGTCCCGTCCTGCCGGAAGGGAAGACCTGCGAGGATGAGCAGGATCATCACCGCCGAGAAGAAAATCCAGCCGTAGACCAGATGGTCGGCCGCCGCGGCTTCGGCGCTGCCCATGTGATGGCCCATCAGCACAATGGCGAAGGCGCGGATGCCATTGGCAACCAGCGGCACGAGCACTGCCAGCAAGAGCACCACCAGCCGCCGCCAGGTGTCGCGGAACATCGACAGCGCGTAGAGCGCGCCGAAGGCGACGGCGGCGATGAGGAAGCGCAGTCCCGCGCAGGCCTCGGCGACGAGGAAGGTCCCCTCCGGAATCTCGATGACGAGGCCGTCCGCGTGATGCGGAATCCCCAGAAGCCGCAGACCGAACAGGATCATCTCGAGCGTGATGTTCTGCAGCCAGGGCGTTGCGAACTCGCCGAAGGGCACGAGGAAAATGAGATAGGCAAGGGGGGCAGCCATTGCCACCACGATGCGCCAGCCGAGCGTGGCAAGCACCAGTACCCAAACGATGCCGAGCGCGGCGAATTGTCGCGCCTCCATCACGCCCAGCCGTTCCATGACGAGCCAGGCCACCGCGCCACCGAGGGCGAGCAGCCCGGCCATCGGCAGGGGTTCCGGCGACAGACCGGCCAGCCGGTCGCGCCTTGTCCAGGCGAGCCAGATGGCGATGGGCAGAACGAGCCAACAATGGCCATAGGCGCTGGATCGGTCCCAGGTCGAAACCGCGGCCCCGATTTCGCTGGCGAAAAGTGCGGCGAGGCCCGCCAGTCCAAACCCCAGGGCGGTCAGGGCGCCGTACCAGCCCGTCAGGCGTGGGAGGGCGATTTCGGCCCGCTGCGCGAGGCTCACGCCACCACGCGCTCGCGCAGGGACAACCGGTCCGGGGTCGGATCCATGGCAAGATCCAGCCGTTGCAGGGTGGCGCGCCAGTCGTGCCCACTCAAGACGGCAAGACGGCCCGCAGCCCCCAGCTTGGGATGGGCCCCATCAAGAACCTCGCGCACGCGCTGCGCCGTCTCGAAGGCGCCCTGCGCGACCAGGACGTCGCGCCCGGCCATTGCGCGCACGCCCTCGAAAGCCTCCGGCGAGGCCACCACCGGCCGCGCCATGGCCATTGCCTCCAGCACCTTGTTCTGGATTCCGCGCGCGATCCGCAGCGGCGCCACCGCCACATCGGCATAGGCGAGGTAGGGGCGCACGTCCGGCACCGTGCCGGTCACGTGGACGCCGCGCAACTGCGCCAGCGCCCGAACGGCCGGCGAGGGATTGGCGCCGACGATATGGAAATCGGCATCGGCGATGAGCGGCATCACCTCGCGGGCGAACCAGGAGACGGCCTCCACATTGGGCCGGTAGTCCATGGTGCCCGTGAAGACGAGGGCGCGCCTGCCGGCCGGATAGGGATTCTCACGCGGGACGTCCGGGTCGAAGCGGCTCAGCTCCACGCCATTGTCCACATGATCCACTTTGCCGGCGCATTCCGGCGCGAGGGCCGAGAAATGCTCAGCCTCGGCGGCCGAGACGAAGAGGGTGCGCTCGAAATCGGCCGCCGCCTTCCGCTCGAAGGCGAGCAGGGTGCGCGCCTCGCGCGCCCAGACCTGCCGCATGGGCGGTCGTGCGGAGGTGGCGTAGGCACGCCACTTTTCGGAATCGACGTCGACCATGTCGAGCACCCGGCGAAGCCCGGGCCGCTGGGCGCCCATCACATAGGGCGCCATGGCGGAGGAATAGACGAAGACCGCGTCATGTCGTCCGCCCGCGAGATGCTCCGCGGTCCAGGCCCGCAGGCCCGGGTCGCGGAACCAGCCGAGGCTGAGCGGGCGGCCGGGCCGGACCTGCATCAGCGCGCGCGAGGCTGCCTGCAGGCGTGTGCCCGTCCAGCGCGCCTCGACACTCGCGCAGACCTGCTTCAGCGCGGGGACATGGTCGAAATCCGCGCGATCGTCGACGAGGCAGCCGAGGTCGATCGCCCAGTCGCGCGCGAGATGCTCGAGCATATGCCAGGCCCGGATCTTTTCGCCCTTCTCGGGGGGAAAGGGAATGCGATGGCAGAGGAAGAGGAGCCGCCCGCCCATCAGCCGAGTCCGCGAACGATGTAGGGACCGATGCGGTTCGCCATCACGAGCGGAAGCCGCCGCCAGGCCTTGATCATCAGCCGGTATTTCGGGTTGGAGGGATTGTTCTGTGGCAGCGTCGCGCCGTCGCGCAGTTGGTAGCAGTAGCGCAGCGGCTCAGGTGTGAAGCCCCAGTTGCACTTGAAGGCGAAGGCGCCGGTGTCCTTCTTGCTGCGGCCGAAGTCGAAGAGCCTTGCGCCGCGCTCCGCGCCCGCCCGGCGCATCACCTCCCAATAGAGGAAATCGTTGGCCGCGAGGCCGCGCGCCGCGCGCCCTCCGCCACCATAATAGGGCAGCACTTCCTGTCGGAAGTGGAAGTTGAGAACCGAAGCCACCGCGCGCCCCTCGTGCAGGACGGTCGTTACGTCGTGTTCGTTGGGAAAGGCGTCGGCCAGAAGCCGGAAATAACGCTCGGAGAACACCGGCGTGCCCAGCGCATGCACCATCTCGGCATAGACGCCGTGCAGCGCGCGGGTGTCGCTGTTGGAGATGCTCGTGAGGCCGTTCTGGATGCCCTTGCGGACCATCGCGCGCTGCTTGCGGGGGATGGCCTTCATGTCGGCCTCGGCCTCGCCGGTGATGGCGCGGCGGAAGGTGTAGTGCAGTGGTGGACGCTCCGACCAGCCGGCATCGGCCTCGTCACGCCGGCGGAACTCCAGCAGCGGAACGCCCGTCCTGCGCATGAGAGCATGCGCGTGGTCTTCCAGCGCCTGCGCGGCTTCCGGCGTCGCGGCCACCGGGCCGCCATAGACGCAGAAGGGTGTGGAGATCAGCGCGTCGCCAAACAGGCGGGTGCGCATGCGGGCGAGCGGCAGCACGCCGGTGATCTGGCCATCCTGCTCGGCATAGACATAGTGCGTCGCATGTCCGAAGGCGGCCTGGATGACCCTTCGCCAGGCCGGCAGGTGGAAGAAGGTGGCCTGCGGCGTCGAGCGCACGAAGACCTCCCAGATTTCCTCAATCTCGGGCGAGGAATGGTCGTCGAGTTCGCGGATCCGTACCGCGGCGGAGAGGTTGGTGAGACCCGCGATCCGAGCCTCGGGTACGGCGCAGTTCATCGTCAGCTCGCCATCGCATGCAGCTCTGTGGCCAGGACGGGGCGGCCGATTTCCTCGGCGAAGACGTCCTCCATCGTGCTCCAGGCGAAATCGTGCAGCAGCCGGTTCAGGCGCGACGGCATGCTGGCCACGCCGGTGTAGTGGCGGAAGCGCGAGAGCCGCCTGGCATGCCAGACGCGGGGTTGCTGGGCATCGATCTCCCAGGGATGGAAATAGAAGATGCCCGGCCGCTGCTCGACCGCGTTCACCTGCCGCAGGCCCGCACGAAAAAGGCGGTAGGGCGCCAGCCGGAACCAGCCGCCGCCCGAGCAGGGCAGGTTGCGACCAAAGGCGCGGCAGGTGGTCATCGGGAGCTCGAGCACGCCGCTCGAATGGGGCCGGTGCGGCACGCGGGGCGCCTCGGGAGACCCGTAGAGGTCGTGGTGCACCGGAAAGACGGAGGAGGAGTAGCGGTAACCCTCCTCGGCGAGGATGCCATGCGCCCAGGGCGTCGAGGGTCCGATCGAGAAGGTCGGGGCGCGATACCCGGTCACGGCCACCCCGCTTTCGTCCTCGAGGATGGCCCGCGCCCGGCGAATATCGGCGCGGAAGGCGGTGGGGCCGATCTGATCCACGCGCTCGTGGCCATATCCGTGGCTCGCGAGCTGGTGCCCGGCCTCGACGATCCGGCGGATGAGTCGGGGATAGCGCTCGCCGATCCAGCCGAGGGTGAAGAAGGTGGCGCGGATGCCGGCGTCGTCGAAATGCTTCAGCACCGCGTCGGTGTTCGCTTCAACCCTGCATGCCAGGAAATCCCACTCGTCGCGCGGAATGGCGTCGGCGAAGCCCTGCACCTGAAACCAGTCCTCGACGTCGACGGTCATCGCGTTGAGGGGCCGGGAGTGCGGCGATGACCTGATCGAAGTGAGCGCGGGAGCGACCTCGGGGGCGATCGCGGTGTGTTTCATGTGCGGGTCCTCGTGCCGTCGAAGAAGATTTCAGCCAGGCGGTTGAAGATGCGTTCCCGATTCCCCGCATTCCGCTCGAGCGTCTCGACGCGCTGCTGGATGTCGCGAAGCCGCTCGTCGTGATCGGTGGAGGGGCCGCGGCCCGCTCTCGACAGCGTCGAGCCCAGATCCTCTTCGAGCTCGATCGCGGTGGCTTCGACCATGTCACCGCTCAACAGATCGGCCCGCTCCAGCATGCCGCTCAACAGCACGCGCGAGCAGAGGCGGTTGATGCGGCGCGGCAGGCCGTCCGTATGGCGATGGATGAGGTCGAGCGCACGGGGCTCCCAGGGTGGGTTCTCGTTCCAGCCCACGGCGCGCATGCGGTGCTTCACATAGGCATGCGTCTCCTCGCAGGAGAGCGCGCCGAGGTGATAGCTCGCCAACACGCGCTGGCGGAGCTGATCGAGATCGGGGCTGGCCAGCGTCGCGCGCAGCTGTGGCTGGCCGAGCAGGATCGTCTGCATTGGCGCCCGCCCGCCCTCGGTCACATTGGACAACATGCGAAGCTCTTCCAGGGCCTCCGTCTTGAGGCCCTGAGCCTCGTCGACGATGAGCAGGAAGCGCCGGTCTCCCGCGCGCAGGGCGGCGGTGATTCCCCGTAGGACGGAGGCCTTGTTGCCTTCCGGGTCCGTCCCGAAGGCCGCGGCCGCCAGACGCAGCAGGTCGTCGCCCGCGACCTGTGTCGTGCTGATGCGCGCGATGGCGAAGCCCGCGGGGTCGAGCTCCGCGCAGAGCCGCTCCACCAGGGTTGTCTTGCCGGCCCCCACCTCGCCCGTCACGACGACGAAGCCCTCACGCTGAGCGATGCCGTAGGTGAGGTGAGCATAGGCGCGCGAGTGACCGGTGCTCGGATAATAGAGCCGCGCATCGGGCGTCATCTGGAAGGGATGCTCGCGCAGTCCGTAGAAATCCGTGAGCATCATGAGGGTCCCCTAGAAGCTCTGCCGAAGGCCGATGAGGATAAGGTTCTGCGTCGCCCGACCGCTGCTGCGCTCGTCGCTGCGGCTGCTGGTGGCGACCTGCACCGTGCCCAGCAGGCGTGGCTGCAACTGGTAGGACAGGGTGACGCTGCCGCTCACCACATCTCCCTTGCCGAGGAGACCGGTGTTGAACTGGCCGTATTGCGCATAGGCGAAGGTCGTCGCGCGCTCGGTCAGCACATGCGCCCAGGAGATACTCCCGGTCGTGCCGTCCTGGTTGAAGCCGACGGTCCCGCTCGCGACCGAGATCGGCGTGCGCTTCTCATTCGTGACCGTCAGGGCGATGGTGTCGCGCGGCCAGCTCTGCGCGATGCTGGCCGAGGCCGAGCGCACACGCATCAGGCTGCTCTGGGCGCCGAGGAAAGAGTTGGCGAAGGGCTGCACGGCAGGCAGGCCGGTTGCCAGGTCGATCGGATTGCCCAGTTCGTCGAGGGTGGTGGTGGAGAGCAGATCGCCCGCGCGGCTGGCGGAGCTGGTCAGCCGCTCGCTGTAATTCGCTGAGAAGCGCGTCCTGCCGCCCAGGGCCAGCGAGGCCTGAAGGAAAGCGGAATCGAAACCGTCGCGCCGGCCGTATTTTGCGATGATCCGGCTTTCGTCGGACAGGTCGAGCCGCAGGCCGGCGGCCCAGATGGGGCCATCGATCCGAATGCCGGGCGTGCCGGCGTATCGCTGCTGCTCATAGCCACCCTCCAGCAGCGCCGAGACGCCACGGATGATGGCGTAGCGGCCTTCGATCGATGCCTCGCGGCGATAGGCGCCGTCGAGCACGCCGGTGCCGATATAGTTGGTGTTGTTCAGGCGGCCTTCGAGGGCGAGGCGTCCCAGATCGGGCCCGCTGCGCCCGACCGCGTAGAATTCATGAGCGGTGAAGTGTTGGTTGGCGAAGACCGGCAGGCCGCCGGGCGTCAGCGAAAATTGGCCGGCCTGCGCGCTGCTCCGCTGGTCCACGTATTGGAAGCCGTAGCCGGCCTGGACGGTGACGAGGTCCCCGAAGCGCTGCATGACATAGGGCGAGGCCTGGAAGGTGGTCGTCTGGATCTTGTTCTGCCGGTTGGCGATCAGGGTCGATTCAGGAGCCACGCCGCCGGTGATGGTCTGCGCGGCCGATGCGCCGCGAATATCGAGATAGAGCAGGTCCGGCACCAGCGTTGCCAGGCCCTGGCCGTTGAACCGCTGGTCCATCCGGTTCTGGCCAGGGGTGTCGGCATAGAACTGGATATTCGGCGCATAGTTCAGCACGCCCTGGAAGCGTGCCGTATCCGCGGCGAGCAGCAAGGCCGGCGTGAGGGTGGTGATCAGGTCCGCTTGGCGGTTGCGCGTCGTCTGGAAGACGTTGTCCGTGCCCATCAGCTGCAGACCGATGCTGGGAACGACGGTCCAGCGGCGGCCCGGCTCGGGGGGAGGCGGCGGCGCGCCCGTCGGGAAGCCGAACCCGCCGAGCCGCACCTCGGGCGAGATCGAAGGCGAGGCAGTCTCGCTGTCCAAAACCGCAGCGCGGGTCGTCGGCAGCGAGCCCGGCCCCACATCGGACGGCAGCGGCGGCGTCTCTGCACGCGCCTGCGACATCCCGGAAATGATCATCGCCGCCACCACAAGGCCCCGATTTCCGACCGGAACTCGAGATGATGAACGTTCATTCATGTTTGGTCGCTCCGTATTCCCCGTGAGCGCCGAAACTATCATTAGTCGCGAGTCGAGTGCGGTTTAGCAGGAGGTGCAATGCGGGGCAGGCCTCGACCAGGTCGAGGGCGGCTTCGACTTCGTCGCGCTGCGTGGATTCTGCGCGAACGACAACAATGACCTGGCCTGCGACCGCGGCGAGCGCCTGCGCATCGCTGGTGGAAAGTGCCGGTGGCGTGTCGATGATGAGGACGTGGTGCGGCAGCGTGGCGGACAGCGCGCGGATGGCGGCCGCCATCGCGCTGGGAATGGGCGCGCGTGTCGGGTTTTCCAGAATGCGGCCGTGCGGCAGGAAGGACAGGCGCTCGATGGCGGTGGGCCGTGGAAGGGCATCGGTCGGGCGGTCGGGCGCTGCCGCAAGGCTCAGGAGGCCTGGCTCGGTCAGCATGCCAAGCTGGGCGCTGAGCGAGCTCGCGCCACCGTCGACATCGATCAAGAGCACGGGCTGAGACGCGGTGCTCGCAATGCTGGCGGCCAGATTGAGCGAGGTGAAGCTCTTGCCCTCACCGCGTCGGGCGCTTGTCACCATGATGAGCCGATGGCGCGGAAGGGCACGCACCTCGCCCGCTGCGGGCGCGATGCCGCGAAGCAGCTGATGCTGCACCAGCGCGAGCTCCTCGATCAGCCTCGTCCGGGTGGAAGCATTGGACGCAAAGGCGAGACCCGCATCCCGGAGCAACGCCATCGGAATGACCGGAGGGCTGGAGGGAACCGCCGTGGGCCGTTGAGGATCCGGCGGGCGGCTGAACCGCCCCGCGATGGGGTGATCCGTCGCGGGAGCGGCCGGCGGGGGCGCCGCGGGAGCGTGTATCGGGGAGCCCATCGCCTCGACGGCGCGCTCCACGAGATGGGAGCGATTGGCCATGCCGGCATTCATGCGAAGAACCTCGCCAGTTGGGATGGGCCACCGACCACGACCACGCCAAAGACGAGCAGAAGCATTGCAAGGCCGCTCGCGAAGCCCAGCCGCCCTGCCAACACGCCGCGACGCGGCGGCGCGGAGAGGGCACCCAGCACCGCGGGGCCGAGGCGCCGCAAATCCTGCACGGTGTAGAAGGTCCGGTCGAACTGCATGAGCACGAAGGCCAGAGCGAGCCCCGCGCCGAGGCCAAGGGCCAGGACACCGGCGGCGAGCAGCGGCCGATTTGGCGCGACGGGCTCGGCTGCAACCGAGGGGGGATCCACCACCTCCAGCCGCACGCGGTCCGAGCTGCTGCGGGCGGCGCCGCCAAGCTGAAGGGATTCGCGGCGTGCGAGGAGCTCCTCGTAATTGCGGCGAAGCACCGTGTAGTCGCGATCAAGGTTCAGGAACTGGGCCTGCACCTCCGGCTCGCTGCGGGTAACGGTATCGAGGCGCGTCACCTCCTCGCGGCCCTCGCGCTCCTGGCGTTCCAGCGAGGCGATCTGCGTCTCCACATCCACCAGCCTGAGGCGCATCTGCTCGTAGGCCGGATTGCTCCGGGCCGCCTCGCGCGGGGCCGCCGGGCCGGAGCGCGCCGCCCCGCCGCCTCCACCGGAGGCACGTAAGCCATTGACGATGCTGCGGGCGGCGACCACGTCGGGATGCGCGTCGGTGTAGCGCAGCCGCAACTCGGACAGGGCGCGTTCGGCTTCGGCGAGGCGAGAATTCCCCCCGCCACCGCCACCCGTGGCGGCCGTGGCAGCCGGCATCGCATCCAGCTGCTGGCGCGTCAGCTCGAGCCGCCGGCGCTGGTCCTGCAACTCGCCCCGCACCTGCTGGAGCCGGGCGCGCGCGGCCTCGAGCCGCGTGACGCCGCCCAGCGCGTCGGAGGGAAGAATGTCGATGTAGCGCGTCTGGAATTCGGCACGCCGGCGCTCGGCCTGGCGCAGCTGCACCTCGTAAGAGGCGATCTGCTGATTGACGAAGGTACGCGCGTTTTCCATCTGCTGGCGGTCTGTCAGCGTCGCTGCCTCCATGAAGAGATTGAGCGCCGTCTGCACGACGTCCTGCGCGACGCTCGGATTGCGATCGCGGAAGTCGATGGTGAAGAGGTTGCGGGTCTGGGTCGTGATGCGGATGTCGCGGGCGAGGTTCGCCATCAGCTTCTCTCGCGAGAGTTCGTCGGTCACCCGTTGTTCGAGCTCGGTGCGGCTGACGATCTTCTCGAGGTTCGGACGACTGAGCAGGGTGCGCTGGAGAATCTCGACCTGGCCCGCCGGAGAACTGTCGATCGCGATTCCGCGCAGCAGAAGGCCCAGGATCGCGTCGGCATCCGCATAGACGCGCGTCGTCGCGGCGTACTGGTTCGGAATTTTGATGACGACGGCCCATCCGACCAGGCAGACCGCCCAGGCGAGAGCGAGGGCGCGCCAGCGATGCCGCGCGCCTGCGGCGAAAGCGCGCCGCGCGAGAGCGATCGGATGCATGGGTCAGAACCAGCCCTGGGGAATGACCAGCGTGTCGCCCGGACGCATCGCTAGGTCCTGTGAGACGTCGCCACCGCGCATCAGATCGTTCAGCCGCACGCGGATGACCTCGCGGCGCCCGTCCGGGCCATCACGACGAATGATCTCGGCACGGTTTCCGGCCGCGTAACGCGTGAGGCCGCGTGCGCCGATCATCACGTCCATCACCGTCCTACCGTCGCGATACGGCAGGCCCATCGGCTGCGCCGCCTCGCCGATCACCCGGATCTGCTGGTTCGACGGGCCCAGGAAGGTTCGCACCATGACGGTGACATTCGGCTCGCGGACATAGCGGCGAAGCTGTTCCTCGATATCGCGGGCAAGGGCGGTTGGGGAGCGGCCGGCGGCCTGGATGTCGGGGATGAGGGGAAGCGAGATGCGCCCGTCGGGCCGGATGGGCAGGTCCGGCGCGCTCAATTCGGGAGCGCGATAGACGAAGACGGTGAGGGTATCGCCCGGGCCGAGGAGATAGGCCGAGGCCTCAGCCGGGGCTTCGGATCCTCCCGCCGACAGCTGCCGTGGCGTGCCGCAGCCAGTGAGCGTCATCGCCAGTACGGGCAGGGCGGCGAGGCCCATTTTCCAACTCCTGGTCATGGATTTTTCCTCGGCTCGAACGATGCGCCGGATGAGGGTTGTCACCCGGGATGACCAAATATCCCTGGAATATCTTGCGAGATCAATGCAATATTTGACGACACCTAAGCGAAATTTGACACATAAAAGGTCAATATTTTTTCACTTTGAGATGAAATTTTCTTCAATAAATCGCGACGATCAAATCATAACATAAGAAGTTTCGGGAAGTTATTTTATTGAAATCGATAATTTCATTGCCGAATTCTTGTTATTGCAGCTGAATAAATGAACGCCGTCACCCCCTGGCGTCGAATGGGAATGCGCAGATGACCAGCCTGTTCAGCCACAGTGTCCGCTCTGAGATGCTGGTCCTGTTTGTCGCGGAGAGTTTTGTCGTCGCCTTCGTCGTCCTCGCCCTGCTGGCGTCCGGCGGCGGTGACAGCGTCATGGCCTCCCTCGCCACCGCGCTTCTGGTCGCGGTCTCGGCGGGCCTCGTCGCCGGCGCGATTGGCCTTTATCGGCCCATCGCCTTGCAGGGCATGTGCCCTTCGATCGCGCGCGGCCTGACCGGCGCGGCGGTGCTGGCCCTGGTTCTTGCCGTGCTGCTGTGGCTTTCGCCCTTGCACCCCGCGCCTTGGAGCTTCCGTCAGCTGCTCGTCACCACCTGGGCCGGGAGCCTTGCCGCGATGGCGCTGACGCGGTTCGCCTTTGGCCTGCTGCGATTGCCGTTGCCTCGCCTGGCTCTCGTTGGCCTGGCGGCGCCGGATGCCAGCGCGATTCAGCGCAACTACCAACCCTTCGAGGTCACCCTCGCGCTGCCGCCGGGCGAAGCGCTTCTGGAGGCCGTGGAGCGCGGGCGGCTGCGCGCCTGGCGGATCTGGGCGGTGGTGGCCGCCACCCATGAGCCCCTCGCGCTTGCGGCTCGCCGCCGATGCGGCGCCGCAGGCCTGCAGGTCTTCACCGAGGCTGAGTTCAGCGAATATGGGCTCAATCGCGTCGACATCGACCGGCTTTCGGAGGGATGGCTCGCCTCCGCGAATGCGACACATGAATCCATCTGGATCGCCGGGTTGCGGCGCGCCTTCGACATCGTCTTCGCATTGACGTTGCTCACCTTCACGATGCCGCTGCTTCTGCTGGCGATGCTGGCGATCCGGCTCGAAGGTCCAGGGCCGATCTTCTACCGGCAGGAGCGTGTGGGTCGTGGCAATCGCAGCTTCGAGCTGCTCAAGCTCCGCAGCATGATTCCCGACGCCGAAGCCCGTGGCGCGGCCGTCTGGGCCTCGCGCGGCGATCGGCGCATCACGCGGGTGGGCCGCCTGCTTCGTCTGTGCCGGATCGATGAGATCCCGCAGGTCCTGAACGTGCTGCGCGGCGACATGTCCATCATCGGCCCGCGTCCCGAGCGCCCGTGCTTCGTCGAGCAGCTCGGCGCGGTCATCCCCCATTATGATGATCGTGCGGTGGTGCGGCCCGGCATCACCGGCTGGGCGCAGGTGAACCACCCTTACGGCGCTTCCGTCGAGGATGCGCGGATGAAGCTCTCCTACGACCTCTATTACATTCGCCGGCGCAGCCTCTTTCTCGATGCGCTGATCCTGCTGGCGACCGTGCGGGTTGTGCTCTTCCAGGAGGGCGCACGGTGAGAAGCGCTCCATCGAGCCGGCAAACGCCATGACTCCCATGGCATCGCCCGTGCTGCATGGCGCCAGCGCCCTGATCTGCGTGGCCTGGATCGCTCTGATCCTGATGGCTGGGCGGGGACGGATGGCGGTCATGCTGGCTTTGGCCTGCCTTGCGGCTGGCGCCTGGGCGGCCGCGGTCGCGCTCTGGCCCGCCGAGCCGCTCACGGGCGTGGCGGCTGTTCTGGAAGTTCTGCGCAGCGCGGTGTGGTGCGCTGTTCTGCTCTGGCTGGCGCGGCGCTCGGGCAGTGGATGGTCCAAGGTGCTGATGGGCCGCTTCGCGACGGCGGCCCTGCTGCTGACGGCACTGGCATTGATTGCGCTGCTGCCCGGCGCTCCGGCCCTGCCGACCCTGGGCTCGCCGGGGCTCTTCGCGCGGCTCGGCCTGGCCCTGCTGGTGCTGGTCGTCGCCGAGAATCTCTGGCGCAACGCGGAGGAGGGGGCGCGCTGGCATGTGGTGCTGCCCTGCATCGCTCTCGGTCTTCTGTCGGCCTTCGATGTGCTGCTGCATGCGGACGCCGCGCTCTCGCGCGCCTATTCCCCGGCACTTCTCGATGCGCGGGCTGCCGTGACCGCGCTTGCGCTGCCGTTGCTGGTCATCGCTGCGGTGCGCGACCGCCGCTGGCGGCGCGACCCTCCCATCTCTCGCCAGGCCGTCTTCCATGGCGCGACGCTCATCCTCGCCGGCACGTTCCTGCTGGGAGTTGGCGCGGCGGGCGAGGCGCTGCGGCACCTGGGCGCCGACTGGTCGCGCGTGGCCCAGGCCAGCCTGCTGGCCGCCGGCGTGATGACCCTGGCCCTGGCGGCGGGCTCGCGCTCCATGCGATCCCGCCTGCGGTCACGGGTGGTGGACCATTTCTTCACGGCCCGCTTCGACTACCGGCGGGAGTGGATGCGCTGCATCGCGACGCTCTCCGGCACCGGAGAGGATCCGGCCCGCAGGGGCGTTATCGCGATTGCCGATCCGGTGGACAGCCCGGCCGGCGTGATCCTGCTTCGTGATTCCGGGGAGGAGACGCTGCGCTGGGCGGGGTCGTGGAACCTGCCGGAGAAGGACTTCGCATTGCCGGCTGGCCACCCGCTTCTCCTGGCGCTCGGCGAGGGCGAGAGGATCGTGACGGACATGCCGCCGGACCTCGAGGAGGCCTTGGGCCGGCTTTGGCTCGCCGTTCCCCTCTGCCATGCTGATGGGCTGCTGGGGGTCGTGCTGCTGGCCCCTCCGCGGGCCGTCTTCGCGCTCGGCGGTGAGGTCTTCGACCTGCTGCGCGCGATCGGTCGCGAGGTCGCCATGTTCCTCGCCGAACGGCGGGCCGCCGAGCGCCTGCGCGACCAGCGCGGCCTGCAGGACTACGCGCGCCGCTTCGCCTTCGTGGCGCACGACGTGAAGACCGTGGCTCACCAGCTCGCGATGGTGCACGCCAATGCGGCGCACCACATGGATGATCCGGAGTTCCGCGCGGACATGCTCATCACCGTGGGCGCGGCTGCCGCGCGCATCTCGACGCTTGTGGCGCGCCTGCGCCATCCCGAGGATGAGGAGGTCGCGGGGAAGGTCGCGCCCCTGGATCGCCTGAAGGCGATCGCCGTGGGCATCGGCCATGACGTGGAAATTCGCGACCAGGGGGCGGCGCAATGCCGGCTTCCGATCGCTCCGGCGCGCTTCGATGCGGCGTTGCGCCATCTCCTGGACAATGCCGCCGAGGCCTCGCCGCCGGGTGCGCCGGTCCGCGTGACATTGCGGCAGGAGGAGGAGCGGCTGGTTCTCGACATCACCGACAGGGGGCCGGGAATGTCCGCCGAATTCGTCCGTGACACGCTGTTCCGTCCTCTCGTCTCCGGCCGTCCCGACGGCAATGGAATCGGCGCCTGGCAGGCGCGCGATCTGCTGCGCGGCGCTGGCGGCGACCTCGCCGTCATCAGCGCGCCTGGAGCGGGCACCACCATGCGGGTGACGCTGCCTTGCGAGCCACGTCCCGCGAAGCAGGTGATCGCAGCATGACCAAGCCGAAGCTTCTCATCGTCGAGGACGATCTTGGTCTTTGCGCGCAGTATCGCTGGGCCTTTCCGGCCTATCGCGTGCTCGTCGCGCATGACCGCCGTCAGGCGGAGGCCACGGCGCGGCGCGAGCAGCCGGCCATCGCCCTCGTGGACCTCGGCCTGCCGCCGGATCCAGAGGGCATTTCCGAAGGCTTCGCGACCCTTGCCATGCTGCGGGCCCTCTCACCGCTCATGCCGATCATCGTGGCGAGCGGGCAGGGGGACCGGGAGAACATGCTGCGCGCCCTGCGTGTCGGCGCCTATGACTTCTGCGAAAAGCCGGTCGATCTCGATCTGCTGCGCACGATCCTCGACCGCGCGCTGCGTTTGCGCGAGCTTGAGGATGAGAACCGCCGCCTCGCCGCCGCGCCGCGGCCGAGCCCGATCGCCAATATCATCACCGCCGATGAAGGCATGCTGCGTATCTGCCGGATGGTGGAGCGACTGGCGACCGTGAACGCGCCGGTGCTGCTGCTGGGTGAGAGCGGCACGGGCAAGGAGGCCCTGGCCCGCGCGCTGCACGACATGGGCCCGCGCGCCGCGCGTCCCTTCATCGCCATCAACTGCGCCGCGATCCCCGAGGCCCTGCTTGAGAGCGAGCTCTTCGGTCATGAGCGCGGCGCCTTCACCGGTGCCGTGAAGCAGATGACCGGACGCATCGAGCAGGCCGATGGCGGGACACTCTTCCTCGACGAGGTGGGCGACCTCCCGCAAAGTCTGCAGGCCAAGCTGTTGCGGTTCCTGCAGGACCAGGTCTTCGAGCGCGTTGGCGGCCGCGTCCCGGTGCGGGTGGACGTGCGCGTCGTCTCCGCCACCAACCAGCCGCTGGAGGCGCAGGCAGGCGCAGGAAAGTTCCGCGGCGACCTGCTGTTCCGCCTCAATCCGATGACGGTGCGCGTGCCGCCGCTGCGCGAGCGGAGCGGCGACATCCTGCTGCTGTCGCGCTGGTTCCTCGCGCGCTACTCGCAGGAGTTCCAGCGCCGGTTGCGCGGCTTCGAGGATGCGGCCATCGAGGCCATGCTCGAATATCCCTGGCCCGGAAATGTCCGCGAGCTCGGCAATCGCATCCAGCGCGCGGTGCTGATGGCGGCGGGGCCGCTGATCGGCGCAGCGGAGCTGGAGCTCGCGCCCGGCGGCGACACGGAGGCGGAGAACCTGGATCTGCGCGCCGCCCGCGGCCGGGCCGAGCGCGAGACGGTCGCGCGCGCGCTGGCCCGCAGCCATGGCGGGCTCTCCACGGCCGCGCGCCTGCTCGGGATCAGCCGCCCCACCCTCTATGGCCTTCTCGCGACGCATGGGCTGATGCCCGAACGCGATCCGCCGGATGTGAGATCCGGCGACGCGAAGCCCTCTCGACATTGAACGGAGGCGATACATGTCTCAACATCCGATCCTGCTATCCCTGACCTTGGCCGCCGCGCTCGGTGGTGCGACCGCCGCGATGGCCAATCCCGCCCAGGACAGGGCGCTGGCCGCGCAGTCCCGCGGCGAATTGCGCGCGGCCCAGATCGAATGGCGCAATGCCGTCCGTGCGGAGCCGATGATCGGCTCCATCCGGGCCGGGTTGGCCGCGGCCAGCCTGCAACTCGGCGATACCGAGACGGCCGAGCGCGAGGCGCGGGCGGCGCTGGAGCGCGGCTATGATCGGGCGGCCGGTACGGCCCTGCTCCTTCGCGTGCTGCTCGCTCAGGCCCGCTTCCAGGATCTGCTGGCGCAGTTCCCCGAGCCTGGCGCCGATATCCCGGCGCCGGTGGGGGCGCAGATTGCCGCGGGCCGGGCCCTGGCGCAGATCGCGACCAACGACCGCGATGGCGCGAGCGCCTCCGTGGCGCTGGCCGAGCGGCTCGACGCATCGGCCCCCGAGACCGGCGTCGCCGCCGCCGGACTTCTCATGGCAGGCGGCGATCGCGCGGGAGCCGAGGCGCGGATCGATCGTGTGCTCGCGCAGCACAATGCCGCGCGCGAGGCGCGGCTGGTCAAGGCCCAGCTTCTGCTGGATCGCGGCGATGCCCCGGCCGCGATCCAGAGCCTCGATGTCGTGATCTCGGCTGCGGCCGGCGACGTGGCGGCCCGGCTGCGACGCGCGGAGATCCTGCTGCGGCTCGGCGACACCGGGCGCGCCGCCACCGATATCGACGCGGCCACTCTCGCCATGCCGAACAACGCCATGGCCGCCTATCTGCGCGCGATGCAGCAGACCATCCAGCGCGATTGGCGCGCCGCCGATACGACGATGCAGCGCCTTGGCCCGCAGCTCGCCGCCTTCCCCGATGGCCTGCTGCTGCAGGCGATGGCCAAGCGCGGACTGGGCCAGAATGCGCAGGCGGAGGATTCGGTGCGCCGCCATGTCGCGCGTTACCCCGAGGACCCGCGCGGCGCGCGGCTGCTTGGCACGATGGAACTGGAAGCGGGCCGACCGGCGGAAGCGGCGATGACGCTGGCGAGGGCCGCGGTGCCCGGAACCCGCGACGTCGAGCTCCTGGAGCTGCTGGCGAGGGCCTATTCGACGGCGGGTCGCTATGCCGAGGCCCTGCAGGCGCTGACCCGCGCGGTCGAGGTCGCGCCCGAGAACACGAGGCTGCTGACGCAGCTTGCCGTCGCGCGGCTGGCCGTTGGTGATGCGGCGGGAACACGCGACGCCGTCACGGAGGCGATGCGCCTCGGTCCCGCGCGGCCCGGTGCGCGCGAAATGCTGGTGGCGACCGCGATGTCGCGCGGCGATCTCGCCGGCGCCGAGGCGGAACTCGCCGCCATGCCGCCGGAGATGCGCCGCAGTGAGGTTTCCTCCACCTTGGCAGGCACGCTGCGGCTGATGCATTTCGATCTCGCCGCCGCGCGGACGGAGTTCGAGGCCGCGATCCGCCAGGCGCCGTCCAGCCGGATCGGCCGGCTGGGCCTCGCGCGCGTCGCCGCGCTTCAGGGCAATGAAAGGGAGGCGGTGACCCTCGTCGCGGATGTGGTCCGGTCCGATCCGGGCAATCTGGAGGGGATCCGGCGGCTGGCGGATATGACGCGCGGCTCCGGGGTCGCCGCACCTCTGGCCCTCGCCGCGCTGGTCGAGGTCCAGGCCGCCAATCCACAGCAGGCGGACCTGGCGCTGGCGACGGCGGAGGCCCTGGTACGGCGGCGCGAGACGGATCGCGCCATTGCGGTGCTGGAGCCGCCCGCGCTTCGCGTTGCGCGGGGAGGCTCGATCGCCATGGCCCGCTCCGAGATCTATGCGGCGGCCGAGCAATGGGGGCCGGCAGAGGCAGCCGCGCGAGAGGCGCTGGCGGAGGATCCGGCATCCGCGCGGGCCCGTGTGCAGCTCGCCCGCCTCTTGTCGCGCGGTGACGATGCGCGTGGTGCCGAGGCGCTGCTCCGCGAAGGCCTGCGCGCCGAAGCCGGCAATGCGACGCTTCAGCAGGCGCTGGTCGGTCTTCTGATGGAAAAGCAGGGCCAGGATGCGGCACTGGCGGAGGCCGCGCGCCTGGCCGCCCAGCCTTCCGCCATGCCGGCCGCCGCCAGCCTGCGCGGCGAAGTGCTCATGGCCGCTCGCCGCCCGGCGGAGGCAGCGGAGGCTTTCCAGGCCGCGGTGTCGACAGTGCCCGGGCGGCTTCTGACGCTGCGGCTCGCCGCCGCCTGGCGTGCTGCCGGCCAGCCCGACCGGGCGGCGGCTGCGCTTCGCGCCCGGCTCGAGACGGCGCCCGATGAGGTGGATCTTCGTCTCGAGCTCTCCCAGCTCGACATGATGGCCGGGCGCTTCGGCGAGGCGGAAAGCGGGCTGCGGGACGTCGTGGCACGCGCGCCCGAATATGCTGCCGCCCTGAACAACCTGGCCTGGATCCTGGGCGAGCGGGACGACCCCGCGGCCCTGGCCGAGGCGAAGGGCTTTGCGGAGCGTGCCTTCTACCTGGCCCCCAATTCGGATACCGCCGACACCTTGGGCTGGGTCCTGGCACGCGGCGCTGAGCCGCGGACGGCCGCGATGCTGCTACGGCAAGCGGGGGAAGCGCCGGGCACGGCCTACCGCCTGGCCTTCGCACTCAAGGCTGCCGGCGAGCGGCAGGAGGCGTTGCGCGTCCTCACGCCAGCTTTGGCCGGAAGCGTCGCCTTTCCCGAGCGTGCGCGGGCCGAGCGCCTGCTCGCCGAATTGCAGCCCTGATCCGCGATGCGCGACGCTGCCTTTATCGCGGTCATGCTCGGCCTCCTGCCGCTGGCTGTGTTCCGCCCCTTCGTGGGCGTGCTGCTTTGGTGCTGGATCTCCTTCATGAATCCGCACCGGCTGGTCTATGGCGTGGCGATGGAGTTGCCCTGGGCGGTCGCGGTCTTCGCCGCCACCCTGGCGGGCGTGGTCCTCTCCGGCGAGTTCCAGCGGCTGCGGTTCGATGCCCTGACAGCACTGCTGGTGGCGCTGCTCATCTGCATCACCGTGACTTCCGTGACGGCGCTTGGCGTGCCGGCGGACGTCTGGGCCAAGCACGACGCCGTGATGAAGGTGATCCTCGGCCTGATCCTGACCTCGGCGCTGCTGACGGAGCGGAAGCGCATTCATGCTCTCGTCTGGGCCATGGTGATCTCCATTGGCTACTACGGGGTGCGCGGCGGCATCTTCGCGATCATGACGGGCGGAAATTACCGGGTCTGGGGGCCGCCCCAGACCATGATAACGGACAACAACCACCTGGCCGCGGCGATGCTCGTCACCCTGCCGCTGATGAATTACCTGCGCCTTCAATCGCGGCACCGCGCGGTGCGGATCGGCCTGGCCGTGGCCATGGCGCTGACCTTGCTCGCCGTGGTCGGCAGCTATTCGCGGGGCGCCCTGCTGGGGCTCTGCGCGGTGGCGGCGCTCATGTGGTGGCGCAGCCACGCCAAAGTCGTCTCGGCGGTCGTGCTGGCGGTCGTGCTGACGGGCGCGGTGACCTTCATGCCGCACCAGTGGATGGAGCGCATGAACAGCATCGGCGAGTACCAGGCCGATGGTTCGGCGACGGAGCGGCTCGTGCTCTGGGGCATCTCCTGGAAGCTGGCGATGGAGCGGCCGTTGGTCGGCTCGGGTTTCACCGGTCCTTACACGCGTGAGGTCGTGGATCGCGTGGCGCCCGGCGGGCCGGCGCGTGCCGTGCACAGCATCTGGTTCGAGCTTCTGGGCGAGCAGGGCTTCGTGACCTTCGCCGTCTGGCTGGCCATGACGCTGACCGGCGCGATCTGGTCGCAGCGATTGATCCGCGCGACGCGCGGCAGGCCGGATCTCGCCTGGGCCCATGATCTGGGGCGGATGAGCCAGGTCTCGATGGTGGCCTATCTCGTCAGCGGGACCTTCCTCTCGCTGAGCTACTGGGACTTCTACTGGACGCTGCTCGTCGTCATCGGCGCGGCCTGGGCGGTCGCGAAACGCGCGGCACGGCCCGCTCCGGCCGCCGCGGCCTGGCGTGCGTCATCCGTGCCGGGAGGGTGGCGCACCGCATGAGGGAGAGATCGCATGGATGGCTTGTACTTCCTGGTCATGATGCTGGGCATGGCCTGGCTCGCGGCCTGGGCGGCGCGCGGCTCGAAGGCGGAGGATCGCTTTTGGTGGCCCTTCGACATGTTGGAGGAGGAGGGTGATGCCGCGCGACCAGGCCCTGCTGATTCCCGAGACGATCGCTCCACCGCGGCCACCGGCTGGCGCGCGCGGACCGCTGCGGCTGCTGACCTTCAGCAGCCTCTACCCCAACCCGGCGCACCCGCATCATGGCGTCTTCGTCGAGAACCGGTTGCGCCATCTCGTCGCGAGCGGTGAGGCGGTCTCGACCGTTCTCGCGCCGGTGCCGTGGTTCCCGGGCCGGGGCGGTCGGGTTGCGGTGCGCGAGGACCGGCACGGCATCACGGTGCACCATCCGCGCTTCCTCGCGCCGCCGGGCCTGGGGATGTATATCGGCCCTTTCGCGCTGCATTCTGCCGCACGCGCGACCGTGGCGCAGCTGCTCGAAGAAGGCGCGCGGTTCGATGCGATCGACGCGCACTACCTTTATCCCGATGGCGTGGCGGCGGTCCGCCTGGGCCGGGAATTCGGCCTGCCGGTCGTCATCACGGCGCGCGGGTCCGACACGAGCCAGCTGCCGCGCTATGCCCTGCCGCGACGCCTGATCGAAGGCGCGATGCGCGACGCGGCGGCGCTGATCGCCGTCAGCGCCGGCCTGAAGGAAGGCTTGGTCGCGCTTGGCGCCCCGCCCGAGAAGGTCACGGTTCTGCGCAACGGCGTGGACCTCGACACCTTTCGCCCCCTTGCGATCCGTAAGCCCTCGGCCGCGCCTGTGCTGCTCTCCGTCGGCCATCTCATTCCGCGCAAGGGCCACGACCTCGTGATCGGTGCCATCGCGGCCTTACCAGATCATCGGCTGATTATCGTGGGCGAAGGTCCGGACCGGGGCGCCCTCGAGGCGCTGGCGCGTCGGATTGGCGTGGCGGACCGGGTGAGCTTCGCCGGGGCGCAGCCTCATGCGAACCTGCCGGAATTCTACGCCGCGGCCGACGTCATGATCCTGGCCTCGAGCCGCGAGGGCTGGGCAAATGTCCTGCTCGAGGCGATGGCCTGCGGTACGCCGGTGATCGCGAGTCCTGCCTGGGGCAGCCGCGAGGCGGTGGCCGCGCCGGAAGCCGGGCTCGTGCTCGACGAGACGACGCCAGGATCCATCGCGCTGGCTGTGCGGCATCTGCTCGCGGCCCCGCCATCGCGCGCGGCGACCCGCGCCTATGCGGAGCGCTTCAGCTGGGACGAAACCACGGCCGGCCAGCTCGCGCTCTTCCGCGGACTGGTCCGGTGAAGCGCCGCGCCGCCCTGGCCCTGGCCGTCCTTCCGGCCGCTCCCGCGCTGGCCCAGTCGGCGGCCGCGCCGCCCTGCCCGAGCCGGCCGGGCGAGCTCGTCGGGCTGATCCTGGAGGGAACCGGCGCCGCGCCTGGGGCCGTCACCGTCTTCGGCCAATGCTTCCGCCCCGGCGACCTGCCGCGCGACGCCCGGCTCGGGGCGCGCCTCGCGGACGGAAGGTCGCTGGCCGTGCAATGCGACGTGAAGACGCGCCACCCTGACGGTTCCGCGCGGCATGCGGTGCTGGCGATGGCAGCGCCGGCGCTGCCGGCCGGGTCGCGTCTGGCCGTCGTGCTGAACCGGGAGGGGCAGCCTGCGGCGACCCTTGACCCGGCCCCCGCCCTCGCTGCGCACCGGGCCGAACTTTGGGTCGGCCAGCAACGCTTCGACCTCGTCGAGGCGATGCGCACCGCCCTCGCCAGCCCATCGACGCGGCCCTGGCAATCCGGGCCGCTCGCCCTGCAGGCGCGGGTGACAATGCCGATCACGGGCGTTGGCGCGACCTCGCTGCGGCTCGTGGCCGACCTCGCCGTGCGCGCCGATGGCACGCTCTGGATCGAGCCATGGCTGCGCAATGACGGCTCCATGCGGGCCGGTGGCGGCGCGGTGGCCTATGGCATGCGACTGGTGCTCGACGGGCGCGAGGTGCTGCGCGCGGAAATCGGCCGCCAGCATCAGTACACCGGTTGGGGGCGGCTGATCGGGACCGGCCTGGCGCCGCCGCTGGTGCGCCACGATGCGGGCTATCTTGCCGATAGCGGGGCCGTGCCGCGCTACGACACGAACACGGGGGTCGCGCCCGGGCTGCTCGCGGCTTTCGGCGAGGCGCTCCGCACGCCGGGCTGGTCGCGCCCGCTCGATCCGCGCGGCATTCTCCAGAACATGCCCCAGACCGGAGGGCGCGCGGATATCGGCCCCGCCACCCAATCCCAGGCCGTCTGGCTGCAGACGGGCGATCCACGCGCCGCCGCCTATGCCATTGGCCAGGCCGAGGCGGCCGGCGCCATTCCCTGGCATTTCTGGGACGGCGCCTGGATGGACACGCGACGCTGGCCGCGGCTGTGGACCGATGGGCGCGGTGGGCCGCCGCCGGGCGGGCTCATGCAGCCCATCGCGGCCGATACGGGATGGAGCCTTGATCCCGCCCACCAGCCCGACCTTTCGACCGTGCCTTATCTGCTGACGGGGCGGCGCGCCTTCCTGGACGAGATGCAGGCCCAGGCCAGTTGGTCCGTACTCGGTCAATGGACGGGCACGCGCGGCACGCCCGATCGGCGGGGCCTGGCCGAGGGCGTCAATCTCGTGCGCGGCAATCAGGTTCGCGGCGCGGCCTGGTCGCTGCGGCAGATCGACAATGCCGCCTGGGCGAGCGCGGATGACGATCTCATGGCGCCCTGGCTGCGCGCGACTTCGGCCGCCAACTGGGCCTGGCTGCGCGCGCAGCTGCCAGGCTGGACCGCAGCACAGGGCGAGGCGCATGGCTGGATCCCGGGTGAATACGGCACGCCCGGCCTGTTGCCGCCCTGGCAGCAGGACTACTTCGCCTTCGTCAGCGCCGCCGCCGCACGCCGCGGCAACGCCGATGCGGCCGCGGTGCTGGCCTGGGCAGGCAATTTTCTCGCGGGACGCTTCCTCGCCGAGCGGCAGGGCTTCGCCCGCAACGACGGCGCGGCCTATCTCCTCGCCGTGAATGCCGATGCGACCGCCAGCGCGCCGCTGCGCAGCTGGGCGGAGATCGGCCAGGCCACGCGGGCGCGCGGCCTTTCCAACGGCGGCGGATGGGCGAAGACTGAAGGCGATTACGCGCAGCTCGCTCTGGCCTCGCTCGCGATGCTCTGGGAGACGAGCGGAAGCGCCAATGCCCAGGTGGCCTGGCAATGGCTGCGCAATTCCGGCGCGCCGTTCATCAGCCAGGAGGCCTTCCGGCGCGATCCTATCCTGAACATTGTGCCGCGCGGCGCTGGGCGCTCAGCCTGCCGCTGACGACCGCGCAGAGGCCCGCCAAGTGCCGAGCCGAAGCAGCAGCGCACCGACTGCGGCGGCGATCGGTTGCGGCAGCCGCGCCACCCACGCCTTCATTTGCGGCATGCGGCCACGTTCCTCGACCGGCAGCATCTCGAAGATCGCCTGCACGGCGGCGAAGTCGCCGCGCGTGAAGGCGAGATCCAGTGCCTGGCGGCGACGGCTGGCGATGCTTGCCCGGATATCGCCGGCGATCCGCCGAAGGGATGGCCGCTGAAGAAGCATCTGCTCGAGGATGGCAGCGTCGCCAAGATTCATGGCCTGCACGTCGGCGGAATAGTTCGCGGAGTGTTTCCGAATCCCGACGAGGGGCTTCAGCACCATTCCAAGCGGGGCGTGTTCGGCCAGGCGCAGCATGGTCGCGAAATCCGTTCCCACGGTGCGGCCGACGCTCTCGTCCCATCC
This sequence comes from Roseococcus sp., assembly GCF_965227005.1. Lineage (NCBI taxonomy): Bacteria > Pseudomonadati > Pseudomonadota > Alphaproteobacteria > Acetobacterales > Roseomonadaceae > Roseococcus > Roseococcus sp. Next base: position 171,422 of record NZ_CBDDFJ010000036.1, read on the forward strand.
TCCCATTTCCAGGAACCGCCGGCGGTCGACCACGAGTCCGGACGGGAAGAACGGTTGGAAGCGGATGAGCCGATCAACGATCGGGTGGTCGAAGGCGAGGTGATCCCTGCCCAGGCGCCGGGCACCGTCCCAGAAATCGGGCGGCGCATCGGCGAACTTGTCGCCGGTCTGCCATTGCGAGCCCTGGATAATCCGGAAGTTGCCGAAGCCTGCTACGACCCGAGCTTCGGCGCGCCAGAGGGCCTGCATCTCGGCCAGGAATTCCGGATCCCAGAGATCGTCGCTGTCGCAGAAGGCGACGAGCTCCCCGGAAGCGGCCGCCATCCCGTGATTGCGCGCGGCCAGATCGCCGGAATTGGGGATCCGGTGGACGATGACGCGGCCGCCGAACGAGGCTTCCACCAACTCCGGCGTCCCGTCGGTCGACCCGTCATCGACCAGAATGACCTCCGCGGCCGGCGACGTCTGTCCCAGCACAGCCTCCAGTGTCTCCTGAAGGAGGTAAGCGCGGTTGTAAGTTGGGATGACCACGCTGACGCTGCGAAGGCCCGCCATCAATCGCGTCGGCGGAAGAGGAGATCGAGCGTGCCGGAAGCCGGCAGGTCGCGATCGCGGCGCAACGGCAGGGCAGGCACCTGCGGCTGGTCGAAATAGAAGCTGCCGTCATAGGGGTTGTCGATCTCGAAGGCCCCGAAGCCGGCCTCCGCGAAAAGAACGAGGACGTCGTCGAGCGTGGCGCCGAACAGCGCCAGCGCCTGCGGGTTCACCTCCAGTAGTATCTCCGCCTCGGGGCGCAACTGCGGCAGCACGTCGCGCATGCCCTGGAGTACGAGCCATTCCGCGCCCTCGACGTCGATCTTGATGAGGCGCGCCGCGCGCAGTGTGTCCAGATCGACGATCTGCGACAGCGGACGGCCCTCCACGCTGGCCTCTCGCGCGGCGCCCGTACGGACGGCTTCGCTCGGCACGATCGTGGTGCCGCCGAGGTTCGTGGCGTCGTGCAGATAGACCGTGACTTGCCCGGGGGCGTCCGTCGCGGCGAGGTTGTAGGTCGTGACATTGCCCACACCGTTCACCTCAAGGTTCTGGCGCAGGCGTGCATGGATCCAGGGCGAGGCCTCGATCGCATGGACGCGCCCGTGCGGACCGACGAGATGCGCTGCGAGCAAAGCGTGCGTGCCGACATTCGCGCCGATATCGATCACTGTGTCGCCAGGCCGGAGCGAGGCGCGGTAGACGGCCGTGATCGCCGGCTCCCACACGCCGAAAAAGTACAGGAAGCCGTGCACGCTGTCGGGGAAACTGCCGGCGAAGCGCGCGCCGAAACGCGATCGCGCCTCGATGTCCATGCGCCGCCAGAGGATGTGCCGCTGGACGACGCCATCCCAGAGCCGCTTCTTGCCGAGGCGGCCGGGCATATGCCGGAAATAGGTCGCAAGTGCCGCACAGGCCGTGCGGATCGCGAAACTTTTCAGCCCGGGTTGCAGCGCGCCGGCTTCGGCCCTGTCACTCATGCGCGCCGCACCGTGAAGCGCTCGGCACCGCTGTAGCGGGAATAGGCGGCACCTTCGCTTCTTCGCAGCCACAGGCGGAGGAAGAGCAGGAAATCGGAGATCTCGCGGGGGTCGATCGCCCAGCCGCGCAAGGCCAGGCGCAGGGCCTGCCGCCGCCGCCCCGCCAGCAGGTTGTTCAGCGCGAGGCCCTTGGTCGCGCTGTAGCGCGCCCAGCGCACCTCGCGCCGGAAGGGATACAGATCGGGATCTCGGGCCGCGACCGTATGCATCTGCAGGGAGGAGGGATCGAGCCGGCGCGAATGCGCGGTGAGGCCCGCCTCGTCCCGCCGCCAACGATAGCCGTCGGTATCGAGGTAGAAGAGCGGCGCGCGGGTCGAGAGCTTCGCCATGAACAGGAAGTCCTCGAAGTAGCTCAGTCCTTCGGCAAAGCCGCCAACGGCCTCGGCGAGCGCGCGGCGGACCACCATCGCACCCAGATGAAGCTGGAAATCGCTGAGGAGGACGCGCGTCAGTTCCGGCCCTTCGAACCGCTGAAGATCGGGCGCGATGCGCTGGCCACCGGGGCATCTGAGCCGGGGCGCCGGCGTGGTGACGCCATCCGTGGGGGACAGGCAATGGCCCGCGCCAATCCAGCTGGCATCCGGATGCTCCGCGACCAGTCGCCGAACGCGCGAGGCGTGATCGGGGAGCCAGGCGTCATCCGCGTCGAGGAAGCCGATCCAGTCCTCCCGCGCGGCACGTATGCCCAGGTTGCGCGCGCTGGCAGGGCCGAGATTCTGCGGCGCGCGCAGCAGCAGGACGCGCGGATCGGAGCCGGCGATGGCTTCGAGAGCGTGCAGCGTTTCCGGCTGTCCCGAACCGTCATCGACGAGGATGAGTTGACCGATGACGGCGGAGGGATCGCCGAGAACGGAGAAAGCGGCTGCGGCCAGGAGGTGCGGCGGCGTGTCGAAGACCGGGCAAATAATGCTGATCCGCATCCGCGGCGCTCCAAAATTCATCCGCAATCGGTAACTCCGATCTGGTACAATAGTAAATGAAAATCGAGAATTAACAAGAAAAATTCTGCGTAAAATAATAAAGTAAAATGCAAACTTAAGTTAGTTATGATATAAATGAAGTAAATATCGGTATTTGAACAATTTTATACTTGATAATATCGAACTCGCAATGCCTTATCTGGCGGACGCAGGAGGTTCGGATATGGCGCGGCTGTTGGTGACGGGCGGATGCGGCTTCATCGGATCGCATCTCTGTGAAGCGCTTCTGGCGCAGGGCCACGCCGTGCGCGTTCTCGACGACCTCTCGACAGGGTCTCAGGCGAACCTCGCCCCCGGTGCGACCCTGATGATCGGCAATGTCGAGCATCCCGAAGACGTGCGGCGCGCCATGGAAGGTATCGAGGGCTGCTTTCACCTGGCCGCGATCGCTTCCGTGCAACGCTGCACGGAGGCATGGCTCGCCTCGCATCACGCGAACCTGTCCGGCACCATCGCCGTGCTGGAGGGCGCGCGCGTCGCGTCGCGGGCAAGGGGCCGTCCGGTTCCGGTGGTCTATGCGTCCTCGGCCGCGATCTACGGCGCCTCGTCCTCCGGCGCCCTGGAGGAGAGCGTGACCCCGAGCCCGTTATCGGCCTATGGCGCGGACAAGCTTGGCTGCGAATTGCACGCCCGGGTGGCCGGGCTGGTGTATGGCGTCCCGACGCTCGGCCTGCGCTTCTTCAACGTCTTCGGGCCGCGGCAGGATCCCAGGTCCCCCTATTCGGGCGTGATCTCGATCTTCTGTGAGCGCCTCTCGCGCGGCGAGCCGATCACGATCTACGGCGACGGCGGGCAGACCCGCGACTTCGTTTTCGTCGAAGACGTCGTGGGCGCGCTGATCGCGGGGATTGGCGTGGCGAGCCCCGTCGGTACCGTCCTCAACGTCTGCACCGGCCGGGCGACGTCCGTGCTGAAGCTGGCGCAGCTGATCGCCTCGGCCTGCGGGACGCGTGCCGTCATGACCTATCAGCCGGCGCGCGCGGGAGACATTCGGCAATCGGTGGGCTCGGCGCGAAACATGCGAAAGGCCCTCGCCTCGCCGACGCCGATGGCGCTGGAGGCCGGGATCGCCCGGGTGCTCGAATGGTCGCGGGCCGGCTCGCACCCGCTCGCGCCTCTTGCGGTGTCCCCGCTCTCGATGCCGGCCTGGCGGGGGTTCGTTCAGAATGCCTGACGCCGCGCACAGGACGTCGCGGCGGTCCGATCAGCCCAGCCAACGCGCCAAAAGGCGAAGGACGACGATCCACAGGGCCAGACTCAGCAGGACGATCACGGCGATCGAAACGCGCCAGGACAAGCGGCCTGGAGTCCTCACTGCCCGGGGCTCCCGGGCGGGCTTGCTCCGCGAATCGACAACCGGCTCCTCCGAGGCGTCATGTCAGATGGACCGTGACGAAGGCCCGCGAAATTTCCAAGCCGAAATCGATGCAGAACAGATTTCCGGATTATCGGCAAAGGCAATGCGCATTGCGGGAAAATTTCAATATTGAACGGTACTATATAAAAACATCCTGAGTTTTATTGAAATTATTCGGAGAATTACATGTGCGGCGTCGCAGGAATTTTCCATGCTTTCCGGCCTGCGCCGCCCGATCTCGCATCGCTGCGGGCCATGGCCGATCTCATGAGCCATCGCGGACCCGACGGCGACGGCTTTCACGTCGAACCGCATGTGGGCCTCGCGCATCGCCGTCTCGCCATCGTCGACCTCGCCGGCGGGGCGCAGCCCATGGCCACGGCGGACGGTAATGTCGTCATCTCCTTCAATGGTGAGATCTACAACCACGTCGCGCTGCGTCGCGAGTTGACCGGTCTGGGCCATCGGTTCCGCTCGAATTCCGACACCGAATCTATCCTCCTCGGCTGGCGCGAATGGGGCGTGGATGTGCTGCGCCGGCTCGACGGGATGTTCGCCTTCGCGCTGTGGGATGCCGAGCAGGGGCAACTCCTGCTCGCTCGCGACCGCCTGGGTGAAAAACCCATGCATCTGGCGCGCCTGCCCGACGGCGGCTGGGTCTTCGCCTCGGAGATCGCGGCGCTGCTCGCGGTTCGCGGCGTGTCCGACCGGATCGATCCCGCGGCCGTCGACGACTTTCTGGCCCTCGGCTACGTGCCCGATCCTGGCACCATCTATGCCGATATCCGCACCCTCCGCCCGGCGCATGCGCTGCTGTTGCGCCGCGACGAGGAGGTGGCGGTCGAAATCTGCTACTGGACTGCGCCCACCCGCGCCGCGTCGCCACCGTCGGATCCGGCCGCTGAATTGGCCGCAAGGCTCGGCCAGGCGGTGCGTGACCGGCTGATGGCCGACGTGCCCCTCGGCAGCTTCCTCTCGGGCGGGTTGGATTCCGGTTCCGTCACGGCGATGGCCGCAGCGGCGACGCAGGGCCTCTCGACCTTCACGATCGGCTTCGAGGGCGCCTCGGACGAACGCGGTGTCGCCGCGCAGGTCGCCTGGCGCCTGGGCACCCGTCATCACGCCATCGCTGGCCAGGCGGATTATGTCGGGATGGCAGGCCAGCAGGCCGCCGTCTTCGGCCAGCCCTTCGGAGATCACTCCGCCGTGCCGACCATGGCCGTCTGCGCGCTCGCCCGCCGGCATGTGAAGGTCGCGCTCTCGGGCGATGGTGGCGACGAAGTCTTCGCGGGCTATCGTCGCCATCGCTTCCATAGCCTTGCGGACGGGGTGCGCCGGATGCTCCCGCCGGGGCTGCGGCGTCATGTCATCGGTGGGCTGGCGGCGGCATATCCCGCGATGCACGGCGCGCCGCGCTGGCTGCGCGCCCGCAGCACCCTGACCGAGCTCAGCCTCGACAGCGCGCTCGGCTATTATCGGATGGTCTGCAAGATGCAGGCGCAGACCCGGCGGGAGCTGTTCTCCGCCCGCGCGCGCGTCGGGCTGGATGGGCATGATCCCTCGGCGCGCTTCGTGGCGTTGATGGACTGCTGCGATCCCGACGATCCGCTGCTGCAGGCGCAATACGCGGATCTCCACACCTACCTGCCGGGCGATATTCTGACGAAGCTGGATCGCACCAGCATGGCCGTCTCGCTCGAAACGCGGCCGCCTCTGCTGGCGCATGGCCTGGTCGAGTGGGGCCTGGCGCTGCCGGCGGGGCTCAAGCTGCGCCAGGGCGTCGGCAAGCGGGTTCTGCGCGAGGCGATGGCTTCCCGTCTGCCGCCCGCCGTGCTGCATGGGGCCAAGCAGGGCTTCGCCGCCACCATCGGCCCGCAGTTCCGCGCGCAGTCCCAGGCGCTGCGCGTGCGTCTCACGGGCGAGGCGATGCAGGATTGCGGGCTCTTCGACATCCAGGCCCTCACCCGCCTCGTGGACGCGCATGCGGCGGGGCAGGGCGATCATTCCCAGGCGCTATGGCAGCTGCTGGTGATGGAGGGCTTTCTCCGCGGCCGCGGGCGGGAGCGTATTCCCGCCGAAGCCGCGCTCGTCCGGAGCTGACCGTGTCCGACGAGAACAGCAGCATCCTCCGCCGGACCGCCCGCGGCGCCGGATGGGTGGTCGCGTGGCGCATGTCGACGCGCCTGCTTGGCCTCGCCAGCACCCTGGCCCTTGTGCGGCTGCTGGCGCCCGGCGATTTCGGGCTTGTGGCGCTGGCGGCGGCCTTCGCCGTCTCGCTGGACGTCTGTCTGGCGCTGGGCGTCGAGGAACAGATCATCCGCGCCGAGCGCCCGGACCGTCGCCTCTACGACACGGCCTTCACGGTGAACCTGCTGCGCGGCGCGGCCGTGGGCGCGGCCGTTGCGCTCGCCGCGCCCTTCGCGGGGAGGTTTTTCGGCGATCCGCGGCTCGCGGATGTTCTGCTGGCGCTGGCGCTGTCGGCGGTGCTCTCGGGCCTGGCGAATATCGGCGCCGTCGATTTTCGTCGGGAGCTCCGTTTCGAGCGGGAATTCGCGATGCAGGTCATCCCGCGGCTGGCGGGCATCGCCGTCACGATCGGCCTGGCCGCATGGCTGCGCAGCCATTGGGCGCTGGTGGCGGGGATCTTCGTGAATCGCCTGGGCGTCGTCGCCATGAGCTATGCGCTGCATCCCTATCGGCCACGGCTCTCGCTCGCGGCCTGGCGCGAGCTTGCGGGGATTTCGGCCTGGAGCTGGGCGCTCAGCGTCGCCTCGGTCATCAAGGATCGCTCGGAGAGCCTGGTGATCGGGCGTGTGCTCGGGCCGGTCGCGATCGGACATTATACGGTGGGTGTCGAGGTCTCGACCCTGGCAGCGACCGAACTGGTCGATCCCATCTGCCGCGCCTGCATGCCCGGTTTCGCGGCGAGCCGGAGAGAGGGCGACGCGAGCGGCATCGACTATCTCCGCATCCTGGCGCTCCTGGCCTTGCTGACGCTGCCGGCGGGGCTCGGCATCTCGCTCGTGGCCGGTCCGGTCGTGGCGCTGGCCTTCGGGCAGGCGTGGCTGCCTGCCGTGCCGGTCGTCGTGGTGCTTGGCATCGCGAGCGTGTTCACACCGCTTGGGAATGTGAGCGCGGCGATGCTGACCGCCCATGCGCGGCTGAGCCGGCTGCTCGGCATCACTTTGGCGGCGGCGGGCTTGCGGGTCGGCCTGCTGCTGCTTCTGACGCCGGTCTATGGAATCTCGGGTGCGGCCCTGGCCGTCGCTGGAGCTGTGGTCGCCGAGCACATGATGATGGTGCTTTCCGCCTTCCGACTGCTCGGATTGCGGCTGCGTCGGCTGCTGCCGGTGCTGTGGCGTCCGGTGCTGGCCGCGGCCCTGATGGCATTGGTGCTCTGGCAGGCCGGACTCGGTTGGGAGGCGCCGCCCTCGACGGCCTCGGCCGCGGCCGGAGAGGCAATTCGGGGCGTGGCGCTTGGCGCCGCCTGCTACGTCGCGGCGCTCTGGCTGTTCTGGACCCTCTCGGGGCGCCCGATGGGGGCCGAGGCGGATATGGCGGCGCTGATCTTGCGCGCGGCGAGGCGGCTGCGCGCCGGCCCGCGCCTGCAGGTGGGCTAGGTATGGACGTGGCACCCAAGGGCTTCCCGAGCTTCGTCACGCAGCAGGAAGCGAAGCCCTGGAGCGTCGCCGTCTTCGCGCGCGACGAGGCCGGGCGGATCGGCACTTGCCTGAGGGCCCTCTCGCGTTGCGATGGCGCGGGGCGGCTGCACGTCACGGTGATGCTGAACGGCACGACGGACGCCTCGCCGGCGATCGCTGCCGAGGCGATGCGCGGCTCAGGACTGGCGGGCGCGATCTACACCATTCCCCATGGCGACAAGTCGCATGCGGTGAACCTCTTCCTGCACCGGCTGCGACCGGATGCCGGGCTTTACCTCATGCTGGACGGCTATGCCGAGATCCGTCCCGATGCGCCGGTGCTGCTCGCACGCCGGCTGGGTGAGACGCCGCAGGCCCAGGGCGCCGCCGCGGTTCCCAGCACGGGACGCAGCGCCGCCGCCCTGCGCCGGGACATGCTGGAACATCCGGGCCTCCATGGTTCGCTCTTCGCCCTGCGCGATACCTTCGTGGAGCGCCTGGTGCAGGCCGGCATCCGCCTGCCGCGCGGCCTTTACCGGGGCGATGGCCTACTCGGCTCGATGCTGATGCACGACCTCGATGCGCTGGGCGGCGGCTGGGTAGCTTCGCGCATCGCGGTCGAGCCGGATGCGAGCTGGGCGACCGCGCCGGGGCATCCCCTGCGCTGGCGCGATCTGCGCCGGCATGGAAGGCGCCTGCTGCAGCAGGCGAGGGGCCGGCTGCAGACGGCGGCGCTGCGTGCCGCGATTTATTCGGGCGGCTTCGCAAATCTCCCGGAAGACGCCGACCGCATGGTCCTGAACTGGATTGCCGAGGATCCGGATGCGCGCAGGCCTCGCCTGCAGCGCGATCCCTTCGCCCGCCTCGCTCTCGCCCGGATGCGTCAGGCTGGACCGGCGCCTTCGGCGGCCGAGCTGGAGCCCTTGCTGCTGTGGGAAAGCGCATGACCCCGCGCGAAATTCCGCAGGCGGAGAGCCCAGCCCGTGAGCGAGCGGGACGGCACCATCTCCGCCCAGAGAAGCGCCTCGCCGTGCTGCGCGAGGGTGCGCTTGTAGCGGTCGTCGCCGCCCAGGAAATCATAGATCGCCTCGCCCGAGCCGACGGCCCGCGCGATGGCCATCGCATGGCAGGTCAGCCCCGGCTTGCCGTGCGCGCCGGCGCCGGCGAGATCGAGGCCGCTCTGATAGGCGGACACCCGGCCGCGCAGCCGGAAGTTATAAAGAATTCCGATCAGGCCGCGCTCGCCCTCCACGCGCAGCAGGTCGATCTCGTCGCGTGGCATGGCACGGCGCACGAGCGTTTCGTGAAAGCGACGCGGGAAGGGATCGGCGAAGGCGCCTGGCTTGCCCCGGGCCAGCCAGCTGCGCTGGTGCAGCGCCATCATCTCGTCGAGCATTGTGAGCGCTTCCGCCTCGCTCTCCGCACGCCTCATCGTGGGCGCGCCGTAGTGCTTCGCGGAACGCCGGATCTGATGGCGCGCATTGGCGCTGAGCAGGGCGAGCGGATCGCCGCCGGCCTTGCGCACTTCCTCCAGCCGTACATGCGGCGCCCGGCGCTGCTGAAGGCGCAAAGCGATGCCCGGGGCTTCGGCCAACAGCGACGCAGGCACGCCGCTCAGCACGAGGCGGCGCACGCCAACCAGGCCGGCCGCGGCATGCAGCAATGCGCGATCGACGCCGGGAAGGCCGAGTGCCAGCGGGCCGTTATGCTCGACGAAGGGCGCGTCGAGACGCGCATCGCCGCTTTCGCCGAGGCAGAGGCGGCCGCGGTGGCGGTTGAACAAGGCCAGACCCACAAGCTGCCCGCCGCATCGCGCCTGGAGCAACACCGGATCGGCGAAGCGTTCCTCCGCGAGGCATCCCACCCAACTCCAGCTCTGGAAGAAGGAGAGCCGGGGCACCTGCACCTCCAGCTCGCGCCAGATCTCGCCGAGGCCCTCGAGGCTCTGATGTTGAGTGACCGCAATCTCCACGCCGCCGATGTTCCCGCCGACCCGACGCCATCGCAAGCGAAACCTGCGCCATGACCGACGAAGTTCCCCCGCCGCGTCGTGTGCTGCACGTGCTGAAGTATTATCGCCCGAGCTTTACCGGCGAGGGCGTTTTCCTCGAGCGATCGAGCGCGGTGATGCAGGAGATCGCTCCCGGCACCGTGCACGACCTGCTGGTCACGCACACTCCGCGGCCCGACGAGCCTGCGGCCGCCTGCACGACGCTGAATCAGGTGATCTATCTGTCGGCGAGCGCCTCGGGCACCTGGCGCCGGCAAATCGCCATGGCCGCGTGGTTCCTGCTGAACCTGCATCGCTACGACACGGTGCATTTCCGCACCCATGCGGATTGGTATTTCGTGAGCTACGCGCTGGCCCGCCTGATGCGCCGCAGGCTCGTGCTTTCGGCGACGCTGGATGACAGCCTGCCCGTCCTGGTCGGGCAGTATCGACCGAGGCTGAGACGGCTCGCCGCGCGCGGCTTCGGCCTGTTCCACGCCTTCGTCAGCATCAGCCCGAAGCTGTTCAACGAGACGCGGCAGATGGCCGACGCGGAAAGCTGCCACCTCATCCCCTGCGGCATCACCATCCCCCCCACCGAGCCAGGCTCGCGCGCGCGGATGCGCATGCGTCTGGGCATCGGCGCGAGCGATCCGGTGCTGCTCTTCGTCGGGGGGCTCTGCGCGCGCAAGGATCCGCTCTTCCTGGTCGAGGCGATGCCGCGCATCCTGGCCGCTCATCCGCGCACGCACCTCCTGCTCGTCGGCCCCCCGCTGGAGCCGGAGCATGTGCATGCCGTGACGCAGGCCATCGCGCGGCTGGGCCTCGAAGGCCGTGTCCTGCTCGCGGGCGAGCAGTCCGATCCGCATCCCTGGTTCGAAGCCGCCGACATCCTGGTCTTCGCCTCCCATCTGGAAGGCTTTGGCACGGTCGTGCCCGAGGCGCTGGCCCATGCCCTTCCCGTCGTCGTGCGGCGCCTGGCGCAAGTGAACGAGAGCTTCGTCCTCGAGGGCCGGACCGGCTTTCTCTTCGAGGACGAGCCGGGCTATGTGACCGCCGTCGACCGGCTACTGAGCGATGCCCCCGCGCGCGCGCGGATCGGTGCCGCAGGCCGGGACTTCGCGACCGCGCAGTTCGGCATGCGCGGGGTGGCGTCGCGCTATCTCGGCATCTACGGGATGCGGGCCTCGGAGGCGCCGGAAGCCCGTCCGGAGACCGGGCTGGGCTGCGGCGCTTCGATCCGCGACACGCGCTTCCACACCCCGGTCGAGATCGCGCCGGACATGCGGCCGCTGCTCATCACCATGGTCGATGCGGAGGAGGCCTTCGACTGGTCGCGCCCCTTCCGCCGCGACGCGCTCGATGTGAGCTCCATGGACCAGCAATGGCGCGCGCATCGCATCTTCGAGCGACATGGCGTGGTGCCGCTCTATCTCGCCGACCATCCCGTCGCCACGCAGGATACGGGCCGCAAGCCACTGCTCGACCTGCTGCGCTCCGGCGCCTGCGAGATGGGCGCGCAGATGCATCCCTGGGTTACGCCGCCCTTCGAGGAGGCGCTGGGCGAGCGCAACAGCTATGCGGGCAACCTGCCCGTGGGGCTGGAGCTCGCCAAGGCGCGCCACCTGACGCGGATCCTGGGCGAAGCCTTCGGCGAGGCACCGCGCATCTTCCGCACGGGCCGTTTCGGCGCGGGCGCGCGGACGGCGGATATCCTGCGCTCGCTGGGCTATGCGGCGGATAGCAGCGTCACCCCCTGCTGGCCGCCGGAGGGGCTGACGGGCCACCGGCTCGACGCTTACCCCTATTGGACGGATCGCGCGAAGACGCTGATGGAGATTCCGGTCTCCGCCACGCTGGTGGGACGACTGTCGAAGGTGACACGCCTCGCGCCCGCCGTCCTGCATCCGCGGGCGCAGCGCATGCACCTGGCCGGAGCGATGTCGCGCCTCGGGTTGATGGAACGCATCCGGCTCAGCCCCGAGGGCATGACGATCGCCGAGGCGCAGCGCCTCGCGCGGCACATGCTGGCGGCCGGTCACCGCGTCTTCGTGCTGACCTATCACTCGCCGTCGCTGGTACCGGGCAACACGCCCTATGTGCGCAATGGCGAGGATCTGGCCCGCTTCCTCGATTGGCTGGACCAGTTCTACGGCTTCTTCGCGAGCGAGCTCGGCGGGCGGTTCGGCAGCTGGCGGGATCTGCGCTACGGCGAGACCCCCTTGGCGATGGCCGCCCAATGAACGGCTGGGCCATCAGCGGATGGACGTCCGGTCTGCAGGGCGTCCTCACCGGGCTTCTGCTCCCGCCGATGCTGCTGGCGGTGGTGGCGCTGCCCACGGGGTTGCTAGCTTGGCGCGGCCGGAGCCGGCATGACCGGAACTGGAGCGGCCTCGCCTGCGCCGCCTGCGCGCTGGGGTTGTTGCTGATGGCGACGCCGCTTGCCTCCGATCTGCTCATGGCCTCGCTGGAACGCGATGTTCCGCGCGCCGAGCCTGCGCCGGGAGCGGGGGCGATCGTCATCCTCGGCGGCGACGTCGCGCACGGCCTGACCTCGGAGCCGGGCCCGCTGACCTTGGAGCGCCTGCGCTTCGGGGCCGCGCTGCATCGCGCGACCGGCCTGCCGATCCTGGTCACCGGCGGTGTGCTCGGCCAGGGCCAGCCGGCCATCGCCACGCTGATGGCCCGCAGCCTCGCCGACGACTTCGCCGTGCCGGTCCGCTGGATCGAGCCGCGCGCCCGGGACACGCGCGAGAATGTCGCCTTCGCCGCCGCGATGCTGCGGGAGGCGGGGATCCAGGAGGCGCTGCTCGTCACCCATGCCTGGCACATGCCGCGCGCCCTGGATGCCTTCGCGCGACTTGGCTTCACCGTCCACGCGCGTCCCCTCCGGCGCGACGGCCCCGTGGAATGGGGCGCCGCGAGCCTCGCGCCAAGGCCGGACCATCTCACGGAGAGCTGGTTCGCGCTGCGCGAATGGGCTGGGCGGCTCGTCTACGCGCTGCGGGACGGGGGAGCTTGATCATGTTGGGTGAATTTTCAGCCCATGCGCCGGGCTCCGGGAAAGGGAGGAAAGCCGTTGATCATTTTCTGGGACATCGCGGGCTCGAACCCTGCTCCGACCGCGTCGGTGACCGGGGCTCCAAGGCCAGGGACGTCGCCCGTGAATCGCCCGCGTTCCTTCGCCGGTCCGTTCAGGCCGGGCGGGCCCGTGTCGTGAATCTGACAGCCGGCGGGCAGGCCGGATTGCCGCTGCCCTCCCGCATGGGCCGCCTCGCGCCGCCTCCCGTGCGCCTCCAGGCGCTCCCGCTGCGCGCGATGCCCAACTGGAGCGACGCCTTCCTGGCCGACCCCGCGGAAGGCGACATCTTCGCGAGCCGACTTTGGTACGACACCACGCTCGCGCATGCGCTGCCGCAGGGTTGCGTCGGCGCGCTGGCCTTGGTCGGTGAGGGCGCCGCGCTGCTACCCCTGCTGCGCGGGCCTAGCGGTCTGAGCGCCCTCGCGACACCTTATACTCTGGACTGGCGCCCGCTCCTCGGATCGGGAGATGCGGCGGAGGCGGCCGGGCGCGGGCTCGGGGTCTGGCTGCGGCACCGCGCGCCGCTGCGGCTGGAGGCGATGGACCCCGAAATGCCCGGCTTGCCGTCGCTGATGCGCGGCGTGGCCGAGGCTGGGATCTCGGTGCAGCGCTATCGCCATTTCGGCAATTGGCACGAAGGCCTCGCCGTGGATGCGGGCTGGGAGGGTTATCTGGCCGGCCGCGCGCCGGAGCTTCGCAACACGATCCGACGCAAGCTCCGCCATGCCGCGCGCGAATTTCGCTTCGAGCTGGTCGAGGCGCCGGGCACGGAGCTCCGCGAGGGCATCGCCGCCTATGAGGCGGTGCGCGCGGCCAGCTGGAAGCCGAGCGAGCCCTTCCCGAATTTCGACGCCGCGCTGATGCAGGCCGCCGCGCGCTGCGGGGCGCTGCGCCTGGGCGTGCTGCGGAACGCGGAGGGTCATCCGATCGCCGCGCAATACTGGCTGGTGTCGGGCGGCCGCGCCTGGCTGCTGAAGCTCTGCCATGCCGAGGCCCAGCGCGGCGCCTCGCCGGGCACGGCCCTGACGGCGATGATGATCCACCGGTTGATCGAGCATGACCGGGTCCGCGCGCTCGATCTCGGGCGCGGCGACGACGCCTACAAGCAGCTCTGGGTCTCGCAGCGGCGGCAGCGCGTCGGGTTCGTCCTGGCGCATGCCTGGCACCCCGCCGGGCTGGCCGCGGTGGCGCGGCACAGGCTCGCGGGCTGGATGGGACGCGGCGCATGAGGATCCTCTACAGCCATCGCATCGCCTCGCGCGACGGGCAGGGCGTGCATCTGGAGGCGATGGTCGCCTCGCTGCGCGCGCAGGGCCACGAACTGCGCTTGGTCGGCCCGCCCGGCTTCGACCGGGCGGCCCTCGGCGGCGAGAATCGCTGGGTCGGCCGGCTGCGCCGCGCCCTGCCGGCAGCGATCGCCGAGCTGGCGGAGATCGCCTATGCGGTCCCGGCCACCTGGCGCCTGGCGCGGGCGGCCGCGGCCTTTCGCCCCGACGTGATCTATGAGCGCGCCAACCTCTTCCATCTCGCGGGCAGCATCGTGTCGCGGCTCTACCGCGTGCCGCTGCTGCTGGAGGTGAACGCCCCGATGGCCGAGGAGCGTGGCCGCTTCGGCGGGTTGGGCATGCCGCGCCTCGCCGCCTGGCTGGAGCGGCTGGTCTGGCGCTGCGCGGACCGCGCCTTGCCGGTGACGGAGGTGCTGGCCGGGCGGCTGATCGATGCGGGAGTCGCGCGCGAGCGCATCGCCGTGGTGCCCAACGGCATCCATCTCGAGGACTTCCGCGACGCAGGGTCTTCCGCGCCTTGCGACCCTCTGGTGCTCGGCTTCGTCGGTTTCGTGCGCGACTGGCACGGGCTCGATGCCGTGTTGCGCGGGATCGCCGCCTGGCCGGGGCCGGTGGCACTGTCGCTCGTCGTGGTGGGCGAGGGGCCGGCGCGCGAGGGTCTGGAGCGGCTGGCAGGGGAACTGGGCATCGGCGATCGCATCCGCTTCACGGGCCTCGCCGAGCGCGCCGAAGTTCCCGCACTGGTCGCCGGTTTCGATATCGCCCTGCAGCCGGCCTCGGTGCCCTATGCCTCGCCGCTGAAGGTCTTCGAATACATGGCGGCCGGCCGCGCCATCGTCGCGCCCGACCAGCCGAATCTCCGCGAGGTTCTGGAGGATGGGCGTACCGCGCTCCTCTTCGACCCCGTCGTGCCTGGTGCGTTCTGGCAGGCGGTGGAGCGGCTCGCCGCCTCGCCGGAACTGCGCGAGAGGCTGGGCGCGGGCGCACGCGAAGAAATCCTGGAGCGCGACCTGACCTGGGAGGGAAATGCGCGGCGGGTGAGCGCGATCGCGGAGGCCGAGATCGCTCGCCGGCGCCAAGACCCGGGGCGCGGCTATCTGCCCGCGGAGATACGCCGATGATGGACATGGCCATGGTCGAGACCGGGATGTCGCGGGACGGCGCCAAGGCGCCGATGGTGCTGCATGTCTTCCCGAGCTTCGCGGTCGGCGGCGCGCAGGTGCGCTTTGCCGCCCTCGCGAACCGCTTCAAGACGCGCTGGCGGCACGCGGTGCTGCCGCTGGACGGCAATGATGCCTGCGCCGCGCGCATCGACGCCGGTATTCCTTTCGCGGTTCTCCCGCCGCCGGACCTTGGTGGGTTGGGCTTCGCGCGTCGCGTCCTGCGCATCGGCGCGCTGCTCCGGCAGTGGCGGCCGGACGTTCTCGTCACCGGCAATTGGGGCAGCATGGAATGGGTGATCGCCCGTCGCGCGGCGCCAGGAATCCGGCATCTGCACATCGAGGATGGCTTCGGGCCTGACGAGGCCGAGACCCAGCTTCGCCGGCGCGTGCTGATGCGGCGGTGGGCCCTGCGCGACAGCACCGTGATCCTGCCGTCGACGCGGCTGCGGCGCCTCGCACGCGAGGAGTGGCAATTGCCGCCCAAGGCCCTGCACTACATCCCCAATGGCGTGGACACCGCCCGCTTCCGCCCCGATGGCCCGGCCGCGGTGCTGGGACCACCGGGGGAGGGGCCCCTCATCGGCACGGTTGCCGCGCTGCGGCCGGAGAAGGGCCTCGACCGGCTGCTGCGCTCCTGTGCGATCCTGTTGCGGACGGGCAGCGTGTTCCGCCTTGTCGTGGTCGGGGGCGGGCCGGAGCGGCACGCCCTGGAGCGCCTGTCCGAGGATCTCGGTCTTCAGGGGCATGTCCACTTTGCCGGCGCCCTTCCGGACCCCGCCGCCGCCTATCGCGCCTTCGACATCTTCGCCCTCTCCTCGAGCACGGAGCAGATGCCCTTCTCGGTCCTTGAGGCGATGGCGAGCGGGTTGCCCGTGGTCTCGACCGATGTGGGCGACGTGCGGGCCATGCTGGCGGGGGAGAACCTCGCTCATATCGCCCCGCTGGACGACGTGGCTTTCGCCGCGGCCCTTCGTCCCCTGGTCGAGGATGCGACGCGCCGCCGGGCGCTTGGCCTCGCCAACCGCGCGAAGGCGCTGCGGGATTTCGATCAGGAGGCGATGTTCCAGGCCCATGCCGCGTTGATCGACGGCGCGCGATCCGGATGATGGACGGCACGCAAAGCCCTCGCCGGCAGGCGGCCCTGCGCGGTATCCCGCTGCATTGCCCGGCGGATGGACGCCCGCTCCTGCAGGCCGAGACGAGCCTGTTCTGCACTCATTGCGGAACGGCCTATCCGGTGTGCGGGGGCGTGCCCGTGCTCATCCACGACGCGCAATCGGCCTTCGCGATCGCCGACTATCTGGGCCGCGGCGGCTATGAGGGCGCGGCCTATGGCCGGGCGGCCGATGCCGCCAGTGGGCTGCGGCGCTGGTGGCGCCGGCGGGCCCGGGAACTCGGCGACGCGCGCTCGTCCATTCGCCATCCCGGAGCCGATGACGCCTTGCGCTACGTCTCTGCCCTCCGCTCCGCCCCGCGCGTGCTGGTTGTCGGCTCAGGCGGATTGCGGCTGGGCGGGGAGGGGGACTGCGTCGTGCAGATCGACGTGGCCTTTGCGCCCGGCGTCGATGCCATCGCCGATGGGCACGACCTGCCCTTTCCGGATGGCGTCTTCGACCTCGTGATCGCGGTGGCCGTGCTGGAGCATGTGGCGGACCCCCAGCGCTGCGTGGCCGAGATGCGCCGCGTGCTGGCGCCCGGCGGGCATGTCCATGCGGTCACGCCTTTCCTGCAGCCGGTACATATGGGCGCCTACGACTTCACCCGCTTCACGCCGATCGGTCACCGGCGGCTGTTCCGCGGCTTTGACGAGGTCGCGGCTGGCGTGGCCCTGGGTACCGGCAGCGTCATGGGCTTCGTCCTGCGCGGCGTGCTGCTTTCCGTCTCGTCCCGGCCATGGTGGCGCGTCCCGGCAGGGGTGGTGGCCCTGCTGGCGACACCCCTGCTGCGACGGCTCGACCGGTGGCTGCCCCATGCCGCGGATTCGGCCGGCGGATGCTGGTTCTTCGGTCGCCGGCGGGAGGGCGCGGCGGTCACGGATCGCGTTCTGGTGCAAGGCTATCGCGAGCGGTTTGGAATGGGGCCCGCGACCCTTCCCGTGCCGCCGCGAGGTGATGCGCGAGATGCGGCGTCCGGGTCGATTTGATCCTGATGCAAAATGAGTCAGCGTCCTGGCCAGCATCCCGCTTCCCGCTGTCAGAAACGGTTGACGACTCAGCACTCGGCCTCTTCTGCCGACGACCCAATCCGTCCGCGGTGGGTTGCGATTTTGCATGCGATGTGGAGGCATTGGCGGTGAGAGTTCGCCAATATTTCCCAACATCAACAAATAATCGTCGCGTTACGGGTGAGTGTTAAAAATTCTGACAGAACAGATAGGCGCGCCGAAAAGGCGTTAGTCAGGTATGGTGCGACGCGGTATAAAGCGGCATCAATACGCAAATAAATTTAGAAAATTGTATT
This sequence comes from Roseococcus sp., assembly GCF_965227005.1. Classification (NCBI taxonomy): domain Bacteria; kingdom Pseudomonadati; phylum Pseudomonadota; class Alphaproteobacteria; order Acetobacterales; family Roseomonadaceae; genus Roseococcus; species Roseococcus sp. The sequence continues at coordinate 188,955 of NZ_CBDDFJ010000036.1, forward strand.
AAAGGTAAAAATTTCGGCGTTGGATCAGTTGATTCGCAGTTGGATTCCACAGCTTGCGGTTGCAAACCATCGGCTCCTAACAGACGTGAATTTGGAGCGCCCATTGTCCAACGTTGTAACTGTCGTCGTCGAGAATGCAGGTGCCGCCGTTCTTCGGGCTGGTGTCGCCACCTTCGGTCAAGTCTTCCTTCCTGGTGAGGTTCCTTCGGGTTCGTCTCTCGTCGGCTATGCAGGCGGCGCCGCTCTCGATGTCCAGATCGACGTAAAGACCCGTTATGCGGACGGGTCGGTGAAGATGGCGGTGTTGTCCGTGGATCGCCCGGCCATCGCCGCCGGCGCGTCGCTCGACGTCACCCTCGCGACGGCGGCACCCAAGCAGGTGGAGGCCCTGGATCTCGCCCAGGCGCTGGCCGGGCATTCCTTCCATGTCGACATGGCCGTGCATGGCGGCGAACACGTCACCGTCGACGTGCTGGCGGCGCTGAAGGTCGCTCTCGCGGACGGTACCGCGAGCTTCTGGCAGCAGGGCGAGCTCACCTCGCAGGCGCGCGTGGAGGTGCCGCTGGACGGCTCCCAGCGCTTCGTCTTTGACGTCACGGTCTTCAAGGGCGGCGGCATTTCGGTGGACGCCCAGTTCAACAACGACGGCGCCATGGGTGCGAATGGCGGCCGGGTCGCCTATGACATCGCGGTGACGATGGACGGCCGGCAGGCGCTGAGCGCCTCGGTCGACCAGGGCCAGTACCAGAACTGGCATGAGAGCTTCTCCAGCAACGCCACGGATGGCGGGCAGGAGACCGGCAGCCCCGAGGCGGGCTGGCTCAACATCCGCCAGGACGTCGCGCATCTGCAGGCCGCCGGCGTCGTGGCCGGCTATGACCTGACCCTCAATCTCGATACGGGCCTGCTGGCCGCTTTCGGCGAGGCGACCCATGCGGCCGGCTGGGGCGAGCCCTTCGCGACCAATGGCGTGACGCAGTTCATGCCCGGCACCGGTGGGCGCGCCGATATCGGCATCACCACCGAGGCCAATACGTCCTGGCTCATCAGCCAGGATCCCCGCGCGGCCGCCTATGCCCTGGGCCAGGCCGAGGCGGCCAGCTCGGTGCCCTGGAACTTCTGGGACTCCGCGAACGGCACCTGGCTGAGCACCGACGACTACCCGAACCTCTGGACCGACGGCCGCGGCGGCACGGGCACGCCCGGCGACGCGACCTCCGGCGGCCTCACCCAGCAGGTGGACGGACAGACCGGCTGGCACACCGATTCCGCGCACCAGCCCAACCTCTCCTTCGTGCCCTATGTGCTCACCGGCGCGCGCTGGATGCTCGATAATCTCGAGGCTCAGGCCGCCTGGAACATTCTCGCCCAGCAGCCCTCCGTGCGGGGTGACGACAGCGACAATCTGATCAACACGAACCAGGTGCGCGGCGCCGCCTGGGCCCTGCGCGAGGTGGACAACGCGGCCTGGGCCGCGCCCGATGGATCGGCCGAGAAGGCCTATTTCCAGGAGGCCTCGGACGCCAACTACGCCTGGCTCGTTTCCAAGATCCCCGAATGGACCGCGCTTCAGGGCGAGGCCCATGGCTGGGTCCCGGGCAGCTACGGCGCCGACGGCGCGCTGCCGCCCTGGCAGCAGGACTACTTCGCCTCCACCGTCATCGCCGCCGCCAGCCGAGGCAATGCCGACGCCCTGACCTTCCTGGAGTGGCAGTCCAACTTCCTCGTGGGCCGCTTCACCCATGCGGCGGAGGGCTTCGATGCGCATGACGGCGCGGCCTATCTCCTCGCCATCAGCGATGCGACGGAGGGCGCGGCGCTGTACCAGAGCTGGGCCGAGATCGGCGCCCAGACCGACGCGCGCGGTTGGAGCAACAATGACGGCTGGTCGCAAAGCCAGGGCGACTATGCGCAGCTCGCGGTGGCGACGCTGGCCGGCATCTATCGCCTGACGGGCTCCGCCGAGGCCAAGGCGGCCTATGAGGCGCTCATGGCGGATGGAGCGCCCTTCACCGGCCGGGACAATTACGAGCACGATCCGACCTTCGCCATCGCCTGGCCGGACGCGGTCGGCGTCACGCCGCTGCCCCGCCCTGACACGCCCGAGGTGATCCCGCCCCCCGTTGAGGAGATACCGCTTCCCGAGGTTCCTGTTGCACCGGCTCCGGTCGACGGCACCGTCGCCTTGGCCGTGGTCCTCGGCGCGGAGAGCTGGGCCGGAAATCCGATCGCCGTGATCCGGGTGGACGGAGAGGAGGTCTTCCGCGGCGAGGTGGCCGCCCAGCACGCCGCGGGCGGCCAGCGATACGAGCTCGGCAACTTTGCCGCCAACGCGGCGCATACGGTGACCGTGGACTACGTGAACGATGCCTGGGGCGGCACGTCCTCCACGGATCGCAACCTCTACGTCGAATCCGTGCTGGTGAACGGGGTCGCCTCCGGCTTCCATCAGGATTTGCTGCAGAACGGTCAGGCGGCCTTCGAGCTGACCGCAGCAGGCTCTGTCGGTGCGCCACAGCAGGATGTGCTGCGTATCGCCCTATCGGGTGACGCCTGGCAGGGCGATGCGCGTTATGCCGTGCTGATCGACGGCAAGCAGGTGGCCGAGGGCACGACCTGGGCCTCCCACGCGGCCGGCCAGCAGGAGGTGCTGGAGTTCAAGGGCGATTTCACCGGCGGCGAGCATGCACTGACCATTCGCTTCCTCAATGACAGCTGGGGCGGCACGGCGGATACGGACCGCAACCTCTACGTGGACGGGGTGACCCTGAACGGCGTGGATCAGCACTTCGCGGCGAGCTTGCTCACCAATCTCGACCAGAACTTTGCGCTCGGCGCCGTGAAGCAGCCCGGTTCCGATGCCCTTCCCGAAAATACCGCCCCTGGCGGCGCGCAGACTGTCCTGCCGGACGTGCTTCGCATCGCCGTCTCTCAGGATGCCTATCAGGGGGACGCCCGTTATCTCATCATGGTGGATGGCGTTCAGATGGGCGGCGAGCACGCGGCGAGCGCATCGCACGGTTCGGGAAATCCGGACGTCATCGAGGTCCAGGGCGACTTTGCCGGCGGCGGGCATGCGCTGACCGTGCGCTTCCTGAACGACGCCTGGGGCGGCGACGCGAATTCCGACCGAAACCTCTATGTCGATGCCGTTGAGCTCAACGGAGTCGACCAGAACGCACATGCCGCGCTTCTCCAGAATGGAGATGCCGTCTTCGCTTTCTGAACGCCCGAAGGTCGTTGTGCGGGCCGCTTTACAATTTGCGGCCCGCACATCTCCTGCTGCAGCGCAGCAAATTGCATGCGCAGGGGTATTTACCGAAGTTAAATGACCGCCTTCCCTGTCGCTTACAACCACGACGCGAAAGTTCGCGTGGCCGTCTGGGAAGCACGGCTGAATGTCGGGGTTTGACTGAGTATTTTCCGATCCTGCCCTCGCCCTGGATTGCGATGTAAATTCCCCTGGTCGATCAACGAAACGACAAGACGCGAAGGTCGCGATCCGGAAAAACGAGCAAGGCTTCCATATTTGGAGCGTTTCCGGGCGTGGCAGTTGCGTAAACGTGTGCGCGTATATCCGGCGCTTTGTCTGGTTGTTGGAACATCTCTTCACTCCAGGAGTGGACAATGCAAGCAAACTTTAAGATTTCCGGTATCGACGGCCAGTCGATGAGGGTCGGATCTCCCATGCGCGAGGAGGTTGGCGGGCTCAACAATCGCTCCCCGACCTCTGCCGATGCGCGGGTCGGTGTGCGGATCAAGGAGCTCCGTCGAGCCGCGGGTTACACCCAGAAGGAGATCGCGACGCAGATCGGGGTGACGGGCGCGCAGTTCCATCGCTACGAGACGGGTGCCACGAGGGTCGCGGCGAGCCGGCTCATGGCCATTGCCGAAGCGCTTGGCACCCGGCCGGATGCCCTGATGGGCGTCGCCATGCCGATGGCGCACGCATCCGTTCCGCTCGAAGGCGCGGCGACGGATGATCTGGTGGAGCTGGTCGAGGCCTATGGCGCCATCAGCGATCCGCGCCGTCGCCTTGCGCTCATCAACTTTGCCCGTGCGGTCGCGCGCGGTCCGGGGTCGGACGACGCCATCGCCGCCGAATAGCCTTGCCTCCCACTCAGCGCGCTCCCATCACGATACGGACGAGTTCCGTCAGGGAGCGTGCGCCGAGCTTTGCCATCATGGTAGCGCGGTGGTTTTCCACCGTCCGCTGGCTCAGGTTCAGATCGGCCGCGATGATCTTGTTGGGCGTGCCCGCGAGGACGCGATCCAGGATTTCCCTTTGCCTCTGAGTGAGGCTGGTCAGGCGCTCGGAATCATGCGTTCGCGTCGCGTGCTCCTGGGCTCCGACGGCGATCTGCGCTGAGGCCTTTCGGATGCTCTGCGCGAGGGCGCGGCTGTCGGCGGACCGGTTGATGAAGTCCACCGCTCCCGCCGAAATCACCCGCACCGCCAATTGGATGTCGCCGCCATCGGCGATGACAACCGTGGGGAGCCGGTGGGCAAGAGAGCGCAGAACGGGCAGCAATGGATGCGCGCCGGTCTCTGCGGTGGGCCAGTCCGCCACCACGCAGCCCCGGCGCTCCGGGGTGTCCGCGTGAAGGAAGGCTTCGCCGCTGGCAAAGCCCTCCGCGCTCCATCCCTGGTTCTCGAGCCAGTCCAGCAGCAGGGACCGACGCTCGGTGTCGCCGTCCACGACGAAGATCTGGCCGAGCGGCATTGCTCCAGGCGTCTCCACCGGGTCCATCGGATGCGGCAGAAGCCGATGGACGCGCTCAAGCAGCTCCTCGGCGTCGATCGTGCGCGGGGCCTGTTCGAAATTCGATGCGGCGATCTCCTGGAGGACCGAGGCATCGACGTCGTCGGTGAGCAGGATGGTTGCCGGGGGCAACGGCCGGATGCCGGCGATGCGCCGCGCCAGATCCAGCCCGGTCATGGCGCCGGCCAGCTCAAACTCGGTGATGACGAGCGCCGGAGGAAGTTCGAGGGCCAATCCGACGCCATGCCCCGCATCCGTCGCGATCAGGCTCGCATAGCCATCGCGCTCCAGCAGCAGCCGCAGGGTGCCGGCAAGCTCCGTGTCGCCCACGATGATGAGGACATGGCGCATGTCGTCGGCCAGGTCGGCCGGCAGGCTGGTCCTGGCGAGGGGAGCGGCCGTCGGGAGATCCAGGATGAAGACCGGCTGGCCCGGAGAAGATGCCTCGACGCGAAACGGATGCCCCAATCTTTCGCTGAGCTTGCGCGCCATGTCGAGGCCCAGGCCAAGGGTCTCGCCACCCTCGCGCGCCATGCCATGCGGGCGTCGTTCGAAGCTTGTCCGCAGCAGAGGCAAGGGAATTCTCACGCCACGGGCCCAGAGTTCCATCCGCAGCAGGCCTCCGCGCCGGCGGCACCCAATCAGGATTCGCTCCAGGCGCGTGGCGCGCAGCAGGTCGAGGATCAGGTGCCTCAGCGCGCGCCGCAGGATGCGAGGATCGCTGACGATCATCTGCCCCGATCGCACCACGCGCCATTCCAGGCCATGGAGTTGGAAGTCCCGGTCGAAATCCGCGTGAAGCCCGTCCAGGACGACGTTGACCGGGAAAGTGGACAGATCCACTTCGAGCACACCCATGTCGAGCTGCGCGCGGTCCTGCAGCGTATCGAGCATTCCCCCGATCTCGTTGATGGTGGAGCCGAGACGTTCCATCTTCGCCGCGAGCTCGACGCCAGGCTCCAGTCCGGTCAGCTGCCGATGCGCGAGCGCGAGCGCCTCCTGGCGCCGGCGGAGATCGCGGCCCGCCGCGGCCAGCATTCGGGACTTGTCGTAGCTGGCGCGTTCCGCTGCGGACTTGGCGTTCTCGAGGCTCGCCATGACGACGGCGCGCTCGGTGATGTCCTCGATGGCCAGCATCGTGCGCCTGGGCGGCAGGTGCGAAATCACGATGCGCAGCGTCCGCAGGCCGGTGGCAGGCAGGGTGATCTGGATGACGCAATTGTCGATCCGCTCGCCGCGATCGTCGCGGCTCGTCAGGAAGGCGGCGAGCTGGGGGGTGGCGCGGATGGCCGCTCCAAGCAGCGCCGGCAAGGCGGCCTCGTCCGCTTTGCCCCCGAAGGTCTCGCGGAACGCGTGGTTCGAGAAGATGACATGCAGATTCGCATCGAGGACCACCAGCGGCTGATAGTGTGCGCGCACCAGATCGCCCGCAATGCTCCGCATGGCTTCCGCCCGTGCCGCCGCCGCCTTCGTTTCGCGGATGTCGGCATAGGAGATGATGACGCCGGCCAGCCTGCCCTCCGCTGGATCGGGGGAACCCTGAAGATAAGGATGAATGCGGCGCATGAGCCAGGTTCCGTCCGGCAGCTCCACTTCGCGGCTCGCGCTTTCCCCGGTGGCGATGACGAACCGCGCGGCCTCCATCAGCTCGGGATCGTCGACGAGCGAAGCAATGTCGGCAACCGGCCGGCCGACATCCCGGGGCATCATCCGGAACGGCAGGCGCTTTGAGGGCGTGAAAAACCGGATGTTGAGGCTGATGTCGAGAAGGAGAACGGCAAACGGCGAACTGGCGACGATGTTCCACAGCTCTCCCTCCGCGCCCCTGGCGAGCCGCAACTGATCCTGCAGCCCGGTTTCGGTGGTGTCGGAAACGCGGATGAGCCGCGTCAGTTCTTCCTCCAGGCCGACAGCGTCTTCCAAGCGGAGGCTGGACTGGCGCTGCTCCGTGGCGGCCTCCTGCCGAAGCGCCTGGATCTCGAGTTGCAGCGCCTGGTTCTCCAGCGTCAGCGGTTCGGCCGCTCGGGGCCGATCCGTCGGGATCGACCCCGGAGAGGCGAGCGACGCCGACATCTCGGCCGGCGCAATCCCTCGCACATAGAGATGCGGGGACATGGGCACGGCCTGGAAGCCGTCCAGCTCAGGCACCTCGTCGCCGGGGCCCAGCAGCAGCAATCCGCCAGGGTTGAGGGCGAAGCGGAACTTCGCCACAAGCGGGGCCCATTCCTCCCGGGGCAGGGAGGAAAGAAGCCTCCGGCAAACAATCACGTCCATGCGCGACAGCGGCGGGTCCGTCGGCGTGTACCGGCTGAACACGGCGCTGTCGCGAAGCCGTGGCGTGATGCGCCAGCTCGTTCGATCCTCGATAAAGTAGCGCTGGAGGTATTCTGCCGGCACGTCCAGCATGACCTCGCGCCCATAGACCCCATGCCGTGCCCGTTCGATCGCGGTCGCGTCCAAATCCGCGGCGAAAACCCGAAGCGGCACAGCGCTGGATTCGAGCGCCTCGGCCGCCAGCATCGCGACGGTGTAAGCTTCCTCGCCGGTCCCGCAGCCGAGAACCCAGACGCGAAACTCCTCGCGCCGCTGCTCCGGTTGTTCGGTGGCAACGGACAGCCGGAGGCACTCCTGGAGATCGAAAAGCGAGGCGGCGTCGCGAAAGAAGCCGCCCGCGACGGCTCGCGGCTCCGGCATCTGGGGATGGGCATCGCCGGCAGTGGCGGGCGGATCGGGCGAACTCCCGGCGGTATCATCGCCGGCTCCCGGGCGCGGCTGAAGCGGAACGGCCGCGGAGCGAGCGTCCCCAGGGAAGAGGCTCTGTCCGCCATGCGCGGCAGAGAGTTGCCTCAACATCCGGGCTTCCGCGATCAGCAGGCCCCCGGCCTCGCGGATCATCCTGGGTCCCATCGCGCCTTCGTGGCCATCCCTCACAAAGGCGACGGCGCGCGGTCCTTCGCTGATGGCCAGGGCCTGCAGGAAAATATCGAAGCCGACGTCCTCGCTGGCTGGCTCCTGACCCTGAAAGTGAAGCCGTCCGTTCCGGATGATCAACTGACCGAAATCGGGCGCGAGATGGATCCGATCAGCCGAGACCGCCATGCCGTTCGCGGCTTCGACGAGGGGAAGGGGCGAATGGGTGGCGAGCCAGCTTGCCGCGTGATTGTCCTCAACCGAGGGATCTGCGGCCACGAAAAGAACGTAGCCGATGTTCCCGTCCCGCGGCAGGGCTTCGAGAAAGCTCCTGGCGCTTTCAAGACTATTTGCGCGAAAGCCGGCGATGAAGCGGGCAGGTTCGCTTTCGTCTGGAGGGGCATGGAGCCCACGCGGCGACTCGGATCTTGGCATCTCACCCTGGTGCTCACACGGAGGTCCGACGACCTATGTGCATATTGGGAGCAATCGACGAGGCAATCCATAACTACTATAAAAACGCCAAAATCAGCACATTTCCGCCATTATAACTAAATGAAATAATCCGCTGATACTTTCGGCTATTTTATTTGAATGGCAGCAGATTTTGGCGAAATTTAGATAGGCGCAATTTTCCCCGTCGCGATCGCGCTGTCCTGGCAAAGCCAGCGTGAGGACAAGCCCTCCGCTACTGCTCCTGGAAGGCTCGCGCGAGGCTGTCGCGGATCGGTTGCGTCAGGTAGCGCCAGAAGCTGCGCTGACCGATCTGGACATGGCCCTCCACCGGCATCCCCGCGACCAGGGTAATACTGGGAAGGGCCGCAAGTTGTGCGTCGTCGACCCGGATTTGCGCGCGGAAGAAATTGGCCCGGGTCTGCGGATCGGACGTCACGTCGGCCGCCACGAAGGTCACGACCCCGTGGAGCACGGGAATGAGCCGCTGGCGGAAGGCCGGCAGGCGCAACTCCGCCGGCAGGCCGACATGCACGACGTCGATGTCGTTCGGCTGGATATTCACCTCCGCGACGAGCCGGTCCTGCGCCGGCACGAGGTCCATCGCGGGATCGCCGGCGCGCAGAACCGCCCCGGCCGTGAACTGGCGCAGGTTCAGGATGGTGCCGGCCTCGGGTGCGGTGATTTCCCGGCGCGCCGAGACGTCGGCCGCGGCCCGCAGGCGCTCCTCGGTATCGGCCAGGCGGGCCGCGACGTCGCGTGCTTCCGTGCCGATCTCCTGCAGACGCTGGTCGCGCGTCTGGGCAATGCCGCCGCGCGCCTCGGCGATGGCGCCCTCGGCGCGGCGCACCTGGCTCGTCAGATCCTGCATCTGGCCTTCGAGGGCAGCCAGTGCGCGCTGCAGGGCCAGGAGCTCCGGCACCCGCGCGAGGCCCTGGCGCACGAGGCCGCTGCGCATGGCCTCCTCCTGTCGCATGAGTTCGAGCTGGCGTCGCGTCGCTTCGATCTGGCCTTCTGCGCCGGCGATCGCCGCCTGCTGCTGCGTCACGCGGGATTCCAGCACGAGGAGCTGGCTCGCGAGGCTGGCGTTCCGCGCTTCGAACAAGGTGCGCTGCCCGGCCATGGCCTCCTGCGCGCGCTCGTTTCCCGAAGCGGCGAGATCGCGCGGGAAGGTGATCCCGGCGGCGCCGGTGGCCTCGGCCTCCAGCCGGGCGCCCTGCGCCTGGAGCGCGAAGCGCTGCGCCCGCAGCCCTTCCAGGGTCGCGCCGGACTGGACGTCGTCCAGCCGCATGACGACATCCCCCGCCGCGACGGCGGAGCCGTCGCGCACGAGGATCTCCCGGATGATGCCGCCCTCGAGGTGGGAGAGCGTGCGGCGCGTTCCCTCGACCTTGATGACGCCCGGCGCGATCGCGGCTTCGGCGAGCGGGGCGAAGACGGCCCAGGCCATGAAGCCGCCGAACAGTCCGATGGTCACGAAGAGCCCCGCGGCGATCAGCCATCCGGTGCGCGGCCGGTCCTGTCCCAGCGGATCGAGGGCTGGAGCGATGGGTCGGCGCGCGATGTCCTGCCGCGCGCTCATGACATCTGCTCCGCCGCGACGACGCGCGGCGGCTGCGGCGACATCATCCGCCGGGTGACCTCCTCGCGCGGGCCGAAGGCGGCCAGGCTGCCGTCCTTGAGGATAAGCACCTTGTCCGCGGCCTGCACCAGCGCGGGGCGATGGGACACGACGACCACGGTGACGCGCCGCGCCTTGAGCGCCTGCATGCCGCGCACCAGCGCCTGTTCGCCCTCGCCGTCGAGGCTGGCGCTGGGCTCGTCCAGAACGACCAGGCGAGGGTCGCCGAAGAAGGCGCGCGCGAGGCCGATCATCTGCCGCTGCCCGCCGGAAAGGCGCATGCCGGCCTCGCCGATCTGCGTGTCGTAGCCGTCGGGAAGGCGCAGGATCATGTGGTGGCAGCCGGCGAGTTTCGCAGCTTCGAACACCTCCTCCGGGGCGGCCTCTCCCATACGCGCGATGTTGTGGAAGACCGTCCCCTCGAACAGTTCGACATCCTGCGGGAGGTAGCCGGAATGGCGGCCGAAATCCTCGCGCTGCCAGAGGAAGACGTCGGCGCCGTCGAGCCGCACATTGCCCGCCGCGGGCGGCGCCACGCCCGCCAGAAGGCGCAGCAGCGTGGTCTTGCCGGCGCCCGAGGGGCCGATGATGGCCAGCGATTCCCCCGGTGTGAGGGCGAAGCTGACGCCCTTGACCACCGCCTCGCTGGCGCCGGGAAAGACATAGGACAGCCGCTCCACGGAGAGCCATCCGGCAGGCTCGGGCATGCGCATCCCCTCGGGACGCAGCCGGGGCAGGTCGAAGAAGGCCTGCAGCCGGCGGAAGGATTGCCGTGCCGCGACCAGCTGCTTCCATGAGCCGACGAGCTGCTCGACCGGCGCCAGCGCCCGTCCCATCACGATCGAGGCGGCGATGGAGGCCCCGGCCGTCATCTGCTGCTGCAGCACGAGCCAGGCGCCGAGGCCCAGGATGGCGAGCTGCACCGCAAGGCGCGAGAAGCGCGAGATACCGACGATCCAGCTGGCGCGGTTCGCCGCGCGGCGCTGTGGCGGCAGCATGCGCGCCACCTCCTCGCGCCAGCGCGCCAGCACGGCGGGGAGCATGCCCATGCTATCGATCACCTCGGCATTGCGGCCGATCGCCTCGGCGCGGCGCTGGCTGGCCTGGCCCGCGACATTCGCCTCGCGCATCAGTCGGGAGGTCATCGCCTCGTTCACCAGGGTCAGCACGAAGAGCAGCACCGCGCCCCCGACCGCGACGGCGCCGAGCAGGGGGTGCAGCAGAAAGATTACGAAGAGGTAAATCGGCGCCCAGGGCAGATCGTAGATGGCCAGCATGCCGGGAGAGCCGAGATAGCTCCGGAAGGTGGCGAGGTCGCGCAGGGCTTCCATGCGATAGGGTCGCCCGCGCAGATGGGCTTCGAGGGCGCGCGCGAAGCCCTCCGGCGCCAGGCGGGTCTCCAGCCAGCCGGCGACGCGCTGCATCACCGCCCCGCGGATGGCGTCCAGGATCGCCAGGACGGCCAGGGCGAAGATCGCGATCGTGGTGAGATGGATCAGCGTGTCGGTGTTGCGGGTCGTCAACACCCGGTCGAAGACCTGCATCATGTACAGCGAGACGGTGAGCTGGAGCAGGTTCGCGACGCCGGAGAAGGCACCGACGATCCCGAAGGTGCCACGGCAGGCTGAGAGGGTGCGCTGAATTGCGGTGTCGCCCGCCGGCGTAGTCGGATTTCGCATATGATCTCTGCGCGGCGCGGGTCTCCCCGACGCATCGCGTTTCTCCAGGACATCGCGGGCGGAAGGGGCGGGCTGCTCGATGCGGGACCTGGCATGCAACCCGCGGAGCCTTCGCTCGTCCGCGTCGGTGTTTGGGCGCGCGGGGGGCAACGCCGGAGGGGGTGGTGCCCCGGTGTCATGTCTGCGGCGCGCCGATGCAAGTTTTTTGCGCGGAGGTGATGGTCGGCTTTACACATCGTGGGCGCTTGGCCCGTGACAGCAGAAGGGGCCGGCGAGCCGGCCCCTCCCAATGTGACCGCTCAGATCAGTTCTGGCGGCGGCGCCGCGCGGCGGCGAAGCCGAGCAAGCCAGCGCCGAGCAGCGCGAAGGTCGCAGGCTCCGGCACGGGCGTGGGCGTCGTGATGCGGGCGTAGAGGCCGATGGAGTTGCTTCCGCCCTCCTGGCTGATGAACTGGGAGGAGAGCGTCGCACCGCCATCACTGGAGAAGCCCAGCAGCTGGATCGTGTAGGGCACCCCGCCGATGGTGAAGGACGAGGAGGTTGTCAGGTTGTTGAAGGTGATCGCGTCTGCGCAGGGCGTCGTGCTCGGATAGGCGCAGGGCGGGGTGTTGGGCGTCTCGTCAATCAGGAACTGATAGCTGAAGGTCTGCGACGAGGGGACCGCGCCCGAGATGGCCGTCGCGAGGTTGAGGCGCACGGAGCTGGCCGCGGTGCCACCGGCGATCGGTTCGTTGTAGTGGGTCAGGGTGCCGAGCAGGAACGTCGTGTCGGTCTGGACGGTGGCGCTCGGCGGGTTGGACGGGTTGAAGCCCAGGCCGCTCTGGCCGCCGGAGCTTGCGGGATCGCCCCAGAAGACCTGGGTGACGGTGTTGTTCCCAGAGCCGGACGTGCCGAAGTTGATGTCGCTTCCACCGACCACGTTCGACCAGGTGGGGGTCGTGGCGGTGATGGTGACGGGCGCCGCAGAGGCAGCACCGGATCCGAAAACCACCGCCAGTGAGAGCGCGGCGGCTGATGCCGCGCCGATGACATTCAAGTTGAACATGTGAACCCTCCTCGTTCTTGGACGCCCCTCAGGAGGGCGCGAGCAGGGGAAGAGCATTTTCCGTGCCACGGAAAAATACTGTAATTATTCAATATGTTGAATGATTTTTGTGCGCATCTTGGAACGTTATGTAAACGACCCTGACATCGACGCAGCGTCGAAAGCCGGAGGGTGGTGAAGGTGGGAATTCCGTCGCCGCGCTAGCCCTGATCATCACGATTCTCATGCGGGGATCTCGCGGCGCAGGCAATCCGGAAGATCAGGCCGGGGGACGGACCTTCGTCCATTCTTCTGGCTCAGCATCGGCATCCTCGCCCCCTATTGGGAGTGGCCCATCAAAATTTGCAGGATTAAAAATTCCTGGGGCTCACGAGGGCGGAATGGCCGGACATTCCGGGGAATTACCCCGGCGTCCGGCCTGCTCGATCAAGTCTTGAAGAAGGCCAGCAGGTCGGCGTTGATCGCCTCCGCATGCGTCGTGCACATGCCATGCGGATAGCCCGGATAGATCTTCAGCGTGCCGTTCTTCACCAGCTTGGCCGAAAGCACGCCCGCATTCTGATAAGGCACGATCTGGTCGTCATCGCCGTGCAGCACCAGCACCGGCACCTCGATCTTCTTCAGATCCTCCGTGAAGTCGGTCTCGGAGAAGGCCTTGATGCATTCGTAATGCGCCTGCGCGCCGCCCATCATGCCCTGGCGCCACCAATTGGCGATCACGCCCTCGGACACCTTCGCGCCCTCGCGGTTGAAGCCGTAGAAGGGGCCGGCCGGCAGATCGCGATAGAATTGCGCGCGATTGGCGGCGAGCCCGGCGCGGATGCCGTCGAAGACCTCGAGCGGCACGCCCCCGGGGTTCTTGTCGCTCTTGACCATCACCGGCGGCACGGCGCCGATCAGCACCGCCTTGGACACCCGGCCGCCGCCGCCATATCGCGCGACATAGCGCGCGACCTCGCCGCCGCCCGTCGAATGCCCGACATGGATCGCGCCCTTCAGGTCGAGATGCTTGGCCAGGGCCGCGACATCCGCCGCATAGGTGTCCATCTCGTTGCCCGTCTCGGTCTGGCTGGAACGCCCATGGCCGCGACGGTCATGGGCGATGACGCGGAAGCCCCTGGCGTAGAAGAACAGCATCTGGGCATCCCAGTCGTCCCCGCTCAGCGGCCAGCCGTGATGGAAGACGATCGGCCGCGCGTCCTTCGCGCCCCAGTCCTTGTAGAAGATCTCGGCGCCGTCGGTGACGGTGAAGGTTCCACTGCTCATGATCGCTCTCCTGGTTGCTGGTCATCTCGCATGCCGTCGCCAAGGCCATCCTCGGTTGGGCGGAGGCGTCCAAGACAATGCGCGAAGCCCGCGGAAGGTTTATTAATCGAGATATATATTATCGCAATAATTAATGCTCAAACCGCGATAGGGCCGCTGTCCGGCACCAGATATAGCGATAACTGAATTCCTCGCCGGGCCAAACGCGGCTTCGGAGGCCGCCCCTACGCCCAGAGACGCTCGCGCTGCAGATTGGTGTAGAGGTCCGACACGAACTCGCCATAGCCGTTGAAGAGCTGCGTCGGCACGCGCTCGCCCGAGCCGATCACGCGCTCGCTCGCCTGGCTCCAGCGCGGATGCGCGACCTGCGGATTCACATTGCCCCAGAAGCCGTATTCCGAGGGCTGGATCGTGTTCCAATAGGTGGCGGGCTGGCGGTCCGTGAAGGTCATCCGCACGATCGACTTGCCGGATTTGAAGCCGTACTTCCAGGGAAAGAGCACGCGGATCGGCGCGCCGTTCGCGCCCTGCAGCGGCTTGCCGTAATTGCCCACGGCCAGGAAGGACATGTCGTTCATCGCCTCGGCGACGGTGCAGCCCTCGGTATGCGGCCAGGGATACCACGTCTGGCGCAGGCCGGGCATCACGGCGGGGATCGCGGCGGTCTGGAAGGCGATGAAGCGCGCGCTCGAGCTCGGCTCCACCAGCTTCACCAGCTCGGCGAGCGGGAAGCCGGTCCAGGGGATGACCATCGACCAGCCCTCGACGCAGCGCAGCCGCAGCACCCGCTCCTCGATGGGCATCAGGCCGATCAACTCGTCGATGGCGAATTCGCGCGGCTTGCCGACCATCCCCTCGACCTTGATGGTCCAGGGGCGCAGCGGCATCCGCGCGGCGTCGCGCGAGATGCTCTTGGTGGAGCCGAATTCGTAGAAGTTGTTGTAGGTCGTGGCCTCGCGCTCGGCGGTGATGTCGCGGCCGGGCACGAAACGCGCATTGCGCTGCGCGGGGGGCAGGGGGGGCGAGGCGGTGACGGACTGGGCCCCCGCCGGGTCCGCGAAGGCCGCCGGCAAAAGCGCCGCGCCGGCGCCGAGCAGGGATCGGCGGTTGAGCACCAGCGCCTCGGGCGTCACCTGGCTTTCGGGAATTTCAAAGCCGCGGCGGCTGCGGATCAGCATCGAGATTCTCCAGCCCGGGGGGAGCCGCCGGAACGCCCGGCGGCAGGCCCTCACCTGAGGCGATCGGTATCCTCTTCGTCAAGGCGATCGTGGAGGTAACGATCCAGTCCGGGGCCAACACGTCGAGGCCGTCGGCCTGGATCAGCGCGTCGCGCCCCTCCTGCATCCCGGCCCGCGCCAGCTCCACCGTCTCGGGATCGCGCAGGACATAGAACACGCCCGGCTCGTACCGGCCCTCGGCCAGTCGCTCGGCGATGTCGGCGCGCAGGCGATCGATGGCGCCGGCATCGGCCCGCGCGAGATACATGGCGTCCGTCGGCATGCCGTGCCGGGCGGCGAAGACGGCGACCTCCTCCCAGCCGCGGCCCTGGTTGCCCGCCGGCACGAGGCGGACGGCGTGGTAGCGCTGGGCGGCCTGCGCCCAGAAGGGATCGGCAAGGCGCAGCGGCAGCTGGTCGGCCGTGGGCGGGAAGAAATGCGCGATGCGGGCATAGCCCGGCCGCAGATCCGTCGCCTGAACCAGCAGCAGGGCCAGCAGCGCGAAGCCGCCCCAGCGCGGCCCGAAGGCGCGCAGCAACCCCGCCATGCCGGCGAGGATCAACGCATAGGCCAGGGGCCAGACATAGCGCTCCGAGCAGCGGAGCATACCGAAGAGCGTCACCACGCGATCGGGCAGCGGCACGGTCGCGATCTCCGTGCCGCCGATCGTGACGCGATGGCTCACGGCGAAGACCAGCATCGCTGCGAGCACCAGCATCAGCGGGATCAGTCGGCGCCGCGGCGGCACGAAGAGCAGGAAAGGAAGCAGCAGCAGCGCTCCCAGGCCGAGATAGGAGCTGCCGGATTCCGGATGGTCCGGATCGGGCAGGTCGGGCAGGAAGCCACCCCAGAAGGCGGGATCGAAGAGGGCCAGCAGGTCGAGCTGCATCGTGCCGTATTGGTCATTGCCATGGCCCGCGCCCAGCACGAAGAAGCCGGCCGCCCAGAGGCCGGCGATCCCGGCGGCGGGGACGATGGCCGCCTCGGCGAGGCTGCGGCGCGACCACCAGTCGGCCACCCAGAGCGCCAGGACCATCGGCAGGATGTAGGAGTGGATCAGCGAGGCCGCGAGCACCAGAGCGGCCCAGCCCGCCGCGCGCAGCCGCCCGGCCGGGCTGAGGACCAGCAACAGGCCCCAGAGGATCAGCCATTGTCCGGCAAGGGCGAAATGCCCTCCCATCCGGTTCAGCAGCATGGGTTGCAGCACGAAGATCATCGCGCCGGCCAGCCGGGCGAGGGGGGCCTCGGTCAGCCGCCCGATCAGCCGCCAGGCGAGCCAGCCCTGCAATGCCCCGCAGGCGACGATCCACATCCCCCAATACTGGTCCACCTCGACCAGGCCACGCAGCGCCTTGAAGGCGAAGGCCAGCAGTGGGATGGAATCCGCGTAGAAGATCGAGGAGGAAAGCTCCATCCCGAACAGCGGGTTGACCCCCGGCGGGAGCGCCCAGGGCACAAGCCGGAAATACGTCCAGCCGAGCCAGTACTGGACGGGATCGGGCCCGATCTGCCCGGACAGCATCCAGCCTGTGTGCGAGGGCGGAACGATCTGCCACCCAAAGATCGCGAGGATGAGAGCTCCGCCCAGAAGAGCCGCGCAGGCTGCGCCGAGAAGGGTGGTGGGGGCGGGCGTTGGGCGCATGCAGCACTCCAGGAACCTGCATGGAACCAGCAAAAGGTGTCGGAGTTGCGGTGATGTTGCGGCGCAGTAAGGCGTGGCGCGCATGTCGATGACCGGAGGTTTGCTCCGCCAGCATCCCCGCGCGTCCGTTTGACAGATCCGGCGCGGCGACCAAACCTTACCGGCAACGAGAATCATCGAGGAAATGCGGCCATGGCCCGCCGGGGCCAGGCCAGCCGCGCGACCCGCACCGGCGCCTTACAGGAACCTCCGCTTGTCCAAGATCACGCGCCTGCGCACCATCCGCATCACCGAGCGGCCCAATCTGATCTGGCTGGAGCTCGAGACCGATGAGGGGCTGACCGGCCTCGGCGAATCTTTCCGCGGCGCCCAGGCCGTCGAGGCGGTGATCCACGAGCAGGTGGCCCCCTTCCTGCTCGGCCGCGACTCCCGTCGCATCGAGGCCGTCTCGCGCCACCTGATGACGCCCTATCTCGGCTTCCACAGCGCGGGCGCGGAGATCCGCGCGGCGAGCGCGGTCGACATCGCGCTGTGGGACCTCGCGGGGCAGCGCCACGGCATTCCCGTGCACGAGGCCCTGGGTGGGGCGGTGCGCACGGAGATCCGTGCCTACAACACCTGCGCCGGCTACGCCTACAACGCCGCCGGCGGGCGACGGAACGTCTCCGGCCAGGACGAGACCGCCGGTCCCTATGACGACCAGATCGCCTTCATGAACGACGCCGGAAAGCTGGCCGAGAGCCTGCTCTCGGAGGGCTATGCCGCCATGAAGATCTGGCCGCTCGACATCTATGCCGAGGCCTCGGGCGGGCACATGATCTCGCTGGAGGACCTCAAGGCCGGGCTCGAACCCTTCCGCAAGATCCGCGCCGCCGTGGGCGACCGGATCGAGGTGATGGCCGAGCTCCACAGCCTCTGGAGCAGCCACGCCGCCATCCGCATCTGCCGCGCGCTGGAGGATGTCGGCGTCTTCTGGGCGGAGGATCCCATCGCCAAGATGGACGACGTCCGCACCCTGGCCGACCTGCGGCGCCAGACCCGCACGCCGATCTGCGGCAGCGAGACGCTGGGCGGCGCCGTGCCCTTCCGCGACCTCCTGGCGGGCGATGCGCTGGACATGGTGATGCTCGACCTCGCCTGGTGCGGCGGGCTGACGGAGGGCCGCAAGATCGCGGCCTTGGCCGAGGCCTACGCGAAGCCGCTGGCCCCGCATGACTGCACCGGCCCGGTGACGCTGATGGCCGGGCTGCACCTCGCGCTCCATGCCCCGACCGCGATCTTCCAGGAGGTGGTGCGCGCCACGCTGGCCACTTGGTATCGCGACCTCGTCACGGAGCTGCCCGTGCTGCGCAACGGCATGGTGCAGGCGCCCACCGCGCCGGGGCTCGGCATGAAGCTGCAGGATACGGTGCGCACGCGGCCGGATGCCGTGGTGCGCGAGAGCGCGAAGTCCTGAGCCGATGCTGATCCGCATCGTCGGCGCGCACGCTCCGCAGGCGGCGCGCCTGCGCGAACTGCTCGGCCCGGGCTATGAGGTCGTGCCCATGCCGAAGTTGCCGGTGGAAGGACCGATCCAGGCGGACGTCCTTGTCTCCACGCATGTGACCGCGGACGAGGCGGCGCGGCTGGAATGTCGCCTGCTCCAGACGCCGAGCGCCGGGCTGGACGGCCTCGCCCTGGCCGCGCTGCCGCCGGGCTGCACCGCCTGCAACGTCTTCGAGCACGAGATCCCCGTCGCCGAATACGCCGTCTTCGCCGTGCTGGAGCATGTGCTGGAACTGGCGAAGCTCCCGGCCCAACTGGATTCCCGAAGCTGGCCGGCGGTCCTCGCCGATCGGCCCTTCCATGGCGAAGCGAGCGGCCGGAGCATGACCCTGGTCGGCTTCGGCCATATCGGCCGCATGATCGCGACGCGCGCCCGCGCGCTGGGCCTGCGCATCACCGCCCTCACCCGTCGCGGCCAGCCCGATCCGGCGGCGGATCGCAGCCTCCCCGTGACGCGCCTGCACGAGATATTGCCGGGGACCGATGTGCTCGTCCTCTGCTGCCCCTTGGACGAGAACACGCGCGGCCTGATCGGCGCGCCAGAGCTGGCCGCGATGAAGCCCTCCGCTCTGCTCATCAACGTCGCGCGCGCGGAGGTTGTGGAAGAGCAGGCGCTGTTCGAGGCCCTGCGCGACCGTCGCATCGCCCGCGCCGCCGTGGACGTCTGGTACCGCTACCCCAAGCCGGGCGAGGCGGAATGCCCGCCCTCGCGCTTCCCCTTCCAAACCCTGCCGAACCTGCGCGCCACGCCGCATGTCGCCGGCTGGACGCATGGGCTGATGGAGCGGCGCTACGCCTTCATCGCCGAGAACATCGGGAGGCTGGCGCGAGGCGCGCCGTTGGAGAATGTTGTGCGACCGCCCGCATAGAGGCTGAGAAGAGGACACGGACATGCTCGACCACATCAAGGGCGTCTACATTATCGCCCAGACGCCCTTCGCCGAGGACGGCGCGCTGGATCTGCCCAGCATCGATACGCTGACCGATTTCTACTTCCGCCATCGGGCCGATGGGCTGACCGTGCTGGGCGTGAGCGGGGAGAGCGGCAAGCTCGGCGCGGAGGAGGCGCTGGCCGTGGCCGAACGCTTCATCCAGCGGGCGAAGGGCCATCCGGTGATCGTGGGCGTCAGCAATCCGAGCCTGGCCGCCCTTGCCGAACTGGCCGGGCGGGTGATGGATCGCGGCGCGGCGGGGGTGATGATCGCCCCGCCCGGCGGTACCCGCACGGAGGAGGAGCTCTTCGGCTATTTCGACGCCGTGTTCCGCCGCATCGGCCAGGTGCCGACCGTGCTGCAGGACTTCCCCTTCTCGACCGGCGTGTGGATGTCCGTGCCGTCGATGCTGCGGCTGATCGAGGCCTTCCCGCAGATCCAGGTGGTGAAGGCGGAGGACATCCCGAGCCCTGCCAAGATCTCCCGCCTGCGCGCCTCGCAGGGCCGGCGCGTGGCGATCCTGACGGGCAATAACGCGCTTTATCTGCCGACGGAGATGGACCATGGCGCGGACGGCCCCATGGCCGGCTTCTCCCATCCCGAGATGCTGTCGGAGGTGTATCGCCTGCATGCCTCGGGCCAGCGCGAGGCGGCGCGCGACGTCTTCGACCGCTATCTGCCGCTGCTGAACTACGAAGGCCAGGGCTTCTGGGGTGTGGCCGCGCGCAAGGAGGTGCTGCGCCGGCGCGGCGCCATCCGCAGCGGGGCCATGCGCCAGCCCGGGCCCCGGCTGACGCCGGAGGACCTGCGCGACATCGACCTGTTGCTGGAGCGGCTGGGCCGTTCCCTCGCCGAAGCAGGAAAAACAGCTGCCGCAGCCTGACGGACGGGTTAGGGTTACGCAGGGAGAAAACAAAAATGAATCGTCGTTTCCTAATGGGGGCCGCCTTGGGCGCCGCGTCGTCGCCGCTTGCGGCCCCGGCCCTGCGCGCCCAGACCTTCGACCACACCATCCGCTTCGTCATCCCCAATGCGCCGGGCGGGACCAGCGATATCCTCGCCCGGCTCATGGCGCCGGAGCTGACGCGCAGCCTCGGCCAGAATGTGGTGGTGGAGAACCGGCCCGGCGCCGGCGGCAATATCGGCGGCGATTTCGTGGCCAAGAGCCCGCCCGACGGCCACACCGTGCTGCTGCTGGATGTGACGACGCTGGCGACCAATCCGGCACTCTTCCCGCGGCTGTCCTACAAGCCCTCGGACCTCGCCCCTGTCAGCATGGTCATCTACGCGCCCTATATCCTGGGCGTGGCCAACAACCTGCCGATCCGCGACGCGGCGGGGCTCGTCGCCCATGCCAAGGCGCATCCCAATACGCTGAACGCGGCGAATTCCGGCACCGGGACCGCCTCGCATCTCACCGCCGTCATGCTGGAGAACGCCTGGGCCACGCCGATCACGCATGTGCCCTATCGCGGCGGGGCGCCCGCGCTGCTCGCCGTCAGCACGGGCGAGGCGAGCTTCACCCTGGCGGGCGCCACGCAGTCCCTGCCTTTCGCGACGAACGGCCAGATGCGGGCCGTGGCCGTGACGGGCGCGAACCGCTTCGCCACCCTGCCGCAGGTGCCGACCTTCCGGGAGCTGGGCTGGCCGGGCGCCGATGCCGGAACCTGGCAGGGCGCACTCGTCTCCGCCGGCACGCCGCCCGTCCTCATCAACCGCCTGCACGCCGCGATGCGCGACGCGCTGGCCCAGCCCCTGATCGCCACGCGGATCGCCGAGCTCGGCGCCACGCCGCGCACCGACGGACCGGACGCCTTCGCGAGCTGGCTGACGGAGCAGACGGAGGTCTACACCCGGCTCATCCGCGAGCGGGACATCCGGGCCGAGTGAAGCGCCTATTCGGGCTCGATCCCGGCCGCGCGGATCGCATTCGTCCACTTCACGGTCTCGCTGCGGACGAAGGCGGCCGCCTCTTCCGGTGAGGAGGGCGTGACCGCCATGCCCAGGGTGTCGCCGAGGCGCTGGCGCAGTTCCGGGCTCGCGGCGGCCTGGCGCACGGCGGCGTTGAGCCGCGCGATGGCCGGCGCGGGCGTCGCCGCCGGCACGGCCATCACGAACCAGGCGAAGAGCTCGTAGGCGGGCAGGCTGGCCGCCTCGGCCACCGTCGGCACCTCCGGAAGCTGCGGCGAGCGCGTCTTGGTTGTGGCTCCCAGCACGCGCAGCTGTCCGCCCTGGGCCGCCGGCAGGATCACCGCCTGGTCGGCCACGAAGACGTCCACGCGCCCGGCGATCAGATCCTGCACGGCGAGCGGCGAGGAGCGGTAGGGCACGTGCAGCATGCGCACGCCCGCCATGGAGGCCAGCATCTCCGTCGCCACGCGCTGCGAGGCGGAGGCGGAGGCGTAGGAGACGGCCTCGGGCCGCGCGCGGGCGGCGGCCAGCAGATCGTTCAGCGTCCGATGCGGGCTGTTCTGCGACACGGCGACGAGCAGCGGCACCGAGGCCAGCAGCGAGACGAAGGCGAAGTCGCGCTCCATGTCGAAGGGCACGCGGCGGAACAGGGCATTGGCGGCGGCATTGGTCGAATTGGTGCCGAAGAGCAGCGTCAGCCCGTCCGGTGTCGCGCGGGCCACGGATTCCGCGCCGATGAGCCCCGAGGCCCCGGCGCGGTTCTCGATCACCACGGGCTGTCCCAGCGTCTCGCGCATGCGCTCGGAGAAGAGGCGCGCGACGATGTCGGTGGCGCTGCCGGCGGCGAAGGGAACGATGCCGCGCACGGGGGCGCCGGGCCATTCCTGGGCGATGGCGGGCGCGGCGAGGCCCGATGTGGCGACAGCGGCGAGCAGCGCGCGACGGTGCATGGTTGTTTCCTCCGGGTGTTCGTTTCGGCAGTAGGCTGGCGCGGGCCGGCCGGCAAGGGATCAGGCGATCGCCCGCCCCAGCGCCGCATGGGCCTTGGCGCTGACCTTGCCGAGGCGGATCAGCGCCGGCAATTCCCATGGCCGGCGTGTCAGGGACAGCAGCACGCGCAGCACGGCGGGCGAGCCGTCCGGACGGAGGCCCACCGCCGCCGCCTGGGGCAGCACGTCCTCGGGGCCGTCGGCCACGACTCGCAGCGCCGCGAAGGGGATGCCCCGCGCCAGGGCGAAGCGCGCGGCGACGCCACTCTCCATGTCCACCGCCGCCGCGCGGGTCGCGCGGTGCAGGGCGCGCTTGGCCTCCACCGAGGCGAGCAGCGTATCGCTGGCCGCCAGGATGGCCGAGGCCGCCGAAGTCCGCCGGACCAGGGCCGCGCGCCACTCCGCATCGACGGGAAGGCTCCCCGCCATCGAGCGCAGTGCCGTTGCGACGAAGAGGTCGCCCGTCGAAACCGAGGACGCGAGCCCGCCCGCGATGCCGAAGGAGAGCACGGCGGTCACGTCGCCGGGCAGCGCCTCCAGCAGCGCGGCCAGGCGGGCGGGATTGCCGCCCGAGATCACGACGCGCGTGCCCGAAGGCAGCAGCGCCGCCTCGCTCCTGAGCCCGACGGCGACGACGCCGCCGGGCGGCACCAGGGCCTCAGCCATCGAGCGGCGGCGCCATGTCCTTCCAGGGCGCGGCCCGTTCATAGCCCTGCGCCGCGCGCAGCAGCCGCGCCTCGGTGAAGGAGGGGCTGGCCAGCTGCAGCGACAGCGGAAGCCCGCCGGAGGACAGTCCGGACATCAGCGTCACCGCGGGATGGCCCGTCACGTTGAAGGGCGTGCGCGCCTGGCGCGGATAGGTGCGCTCCACCGTCTCGACGTCGTCGATGCGGCAGGCGGGATCCATGCTGCTGGCGGTCAGCAGCAGGTCCACCTCGGCGAAGGCGGCCTCGACGGCGGCGATGAGCTTCGTGCGATGCCGCGCGGCGTGCATCAGGTCCACGGCCGGGATGAAGAGGCCGGGCAGCAGGCGGCGCCGGGTCACGCCCGCATAGTAATCCGGTCGGGTCTTCAGCCATTCCTCGTGCACCACCGCCGCCTCGGATTGGAGGATGGTGCGGTTCACGGCGGCGAATTCGCTGAGCGGGGGCAAGGTGATCGTGCGGATCGTGGCGCCCTCGGCCTCCATGACCTTGGCCGCGGCCTCCAGCGCGGCCGCCATCTCGGCTTCCGCCGGCATGTCGGTCTCGTGGAAATGGCGCACGAAGCCGATGCGCAGGCCCTTCAGCCCCTGACCGAGGTCGCGGGTATAGTCCTCGCGCCCGCCGGTCATGACGTTGAGCATCAGCGCCGCATCCTCGACCGTGCGCGTCAGCGGGCCGACATGGTCGAGCGAGAAGGCGAGGGGGAAGACGCCCTCGCGCGAGACCAGCTCATAGCTCGGCTTCAGCCCCACGATGCCGCAATGCGAGGCCGGATGGCGCACGCTGCCGCCGGTATCGGTGCCGAGGGCTGCAGGCAGCATCCGTGCTCCCACGGCCGCGCCGGACCCCGAGGAGGAGCCGCCCGGGTGATGCGCCCGGTTCCAGGGATTGCGCGCGGGCGGGAAGGGGAGATCGAAGGCCGGGCCGCCGATCGCGAATTCATGCGTCGAGAGCTTGCCGGGGAAGACGGCGCCGGCCTCGCGCAGCAGGGCCACGACGGCGGCGTCGCGATCGGCCTTGTGGTCCAGCCGCTGCTTCGAATGGCAGGTCGTGGGATGGCCCGCGAGGTCGATGATGTCCTTGATGCCGATGGGGATGCCATGC
Source organism: Roseococcus sp. (assembly GCF_965227005.1). Lineage (NCBI taxonomy): Bacteria > Pseudomonadati > Pseudomonadota > Alphaproteobacteria > Acetobacterales > Roseomonadaceae > Roseococcus > Roseococcus sp. The sequence continues at coordinate 212,735 of NZ_CBDDFJ010000036.1, forward strand.
AACGGCGAGCGCGGGCCGTTGCGCATGATCTCGGCCTCGGCGGCCTTGGCGCCGGCGCGGGCCTCCACTTCGGTCAGGCGGATGAAGGCGTTGAGCCGCGGGTCGTGCGCGGCGATGCGCGCCAGGCAATCCTCCAGCAATTCCACTGGCGACAGCTTGCGCTCGGCGATCTGACGACCGGCCTCGGCGAGGCTGAGCTGATGCGGCGCGCTCATCGGCCCGCTTCCTGGGCGACGGGCGCCCGGTGGGCAGGGGTGGGCTCCAGCGTCGGATCGCTGGTGCGGGGAAGGCCGGCGCGCTGCCGCAGGACGGTGGCCACCGCGTCGCGAACGTCGTCCGGATAGGCGCGCGCGGTTTCATCCAGGCCTGCGGCGCGGATCAGGGCCGCCAGGGTCGCGTCATCCATCGGGAATCTCTCGTGCTTGGAAGGCCCAGCTTGGCCCATGCCACCGCGCACGAAAAGCAGGGGGCGGATGCGGGCATCCGCCCCCTGAAGGTGGGAGGCCGCCGGGCCAGGAAACCTTCGGCGGCGATCCTTGGGAGTTGGGAGGGGTCGGGGGACAGCTCCCGAGGAGAAGGATCGCCGCCCTGGCTTAACGGCGCGTTAGTGCCGTGGAGAAAATCCGCCCGAGGTTCCGCCCATCCCCGCTTTTCGCTATCCAGGCTGGATCACCGGGGGAAGACGCATGCTGCCGCTGCAGGGAATGAAGATCGTGGAGCTCGGCCATTACATCGCCGCTCCCTTCTGCACGCGGCTGCTCGCCGATCTCGGCGCGGAGGTCATCAAGGTCGAGCCGCCGGGCGGCGATCCCTTCCGCGGCTGGGGCGCGCAGAAGGACGGGCATTCCGTCTGGTTCAGCGTGCATGGCCGCAACAAGCTCTCCGTCACGCTCGACCTGAAGAGCGAGGAGGGCAAGCGCCGCGTGAAGGCGCTCTGCGCCCGCGCCGACGCCATGGTCGAGAATTTCCGCCCCGGCTATCTGGAGCGGATCGGCCTGGGCCCGGAGGTTCTCCATGCCGAAAATCCCGGCCTCGTGATCGCGCGCATCAGCGGCTACGGCCAGGACGGCCCCTATCGCGACAAGCCGGCCTTCGGCGCGATCGGCGAGGCGATGGGCGGGCTGCGCCACCTGACCGCGCATCCGGGCGTGACCGACCATCCGCCGCCGCGCTGCGGCGTCTCCATCAGCGACGACCTGGCCGGGATGTATGCGGCGATGACGCTGGTCTCCGCCTGCTGGGGACGGGACACGAAGGGCCAGAAGGGCCGCGTGCTCGACCTCGACCTGGTGAGCAGCGTCTTCAGCCTCAGCGAGGGCATGCTGCCCGAGCACGGCCTCTTCGGCTGGGTGCGCCAGCCGGCCGGCGCGGCGATCACCACGGCCGCGCCCACCAACACCTATCTCTGCGCCGATGGGAAATGGCTCTGCATCGCCGGCAATTCGGACCTGATCTTCCGCCGGCTCATGGCGATGATCGGCCGCGCCGACATCGCCGCCGATCCGCGCATGGCGACCAATGGCGGCCGCTGCGCCCATGCCGCCGAGCTGGACGCCGCCATCGCCGCCTGGACGAAGACGCTGCCGGCCGTCGCGGCCGAAGCCGCGCTGGACGCGGCCGAGGTACCCTGCTCGCGCCTCTACGACATCGCCGACTGCGCCGCCGACCCGCATTTCCGCGCCCGCGAGATGGTGATGGAGGTGCAGGACCCGCTGCTCGGCCCCGTGCTGCACCCCGCGCCGCCCTTCCGGCTGGATGGCGTCGCGCCCTCGGACATGGTCCGTTGGACGGGACGCGCCGCCGGCGCCGACAACGATCACGTCTTTCACGAAATTCTGGGGGAAACCCGATGAAGGTCACGCTTTCCGAGGTCAGTCCGCGCGACGGGCTGCAGCCGATCACGAACTTCGTCCCGACCGAGACGAAGATCGCCCTGGTCCGTGCGCTGCACGAGGCCGGCGTCACGCGGATGGAGGTGGGCAGCTTCGTCAGTCCCCGCGCGATTCCGCAGATGGCCGATACGGGCGAGGTGCTGAAGGTGGCCAAGCAGCTCGAGGGCCTGGAATGCACCGTGCTGGTGCCCAACCGCCGCGGCTTCGAGACGGCCGTGGCCTCGGGCGCGGATCGCCTCGGCCTCTTCATGTCGCTGACCGAGGGGCACAACAAGGCCAATCTCAATCGCACGCGGATGGAGAGCTTCACCGATCTGGCGGCCATCGTCCGCGACACGCCCAAGGGGATGAAGATCCGCTTCAACCTCTCCTGCACCTTCCATTGCCCCTTCGAGGGCGTGGTGCCCGAGGCCGAGGCGCTGGAATGGGTGGAGCGCGTCCAGGAGCTGAATCCCGAGATGGAGGTCGCGCTCTGCGACACCACCGGCAATGCCGCGCCCGACCAGGTGGGCCGGCTGATGCGCCATTCCGTCGAGAACTGGGGTTCGCGTTTCGCCTTCCACGGGCATGACACCTACGGCATGGGTCTCGTCAACATGGCCGCCGCCTGGGAGGCCGGCTGCCGGGTCTTCGATGCGGGCTCGGGCGGAATCGGCGGCTGCCCCTATGCGCCGGGCGCCACGGGTAACACGGCCATGGAGGATGCGGTCTGGATGTTCGGCCGCATGGGAGTCGAGACGGGGATGAACTGGCCGCGGCTGATCGCGGCGGCGGACATGGCCGCGGCGATTCCCGGCGCGCTGCCGGGCGGGCGGGTGCGCGGCGTGCCCGGCGCCCGCGCCGCCGCCTGAGCCAAGCGGCAGAGGCATGTCCATTTCGGGGCTTGGCGACCCAACCCCGATCCCCTAGACACCGCGGCAAGGTGGCACCCCTGGAGGCCACCGGTTTCCGCATGTGCGGAAGCGAACACACCCAATAGGAGCGAGTAGCATGGTCCAAACGATCAGGATCGAGGCTGCGGCGCGCGGGCGTTCCGGTAAGGGGGCGGCGCGTGCGACCCGGCGAGAGGGGCTTGTCCCCGGTGTTGTCTATGGGGCGAAGCAGGAGGCCACCCTGGTCGCCTTCGATCCCCGCGACATCATGAAGGAATTGCACAAGGGCGGCTGGCAGTCGCACCTGTACGAGGTTGCGGTCAAGGACGGCCCGACCGAGCGCGCCCTGATGCGCGACATTCAGTTCGATCCCGTGACGGATCGTCCCCTGCACATCGACTTCCAGCGCCTTGCCGCTGGCGCGCGCATCCGCGTGAAGGTTCCGGTGGCCTTCCTCAACGAGGAAACCTCCCCGGGTCTGAAGGCCGGTGGCGTGCTGAACGTCGTCCGTCGCGAAGTCGAAGTGCTGGCCGATCCCGATGCGGTGCCGGAGAAGTTTGAGATCGATCTGGCCGAAGCCAAGATCGGTGACAGCCTTCGCTGGTCCGCCGTGAAGGACGCCAGCGGCACCAAGCCCGTGATCGCGGACCGTGACTTCGTCGTCGCGACCGTGGCCGCCCCGACCGTGGTCGAGGACGCCCCGATCGGCGTTCCCGCCGCGCCCGAGGCCGCCAAGCAGAAGAACCCGCCCGGCGCGGGCTCGACGTCCACCAAGGGCCCTGCGAAGAAGAAGTAAGGCTGAAGAAGTAAGGGTTGGGCCATGCTGCTTTGGGTGGGACTCGGCAATCCCGGGTCGGAGCACGCGAAGCAGCGGCACAACATTGGCTTCATGGCGCTCGACGCCATCGCACGCCGCCACGGGTTTTCCCCGTGGCGGTCCAAATTCAAGGGCGAGGTATCCGAAGGCTCCCTCGGGGGCCAGAAGATCCTCCTCCTCAAGCCCATGACCTATATGAATGCCAGCGGCGATGCGGTTCAGGCCGCCGCCGGCTTCCACAAGATTCCCGCCTCAGACATCTGGGCCTGGCATGACGAGCTCGATCTCGCGCCGGGCAAGGTCAAGGTGAAGAAGGGCGGCGGCGCGGCCGGCCATAACGGGCTGCGCGACATGCAGCGCGCCATGGCCACCCCCGATTACGGACGCATCCGCCTCGGCATCGGCCATCCGGGCCACAAGGACCGCGTGACGGGCCACGTGCTCGGCAATTTCGCCAAGGTGGACGACTGGGTGGAGCCGCTGCTCGATGCTCTGGCCGATGCGGCGCCCATGCTCGCCCAGGGCAAGCCCGAGGATTTCATGACGCGGGTGGCGCTGCTCACCCAAGAGAGCAAGTGATGGAGCCCATGGAGGTAGACGAGTTCTTCGGCGGCCCCGGCCCCGAGGACCTGCTCAACGCGGCGGCCGCCATCGCCCAGGCGCTGCGCCAGTTCGCCGCCGTAGAGGCCCAGGCCGCCGGCGGCCTGCGCGCCTGCCTGCCCAGCGCGACCGATGCCGGTCCCATCAGCGACATCCGCCGCGCGAAGTCGATTGCCGCTGCCGCCACCGAGGCCGCCAGCCGCGCCGCGCTGCTGCTGGAGGCGGCCGATATCCTGGCCCCCGGCGGCACCGTCGCCGAGATCGCCACGGCACTCGCCGCCGCCACGAAGCGCGCCGGCCTGCCGCCCAGGGTGCTGGTGCCGCAGCTGCGCGCCGCCGCCCTTTCCCTGCCGACGGACGACGCCTCCGCGCGCATCGCCGCCTCCATCCGCGTGCACGAACTGGCTGCCGCGCTCAACGCCTGATCGGACGAAGAACATGGGTTTCAACTGCGGCATCGTCGGCCTGCCCAACGTGGGCAAGTCCACCCTTTTCAACGCGCTGACGCAGACCGTCGCGGCGCAGGCGGCGAATTATCCCTTCTGCACCATCGAGCCCAATGTGGGCCGCGTGGCGGTGCCCGATCCGCGCCTGCAGCAGCTGGCCACCATCGGCAAGAGCCAGAAGATCATCCCGACCAGCCTGGAATTCGTGGACATCGCGGGCCTGGTCCGCGGTGCCTCCAAGGGTGAGGGGCTGGGCAACCAGTTCCTGGGCAATATCCGCGAGGTGGATGCCATCGTGCATGTGCTCCGCTGCTTCGAGGATGGCGACGTCACCCATGTGGACGGCGCGGTGGATCCCATCCGCGACGCCGAGACGGTCGAGACCGAGCTCATGCTGGCCGACCTCGACAGCCTGGAGAAGCGCGTCCCCGCGCTGCAGAAGAAGGCCCGCGGCAACGACAAGGAAGCCGCCGCGCAGCTCGCGCTGATGGAGCCCATCCTGGCCGCCCTGCAGGCCGGCCGCGCCGCGCGCACCGCCGTGCCCAAAGGCGAGGAGGAGGCCGTCTCGAAGTTCGGCCTGATGACGAGCAAGCCCGTGCTGTACGTCTGCAACGTGGAAGAGGGCTCGTCCGCCACCGGCAATGCGCATAGCGAGCGCGTGATGGCCTTCGCCAAGGCCGAGGGCGCGCGCGCCGTGATCGTCAGCGCCGCCATCGAGGCCGAGATCGCCCAGATGGCCGAGGCCGATCGCGGCGAGTTCCTGGAGACGCTGGGCCTGGCGGATAGCGGCCTGGACCGCGTCATTCGCGCCGGCCACGACCTGCTCGGCCTCATCACCTATTTCACGGTGGGCCCCAAGGAGACGCGGGCCTGGACCATCACCAAGGGCATGACCGCGCCCCAGGCCGCCGGCGTGATCCATGGCGATTTCGAGCGCGGCTTCATCGCGGCCGAGACCATCGGCTATGACGACTACATCGCCTACAAGGGCGAACAGGGCGCCAAGGAAGCCGGCAAGATGCGCGTCGAGGGCAAGACCTATATCGTGCGCGACGGCGACGTGATGCTTTTCCGCTTCAACGTGTAAGTCGCGAGGGGAGTGGCGATGTTCGATTGGGTTTTCCGGGTTCTGGAAAGCGATCCCACCGCTGTCGTGCTCCCCATCGCCTGCCTTTGCGGGTTGCTGATCGGCACCGAGCGCGAAATACGCGGCCATCGTGGGCAACTGCGCGTCTGCGTTCTGGTCTGCGTGGCGGCGGCGGCCTTTTCCGATCTTGTCGTGACGCGCGCCGACAGTTCGAACTGGGCCAATGGCTTTGGCGCCATCGCCCAGGGCGTGGGCTTTCTTGGCGCCGGCCTGATCATGAAGGACGGGCCAACCGTGCGTGGCGTCTCCACGGCGGCGACGCTCTGGTGCGTGGCTGCCGCCGGCGCCGCGGCGGGGGCGCGCGAGATTGTCTCCGCCCTGATGGTCACTCTGATCGTGCTCGGCGTGAACGTTGTGCTGCGCCCGATCAATCTCTGGGCTCGCCGTCATGAGGCCAAGGGCGGCGTGGACTTCGAATAGCGCCGCGACGCGAAGCTAATCCAGTACGGCCGCTGCCGTCGCGGTGACCGGCACCTTCAGGTAGCGCACGCCGTTGCTCTCGGCCGGCGGAAAGCGTCCGGCACGGACGTTCACCTGGATCGAGGGCAGCAGCAGCGTCGGCGCGGGAAGCGTGGCGTCGCGCGTCGTGCGGAAGGCGACGAATTCCTCCTCCGTCTGGCCGTCCTTCACATGCGGGTTGTGCTGGCGCTGCTCGGCAACGGTGCTCCGCCAGGCGAAGCTGTCGCGGCCCGGTGCCTTGTAGTCGTGGCACATCCACAGCCGGGTCTCGGCCGGCAGGGCCAGCAGGCGCTGGATGGAGCGGAACAGCGTGCGCGCATCGCCGCCGGGGAAGTCGCAGCGCGCGGTGCCGTAGTCGTGCATGAAGAGCGTGTCGCCGACGAAGACGTCGCCGGACGCCTCCGCATTGCCGCCGCGCACATGATAGGCGACGCAGGCCGGCGTATGGCCGGGCAGGTGCATCGCCTCCACCTCGAGCATGCCGATCCGCAGCCGCGCGCCATCCGTGAAGAGCAGGTCGAAATCGCCGCCTTCGGGCGCGATGCCCTCCAGGTTGAAGACCGGCCGGAAGATCCGCTGCACCTCGGTGATCCGCGAGCCGATGCCGATCGGCGCGCCCGTGCGCGCCTTGAGGAAGGGCGCGGCGGAGAGATGGTCCGCATGCACATGGGTCTCGAGGATATGGGTGATCCGCCACCCGTCGGAATCGGCTGCCGCCAGGATCGCCTCGGCCGAACGCGTATCGGCCGTGCCGGCCCGGTGATCCCAGTCGAGCACGGGATCGATGACGGCGGCCTCGCGCGTGACGGGATCGCCGAGGAGGTAGCTCACCGTATTCGTCGCCGGATCGAAGAAGGCCTGGATATGCGGACCCATGATCATCTCCCTCGGAAATTCGGCCGTCCGTGCTCAGAAATCGCTGACGCGGCCTTTGCGTTCCCAGTCATTATAGCGTGTGGGCTCGGGGCCGGCAGGGCCGCCATCCTCGCTGGCGGGCGAGGAATAGGGGCGCTTGGGCCGGTCGAACTTGGTCAACGGTGGCGCGGTTCGCGGCGTTGCTGCGGGGGTAGGGGGCTTTTCGTCCTCGGTCATCCTCCCGATTTGGGGCGAAAGGAGCGATAACGGAAGATGCTCAGGACATTCATTCTGCTGGCGGGGCTCACCGCGGTCTTCATGGCGGTCGGTTACATGCTCGGCGGCTCGGGCGGCGCGACCATCGCGCTGGTCATCGCGGCGGGCATGAACCTCTTCGCCTGGTGGGGCAGCGACCGCATGGTGCTGCGCATGCACAACGCCCAGCCGGTGACGCCCGCCGAGGCGCCGCAGCTCTACCGGATGGTGGAGGGGCTGGCGGCGCGCGCGGGCCTGCCCATGCCCGCGCTCTACGTCATCCACGAGGATCAGCCCAACGCCTTCGCCACCGGCCGCAGCCCCGCGAGGGGCGCCGTCGCCGTGAACACCGGCCTGCTCGACCTCATGACCGAGCAGGAGGTGGCGGGCGTCGTCGCCCATGAGCTCGCGCATATCAAGCATCGCGACACGCTCCTCATGGCGGTGACGGCGACGCTGGCCGGCGCCATCGGCTTCCTCACCCAGTTCGGCATGATCGCGCGCGGGCGTGGCGACCAGCGGGGCGGACCGGGCCTTATCGGCGGGATCCTGCTCATGATCCTCGGGCCGATGGCGGCCGGCCTCGTGCAGATGGCCATCAGCAGGGCGCGGGAATTCGAGGCGGATGCCGAAGGGGCGCGCATCTGCGGCAACCCGGCCTGGCTCGCCAATGGCCTCGCCAAGCTGGAGCGCGGCAAGGCCGGCCATGTGAACGAGACGGCCGAGGCCAATCCGGGCAGCGCCCATATGTTCATCATCAACCCGCTTTCGGGCCTGCGGCTGGATCGCCTCTTCGCCACCCACCCGCCGACGGAAGAGCGCATCGCCCGTCTGATGGCCATGACGGGCGGCGCGCCGATGGCGATTCCGCCGCCCGCGGCGCAGGGGAGCTCGCCCTGGACCGCTCCCGCCAAGCGCAACCCTTGGGCATGACGCCCGGCAATTGCCGGTTGGCGAGGCAGGGAGGGGAGTAAGCGCGGGAACCATCGGCGAGGGTGGGCTATGCGATTTGCGGGACCGTGCCATGCTGCGGTCGCTCGAATTGGAGAATGTCCCATGTTCCGCACTGGTCTGGCTGCGATGCTCGGTATCGTGGCCCTCGCTGCTCCAGCCCTGGCGCAGACCATTCCGCCCGGCCCTCGTGTTGCGATCACGGCGGTGACGCAGCCCTTGCCCACGCAGCCGCAATACGTGCTCGACCAGCGCATTTTGCGTGACGGCCTGCGCGAGCGCAGCGGCGGTCGCATCGAGATGACGCTGGCGAGCCATGCCGAGCGGAACCTCTCGGGCAACGAGATCGTCCGGCTGGTTCGCTCCGGCCAGGCCGAGATCGGCGCCGGCACCCTCTCCACCCTCTCGGGCGACGTGCCCATCCTCGACGGCGTGGACCTCGCCGGCCTCGCGCCCGATATCGGCCTGGCCCGTCGCATCGCCGACGCCATGACGCCCGTCGCCAATCGCGACCTGGAGCGCTTCGGCGTCCGCATCATGGCGATGTTCCCCTTCCCCGCGCAGGTGCTCTTCTGCCGCACGCCCTTCGCCACGATGGCCGATCTGCGCGGGCGGCGCGTCCGCACCTTCGGCAACAGCCTCGTCGATTTCTACGCCGCCCTCGGCGCCCAGCCGACCTCCATCGGCTTCCCCGAGGTCTATTCGGCCCTGGAGCGCGGCGTGGTGGATTGCGCCATCACCGGCTCCGGCTCGGGCGTCGCCGCCCGCTGGCCCGAGGTCTCGACCCATATCAGCGACCTGCCGGTCAGCTGGGCCGTCGCCGCCTATATCGTGAACCTCAACTGGTTCAACCGCCTGGAGCCGCCGGTGCGCGAGCTCATCGAGGCGACCTTCCGCCAGCTCAGCGACGCGCAATGGGAGCTCGGCGCCACGGGGACGCGCGACGGCATCGACTGCGCCACGGGCAATCGCGACAACTGCCGCATCCACACCCTGGCCGCGCGCCCCATGACCGAGGTCAAGGCCAGTGACGCCGACAAGGCCGAGACGCGGCGCATCTTCCAGCAGGTCGTGCTGCCCGGCTTCGTGCGCCGCTGCGGCGCGCGCTGCGGCGAGATCTACAACCAGGTGATCGCTCCCCTCTCGGGCGTGCGGTTCGGCGGCTGAGCGTGCTGCGCTTCGCCACGCAGCTCCGCCGCGGCGCCACGGCGGTGGCGGCGTTCATGGCCTGGGTCGCGGGCTGGAACTACGTCGCCTGCGCCCTCTTCATCACCGGCGACATCGTCGGCCGCAACGTCTTCGGCGTCTCCTCGGCCGCGACCGTGGAGATCACCGGCTACATGCTCGCCTGCGGCATCGCCTGGGCGCTGGCCCATACCCTGGCCTGCCGCGCGCATATCCGCGTCGACGTGCTGGTGACGCGCATGCCGCTGCGCCTGCGCGCGCCGCTGCACCTCTTCTCGCTGGCGCTGCTCATCGCCTTCGCGGCCTTCACCGCCTGGGTCGCCTGGGAGCTGGTGGACGAAAGCGCGCTCTTCGACGCCCATGACAATTCGGCCCTGCGGGTGCCCATGGTGATCCCGCAAGGCCTCTGGGCCGTCGGCATCACCGCCTTCCTGGCGATGACGCTGGTGCTGATGCTGGAGGGCACGCTCGCCCTCCTGCTCGGCCAGCCCGAACAGCTCGACCGGCTGCTCGGCTCGCGCACGATCGACGACGAGGCGGAGGAAGCCCTCGAGGCTGTCGCCATGGCACGCGAGGGCTCCACGACTTGATCGCAATCGTTTTCCTGCTCGGACTGCTCGGCGTCGTCCTCTTCGCCGCGGCCTCGGGGGCGCAGGCCCTGCCCATCGCCGAGATCCTGATGCTGATCGGCATCTTCGTCGTCTTCTTCGGATCGGGCGTCTATATCGCCGCCGTGCTCGGCGTGCTCGCCTTCCTCACCGGCTTCCTGTTCAGCGACCGCCCCTGGTGGAACTTCGCCGGACAGACGCTCTGGGGGCCGTCCTCCAACTTCGTGCTCGTCGCGGTGCCGCTCTTCCTGCTGATGGGCGAGATCCTGCTGCGCGCGGGCCTGTCGGACCGATTGTACCGCGCGCTCAACGTCTGGCTGAACCGCCTGCCGGGCGGGCTGCTGCACACCAATATCGTCAGCTGCGCGGTGTTCAGCGCCATCAGCGGATCGAGCGTCGCCACCGCCGCCACCATGGGCTCGGTCGCGCTGCCCTTCTTCCAGGGCACCAAGTACAACCAGCGTTGGGTGCTGGGCTCGCTGGCGGCCGGCGGCGCGCTGGGCAACCTGATTCCCCCGGGCATCACCTTCATCATCTACGGCCTGATCACCGAGACCTCGGTGGGCGCGCTCTATATCGCGGCCCTGCTGCCCTCGATCCTGGTGACGGGGATGTTCCTGGCGCTGATCGCCTGGCACGGCCACCGCAACCCGATGGAAAAGCCGCCCAAGCTGCCGCTGGGCATGAAGATCCGCGCGCTGCGCGACCTGATCCCCACGGTGCTGCTGATCGTGCTCGTCCTGGGCTCCATCTATGCCGGCTGGGCGACGCCGACCGAGGCCGCGGCCCTGGGCGTCACGGGCGCGATGTTCTTCGCGGCCCTCGAGCGCAAGCTGACCCTGCGGATGCTGCACGCCTCGGCCGAGGCCACGGCGCGCAACACCGCGCTGCTGGGGCTGATCATCTTCGGCGCCTATCTGCTGAACTACATCCTGACGACCATCAACGTGCCCCAGGCGCTGGCCGCACTCATCTCCGACCTGCCGCTGCCGCCCTGGGCCATCATGCTCTGCATCATCGGGCTGTACTTCGCGCTCGGCACCTTCATGGAGGGCTTCTCCATGATCATCACCACCGTGCCGGTCATCTTCCCGGTGGTCGTGGCCCTGGGCTACGATCCCATCTGGTTCGGCGTGATCGTGACCATGCTCGTCGAGATCGCACAGATCAGCCCGCCAGATGGAACCGTCATGTATGTGCTCCAGGGTATGCGACCCAAGGCAGGACCCATCACAGATGTCTTCGTGGGCGTCATGCCCTTCCTCCTTGTCTACCTCGGAGCCGTCATGCTGATGCTCATCTTCCCAGAAATCGCTCTCTGGCTACCACGAATATTGTCCTGACCTTCTGGAATTGAGTCACATGGAACAGCGCCCGGTCCGCATCGCCGTCGACATCGGCGGGACCTTCACCGACCTTCAAATCCTGGACGCCCGCAAGGGCCGCGTGGTGGCCTGGAAGACGCCCACCACGCCAGCCGATCCCTCCGAGGGCCTGCTGATCGGCGTGCGCGAGGCGGCCGAACGCTTCGGCTTCGCGCTGGCCGATGTGGGCCTGCTCCTGCACGGCACCACCATCGCGACCAATGCGGTGCTGGAGCGCAAGCTGGCCCGCGGCGTGCTCGTCACCACGGCCGGCTTCGAGGACGTATTGGAGATCACGCGGCACTTCCGCCGTGACATCTACGGTCTTGCGCCCGATCCCTTCCCCTGTCTGATCGAACGCGACCTGCGCTTCGGCGTGGCCGAGCGCGTGCGCGCTGATGGCAGCGTGGAACTTCCGCTTGGCGATCTCGCGCCCATGCTGGAGAGGCTGAAGGCGGCGAAGCCCGAGGCCATCGCGATCGGCCTGCTGCATGCCTATGCGAACCCCGCGCATGAGCTCGCGCTGCGCGATGCGGTGCAGGCGGCGCTGCCGGGCATTCCCGTCAGCCTCTCCTCCGAGATCAGCCCCGAGATCCGTGAATACGAGCGCCTGTCCACCACGGTGCTGAACGCGGTGCTGATGCCCGTGGTGCAGAACTATTTGGCGCGGCTCGAGGCGCGGCTGGGCGAGGGTGGATTCTCGCCCCGCATCTTCCTCGTGCAGTCCAATGGCGGCATGTGCAGCCTGGCGCGCGCGGCCGCTCAGCCGGCGCGGCTGCTGCTCTCCGGCCCCTCGGGCGGCGCGCTGGCCGCCGAGCGGCTGTCGCGCCGCCTCTCGCGCCCCAACCTCGTGGCCGTGGACATGGGCGGCACCAGCTTCGACGTGAGCGTGGTGCAGGACCATCGCATCGGCCTGGTCACCCAGGGCGAGGTGGATCGCCTGCCGGTGCGCCTGCCGATGGTGGAGATGCGCACCATCGGCGCGGGCGGCGGTTCCATCGCGTCCGTCGATGCCTCGGGTCGCCTCACGGCGGGTCCGCGCAGCGCCGGCGCGCGACCGGGGCCGGTCTGCTATCGCCGTGGCGGCACCTTGCCGACCGTGACGGATGCGAATGCCGTGCTCGGCCGGATCGATCCCGATTTCTTCCTGGGCGGAGCCATGGCGCTCGATGTCGCCGCCGCCCGCGCGGCGATGGCCGAGCATGTGGGCAAGCCGCTCTCGCTGGACGTCGAGGCCGCGGCCGAGGGCGTGCTGCGCGTGACCAACGTGCAGCTGGCCTCCGCCGTGCGGCTCTCGCTCTTCGAGAAGGGGCTCGATCCGCGCGACTTCTCGCTGCTCTCCTTCGGCGGCGCCGGCGGCCTGCACGCGACCGAGGTGGCCGACGAGCTCGGCATCACCGAGGTCATCCTGCCGCGCGAGCCGGGCACGCTGTCCGCCTATGGCATTCTCTTCTCCGAGCTGGTGCAGGATCTGGCGCGCTCGCGCCTGCTCCGTGCCGAGCCGGACGCACTGCCCGAGATCGAGGCCGCCATCGCCACGCTGCGCGAGGAGGCGCTCGCGCGTCTCGTCGCCGATGGCGTGCCGGAGGCCGAGCGCGCCACCGAGATTTCGGCGGACCTGCGCTATCACGGCCAGGCCTTCGAGCTCCTCGTCCCCTGGCCCGAGGCGCCCGACCTGCCCGCGCTGATGACGCGCTTCCACGCGACGCACAAGGCGCGCTTCTCCTACGCCGCCGAGGACGAGAAGGTGGAAATCGTGACGCTACGCATGTCCGCCATCGGCCGCCTGCCCAAGCCCGCCGAGGAATCCGGCATCGCCGCCACCACGCGCGCAACGCCGACCTCGCGCGCCGTCTCGCAGGGCGGCAAGGCCACGCCCTGGCCCGTCTGGCGCCGCGAGACGCTGCATGCGGACGACGTGATCCAGGGCCCCGCCATCGTGGAGGAGGCCTTCGCCACCCATGTCATCGCCGCCGGCTGGCAGGCGAAGCTCGACCCCGAAGGCGCCATTGTCGCGCGGAGGATTGCGTGATGCTCGGACCCATCGAGATCGAGGTCATCCGCAATGCCCTCACCGCGGCGGCCGCGGAGATGGACGTCACCGTCTGGCGCACCAGCCGCAGCACCATCGTGCGCGAGCTGCTGGACTATTCCACCGCCGTCTTCGACGCGCAGGGCTGGAACCTCGCGCAGTCCGCGCGCATCCCCGGCCACCTCAACTCCATGAGCCACGCGCTGCGCGAGATTCTCGCGAATTTCGTGCCGCCGGAAGAATGGAACGAGGGCGACGTCGTCCTCACCAACGACCCCTATTGCGGCGGCCAGCACCTGCCGGACATCATCGCCTACAAGCCCGTCTTCCATGAGGGGCGGCGCATCGCCTTCGTCGGCACGCTCTGCCACCACATCGACGTGGGCGGCCTGGCGGCCGGCAGCTACGCGGCCAAGGCGACGGAGATCTTCCAGGAAGGCCTGCGCATCCCGCCGCTGAAGATTCTCGACCGGGGCGTTCGCAACGACGGCGTCTGGGCGATGATCCGCCAGAACATCCGCAAGCCGGACCTGCTGCTGGGCGACCTCTCCTCGCAGCTGGCCAGCCTCGATGTGGGGGCGGCCGCCCTGCTGCGTCTGGCGCGCCGCTTCGGCGCGGATGCCATGGTGGAGGCCGGGGACCGCATCCTGGCCATGAGCGAGGCCGGCATGCGCGTCGCCATCGCGGCCATGCCGGACGGCACCTATGAATTCACCGATTTCCTCGACGATGACGGCATCGATATCGGCGTGCCGATCCGCCTGCATGTCGCCGTCACCATCCAGGGCGACCAGGCCTCGGTGGATCTTTCGGGCTGCGGCCCGCAGGTGTCGGGGCCGACCAATGCGACGCTCGCCAGCACCAATGCGGCGGTGATGTTCGCGCTGATGTGCTGCGCCGATTCCTCGCTGCATATGAGCGCGGGCTGCTATCGCCCGATCAGCGTCATCGCGCCCGAGGGGCTGGTGGTGAATGCCCGCCATCCCGCGCCCGTCGCGCATCGCGTGGCCGTCACGCACCGGCTGCTGAACGCGATGAACGGCGCGCTGCATCAGGCGGTGCCGCACCTCATTCCCGCCGCCTATTACGGCAACAGCTATGTCACCACCTTCCAGACCGTCGCGCAGACGCGCGAGGTGCTGGTGGAGATCGAGATCGGCGGCTCGGGTGGGCATCCCTCCAAGGACGGCGTGAACGCCTTTGCCAGCGGCATGCACAACAACAGCAACATCCCCATCGAGATGATCGAGGCGCAGCTGCCGCTGACGGTCCTGCGCTACGGCCTGCGCGACGGCAGCGGCGGCGAGGGCCAGTTCCGCGGCGGGCTGGGTCTCGCGCGCGAATGGCGCGTGGACAGCCCGCGCTGCTTCTTCACCAGCAACATGGATCGCTTCGACCACGCGCCCTACGGCCTCGCCGGCGGTGGCGCGGCCCAGGTCGGCGCGCTGGTGCTGCGGCGCGACGGCGTGGAAACGCCCATCCCGCCCAAGACCGACAACCTGCCCCTGCGGAAGGGCGATGTGGTGCGGCTGGAGACCTCGGGCGGCGGCGGC
The DNA here is from genome assembly GCF_965227005.1 of Roseococcus sp. NCBI lineage: Bacteria > Pseudomonadati > Pseudomonadota > Alphaproteobacteria > Acetobacterales > Roseomonadaceae > Roseococcus > Roseococcus sp. The sequence goes on from NZ_CBDDFJ010000036.1 coordinate 227,771, forward strand.
TTCGGTCCTGTCGCGCAGCGGAGCCCGGCCGCGAAGGCGCATGACGAGGCGATGGGTTACCTATGAGCTTCGACCCGAGGGAGCACCGCCACGGTCCAGGCGTTTCGTGAGGGAAGGGCGCCAGCGCTGCCTTCTGCGGAAACGCCCCAACGGTTGACCCTGGCGCGCCCGCGCGACACCCTTTCCCCATAATCCATGGAGGAAACAGGAATGGCGAAGCAGCTGCGCGTCGCGGTGTTGGGGGCGGGGACCATGGGCCACGCGCTGGCGCTGGTCTTCGCCATGGGCGGGCATCGCGTCCGCCTGACGGATTCCGACGCCGCCACACTCGCCCGCTCCCAGGGGCTGATGGAAAAGGCGCTCGCCACGCTCGAGGAGCTCGGCGCCGCGCCCCAGGGCTGGGGCAGCGCGCAGCTGGCCCAGGCCTGCACGCGCCATGCCTCGCTGGAGGAATGCGTCGACGGGGCCGAGCTGATCGTCGAGGCCATCGTCGAGAACCCCGAGGCCAAGACGGACCTCTACCGCCGCCTGGACGCCTGCGCCCCGGCCGGATCCATCTGGGCCAGCAACACCAGCTATCTCGACGTCTTCCCGCTCATGCCGCCGGCGCGGCTGAAGCGCGCGCTGATCGCGCATTGGTACACGCCGCCCTATCTGGTCGATCTCGTGGACCTGGTGCCGAACGCCGAGACCGACGAGGCCGTGCTGCAGGAGGTGAAATCCGTCGTCGAGGCGATGGGCAAGGTGCCGATCGTCATGCGGAAGTTCATCTCGGGCTATGTCGCCAACCGCATCCAGGCGGCGGTCCAGGCCGAGGTGCAGTTCCTCATCGACAACGGCTATGCCACCGCGCAGGAGATCGACGCGGCCGTCATCCACGGCATCGGCCTGCGGCTGCAGATCATCGGCGTCATGGCCAAGGCCGATTTCACCGGGCTGCGCATGTTGCAGCACGCCGCGCGCAACGGCACCTATGTGCCGCCCGCTCCCGGCACGAGCCCGAGCATGGATGCACTCGTCGCTAAGGGCGAGGCCGGCGTGTTCGACGGCAAGGGCTATTACGACTGGGGTGGCAAGCCGCCCGCCGAGCTTTTCGAGGAGCGCGACCGCCGCCTCATCAAGCTCAAGCAGAGCCTCCAGGGCATCGGCTTCATGGCGGGCTTCGATGTGAAGGCGAATGACGCATGATCCGCTACGACCTCAAGGGCAAGACGGCCATCGTCACGGGGGGCGCCTCGGGCATTGGCCTGGCGACCGTGCGGATGCTGGCGCGCAACGGCTGCAAGGTGGCCATCAATCACCTCGCCGACGACCCGCGCGGGCCGGAGCAGGTGGCGGCGCTGGTGGCCGAGGGCCTCGAAGCCATCTCCGCCCCCGGCAATGTCGGCGATGCGGCCGATGGTCCGCGCATGATCGAGCAGGCCGTGAGGGATCTCGGCCGCCTCGACTATCTCGTGAACAATGCGGGCACGCCCGGCACGAGCACCACCATCGCGCCCACCGAGCTCGACCGGCTGACGGAGGAGCTGTGGTCCGCCGTGATCGAGGTGAACCTGCTGGGCGTCTTCCGTTGCGCCAAGGCCGCCGCGCCGCATCTGAAGAAATCGGGCGGCGCGATGGTCTCGGTCGCCTCCATCGCCGGGCTGGATTCGCCGGGTTCGTCCATGGCCTATGGCGCGACGAAGGCCGGGGTGATTTCGCTCACCAAGAACCTCGCGCGCACGCTGGGGCCCGAGGCGCGGGCGAATGCCATCGCGCCCGGCGCGGTGAATTCGAGCTGGATGATCGAATGGACCAACGAGCAGCGCGCGAATTCCATCGACAACGCCCTGCTCAAGCGCCGCTGCGAGCCGGAGGACCTGGCGGAGGTGATGGTCTTCCTGCTCGCCGGCGCGGCGATGGTGACGGGCCAGACCATCGTCGTGGATGGGGGTATCACGCTTTCCTGAGCCCTCGGACGCCGGGCGCCGCCTTCGGCGCCTGGCTTCGGCGGGCCTATTCCACTGCGACGAAGGCCTCGATCTCCAGCAGGAAATCCGGCACCGGCAGCGCCGAGACCACGCTCGTCGTCCGGGCGGGGAGGTGCTCGGCCGGGAAGGCCGCGGCATAGAGGCGGTTCATCTCCGGCACGTCCGTCGCGCGCACCAGGAGTACGCTGGTCTTGAGGATGCGCGTCATATCCGCGCCCGCATCGGCGAGCACCGTTTTCAGATTCTCGATCACCTGTGCGAACTGCGCGGCGAAGTCGCCACGTGCGATGGTCCCCTGCGCGTCCAGCGGCCCGAGGCCTGAAACGTAGAGCGTTCCGTTATGGCGCACTGCCATCGAAAAAGGCGGAAAGGGTCGCCCGCCCGTCGGTGTTGCGTAGCGCGTGATCTTTTGCATGGTTCCTGCTCCTTGCCGGACGGAAATCCTCGCCTATCCTGCCGCTTTCGCGAAGGAGCGTGGCATGGCGCAGGTGGATACCGATCGGTTTTTGAAGGACCTTAACGATCTGCGGAAGATCGGCGAGTTCAAGACCGGCGTGCACCGCCCGACCTTCTCCGAGGTCGATATGCAGAGCCGCCATTGGCTCATGGACCGCATGAAGGAATGCGGGCTGGAGCCGAGCATCGACGGCATCGGCAATGTCTTCGGCCGCCATCCCGGCCCGGGGCCGCATCTGCTCGTGGGCAGCCATATCGAGAGCCAGAACGAGGCCGGCTGGCTGGACGGCGCGCTGGGCGTGATGTCGGGCGTCGCACTCGCGCGCGCGGGCCTGCCGGTGGACGTCGTGGCCTTCGCCGACGAGGAGGGGCACTACGGCAGCTTCATCGGCAGCCGCTCCCTGACCGGCCTGCTCGACGAGGCCGAGATCGACATGCTCTCCAATCGCTATCACGGCAAGCCCCTGCGCCAGGCGCTGAAGGAAGCGGGGCTCGAGGGCAAGCCGCGTCCGCAGCTGGACCTCGCCCGCTACAAGGGCTTCTTCGAGATGCATATCGAGCAGGGCACGCAGCTCGAATCCCAAAGCCTGCGCTCGGGCGTGGTGACGGGCATCGTCGCGATCTGGCAGTTCCGCATCGCGATCGAGGGCATGCAGGACCATGCGGGCGGCACGACCATGGCCGAGCGCAAGGATGCCGGCCTCACCGCCGTGCGCATGCTGGCGCGGATCGACCGCGAGTTCCCCATGGTCTGCGGCCCGCGCACGGTCTGGACCTGCGGGCGCATCGCGCTCGACCCCGGCGCGCCGTCGATCATTCCCGGCAAGGCCGAGGTGCTCTTCCAGTTCCGCGACATCGACGTCCCCACGCTGGAGCGGCTGGAGGCCTGCCTGCGATCCATCGTGCAGGAGATGAACCGCACGGAGCGCACCGTCTCCACCGTCGAGGCGATGAGCCGCAGCAAGCCCGCCCCCTGCGATCCTGCGATGCAAGCCAAGCTCGCCGAGGCCGCGACCAAGCACGCCAACGGCCAGTGGCAGCACATGCCGAGCGGCGCCGGCCATGACGCGCAGTACATGGCGCGCGTGATGCCCTCGGCGATGCTCTTCACGCCCTCGATCAACGGCATCAGCCATCACTGGGCCGAGGACACGAAGGAGGAGGATCTGGCGCTGAACATCCGTATCCTGGCCGACGCGGCCGAGGCCTTCCTGCGTGGCTGAGGTCGACACCGCGCGTTTCCTCGCCGATCTGCACGAGCTTCGTAAGATCGGCGAGTTCAGGACGGGCGTGCATCGCCCCACCTATACGCCGCAGGACATGGAAAGCCGTCGCTGGCTCATGAGCCGCATGGCCGAAGTGGGGCTGGAGCCGAGCATCGATGGCCTCGGCAATGTGCTCGGCCGGCATCCGGGCGAGGGGCCGCGCCTGCTCGTCGGCAGTCATATCGAGACGCAGAACGAGGCGGGCTGGCTGGACGGCGCGCTCGGCGTCGTCGCGGGGCTGGCCTTGGCCCGCGCCGGACTGCCGGTGGATGTCGTCGCCTTCGCCGATGAGGAGGGCCATTTCGGCAGCTTTCTCGGCAGCCGCAGCCTGATCGGTGCGCTGGACGAGGGAGAGATCGACGCGGCGAGGCACGTGCTGACCGGCCAGCCGCTCCGCGAGGCATTGGCCGAGGCGGGCCTCGCCGGGCTGCCGCGCCTGCGGCTGGATCCCGCGCGCTACAAGGGCTTCTTCGAGCTCCATATCGAGCAGGGCACGCAGCTGGAGAGGGCCGGACTGCGCAGCGGCGTGGTCAGCGGCATCGTCGGCGTCTCCCTCTGGCGGATCACCTGCATCGGCAAGCAGGACCACACGGGTGGCACGACCATGGCCGAGCGCAAGGACGCCACGGTCGCGGCCATGCGCGTGCTGAGCCTGATCGACGAGCGCTTCCCCATGGTCGCGGCCGAGCGCACGGTCTGGACCTGCGGGCGCCTGGCCATCGAGCCCAATGCGCCGCACATCATTCCCGGCCGGGCCGAGATGATCTTCCAGTTCCGGGACATCGATGAGGCCGTGCTGGACCGGATGGGCGAATGCCTCAAGGCCATCGTGCAGGAGGTCGATCGGCGGGACGCTTGCAGCGTCAGCCTGGAGCCCGTCAGCCGCTCGGCCGCCGCGATCAGCGCCGCACCCATGCGGGCGGCGCTGGAGACGGCGGCGACGAAGCACGCCAATGGCCAATGGCAGCCCATGCCGAGCGGCGCGATCCACGACGCGCAGCACGTGGCGCGGATCATGCCGGCGGCCATGCTCTTCACGCCCTCGATCGGCGGCATCAGCCACCATTGGAGCGAGGACACGAAGGAGGAGGACCTGGCGCTCGCTATCCGCATCCTGGCGGATGCGGCGGAGAGCTACCTCAGCGCTTAGACGCAGGCTGGGCGCGCCATCGCCCTGGCCAGGATCGCCGTTCCGGCTCGGCGGTCCTGATTTTCACAGCAGCAGATCCGCGGCGAGCCGCAGCATCGCGCCGCCCGGCTGGCGCAGCGTCTCGAGCACGCGGAAATGGTCCGCGCCGGGGATGTGCAGCAGCGGTCCCGGCGCCTGGGCATCGGCGCGCATCGCGTAGAATTCACGCGACTGGCGGCAGAGCTCCGGCAGCTCGGCGCCGCCATAGACGATGGCCATCGGTTTCTGCACCACGGGCCGGCGCATCGGCGAAAGCTCGATGATCTCCTCGTCGGTCAGCTTCAGCGCGGCGTTGAGATAGGTGTCGCGCACCGGCCCGAGCTCATAGATGCCCGAGATGGCGATGGCCGCCGTCACGGCCGGATGCTCGGCGCCCAGAGCGGTGAGGTGGCCGCCGGCGCTCCAGCCCGTCAGCACGAGGGGACCGGCCAGACCATGTTCCGCGCCATGCGCCGAGAGCCAGTCCAGCGCGGCGTGGATCTGATAGGCGATGCGCATCATCGTCACTTCGGGGCAGAGGCTGTAGCCGCAGATGGCTACATTCCAGCCCATGGCAAGCGCGCCCTCGGCGAGGATCGCGAAATCCTCGCGCCGGTTGCGCTGCCAATAGCCGCCATGGATGAAGACCAGCGTCGGCGCCTGGGGATTCTTGCCGGGATAGAGATCCCATTGCTCGCGCTGGCTGTCGCCATAAGCGAGGTTCAGCGTGGCGCCGTAATTCGCGCGGAAGGCGGCGGAGGCGTTGTTGCGCTCCTCGACCAGCTTCGCGCTGTCCACCACGGCTTCGGAGTTGTTATACGCATTGTCGCGCTCGCGCTGCGTCGCGCTTGCCCAGTCGAGCCTCATGCCGCTTCCCACCATTTCAGAATATCGCGGCCCTGAGCGAACACTGCCCCGGGCCGGCTGGCAATGGCGGCAAGCCTGGCTTCCAGCACGCCGATCCGATGCCCGCCGGACGCCGGACATCCTCGCCTCTGGCCTGCCCGCCCCTGGGGCGGGCAGGCAGGACCTCAGGTGATGACGCGGATGGGCTTGCCCGCATTATAGGCCTCGATGGCCTCCACCGCGCCGGCGAAATAGGCGCGGTAGTTCTCCACCGTCGAATATCCCAGATGCGGCGCCAGCAGCGTGTTCGGCGCCGACAGGATCGGGTGGCCGGCGGGCAGGGGCTCGATGTCGTAGACGTCGATGCCCGCCCCGGCGATCCGCCCGGCCTTCAGCGCCGCGATCAGCGCCGGCTGGTCCACCAGGGGCCCGCGCGAGGTGTTCACCAGGAAGGCCGTGGGCTTCATCGCCGCCAGCTCCGCCTCGCCCACCACGCCGCGCGAGCGATCGGAGAGGATGAGGTGCAGCGTCACCACATCGGCCTCGGCGAAGAGCGTCGCCTTGTCCACGCGCGTGGCGCCCTGGGCGGCGGCCGTCTCCTCGGTGAGGTTCTGGCTCCAGGCGATGACCTTCATGCCCAGCGCCTGGCCGATCTTGGCCACCTTGGTGCCGAGCTTGCCCAGCCCCACGACGCCGAGCGTCTTGCCCTCCAGCGTCGTGCCCAGATCGGTCTGCCACTGCCCCGCGAGCAAGGCGGCGGTCTGCGAGGGGAACTTGCGCGCGAGGGAGATGATCAGCCCCCAGGTGATCTCCACCGTCGGCGCGCCGAAGCTCGGCGTGCCGCTGAAGGTGATGCCGTGCTCGGCGGCGGCGGCGGCGTCGATGCCGCGGTTGCGCTCGCCCGTGGTCATCAGCAGCTTGAGATTGGGCAGGCGCGCGATCAGCGCGCGCGGGAAGGGCGTGCGCTCGCGCATGGCGAGGATCGCGTCGAAGGGCATCAGCCGCTCGACGATCTTGTCCTCGTCGAAGAGGGTGTCGCGGAACACCGTCTTCTTCAGCCCCGGAAGCCGGTCCCAGGGACCGAGCTTGAGGGTGACGTCCTGATAGTCGTCGAGAATGGCGAGGTTCTTCAGCTCGGGCATTTGGGGCTTCCTTGGATCCTGGCCGGGAGGGACGGCGAGAATCCGCCGCCCGTCAAGCCAGGAGCGGCTCGGCCGCTGCCCGTAGCGCGGCCGGAAGCGGGACCGTTCGCGCCTGCTCGTCGCGCCTCACATAGACATGGGTGAAGTGGCCCTCGGCGATGGCCTCGTCCCCGTCGTTGCGGAACAGCGCCAGCTCATAGGTGATGGAGGAGCCCCCGATCCGCTTCACCCGCAGCCCGCCGGTGATCTCGTCGGGGAAGGCGGCGGGCGCGTGGTAGCGGCAGCCGGTCTCGACCACGAGGCCGACCTCCTGGCTCGCCTTCAGGTCCAGCACGCCATGGGCCAGCAGGAAACGCGCGACCAGCGTGTCGAAGAGGCTGTAGTGCTGGACGTTGTTCATGTGGCCGTAGATGTCGTTGTCCATCCAGCGCAGCGGCATCGAGAGAAACCAGCGGTAATCGGCCCTCTGGCCGGGCGGAATCCTCACGCCAGCGCCTCCTCGACCACCGCCTCGTCCACACAGATCTCGAAGGCGGGCAGATGGGGCAGGGTCTTCGCCCGCAGCATGGCCTCGCCGAGCGAGTCGAAGGCGGCGCGGGGGAAGCGCGGCCCGTCGCCCCAGAGGCCCACATGCTGGTAGCGCGCGATGGCGCGGGCGCGGATCTCGGGCAGGACGTCGGGGAAATAGGGCTGCAGCAACTCGGCGACCTCCGCCGCCTCGGCGACGGCCAGCCATTCCAGCGTCTCGGCGAGGGCGCGCACCATGCCGCGCATCGACTCGCGCCGCTCGGTCAGCGTGTCCTGCCGGGCATAGAGCGAGGAATAGGCCATGAGCCCCGCCTCGGCCTGGGCGTACCAGACACTGGCGCCCGCCGCCTCGGCTTCGGAGGCGAAGGGCTCGAAGACCTGGATGGCGTCCAGCGTTCCGTCCAGCAGGCGCGCCAGGTTCTGCGCCATGGTCCCGCCCGAGCGGTCCTTCAGCTTCTGGCCGCCCGCCTTGGCCACGGCATCGGCCAGGCACCAGACCGGCGTGGGAACCTCGGTCACGAGGCCGAGGCGCATCAAAGGCAGCTCCGCCAGATGCAGCCCCTCGCGCGCGGCGCGACCGACGATGAGGAAAGGATCGCGCATGATCACCGCGCAGAAGGCCGTGATGGGCGAGGCGGGGTCGGCGGCGCGGTGCTGCATCACGCGCATGGGTCCGCTCCAGGCCACGTCGGCCTTGCCGGAAAAGACCGCCTCGGCGGCGAGGACCGTGGTGCCGGCGGTCTCCATGCGGACCTCCAGCCCCTGGCGGGCAAAGGCTCCGCGCGCCTGGGCCAGGTAATAGGGCGCATAGAAAAGGGCTCGAAAAGGCTCGGAGAGCGTCAGGATGTCCGTCATGGCGGCAGCATGAGGCCGAATCCGCATCGATTCCAGACGTCCCCCGACAGTTGGGGCTTCGCTGGAGCCGCCGGGCCGGGTATCACGGTTCCTTCAGCATTCTGTCCGGTAAGCCCCAGGAACCACATGTCAGCCACTGCGAGGCCCGCCTCGCCCCCCGAGACCTTCCGGCTCCGCGCGAGCAATTATAGCCTACTGACGCTGCGCCTTCTCACGGGCGACGTTCAGGCCGTGCTGCCGGCGCTTGGCGACCAGTTCCGCCGGGCCCCTGGCTTCCTGCGCTTCGCCCCCATCGCCATCGGCCTCGACGACCTGGGCGGCGAGCAGGTGGATTTTCCCGCCCTGATCCAGGGGCTTCGCGCGCTCGAGATCCTGCCGATCGGCGTCGTCGGGGGCGCCCAGCCGCTGCGCGCCGCCGCCGCCGGCGCGGGCCTGCCGACGCTGCGCCCCAATGGCCAGCGCGAGTCCGAGGTCGATATCGCGGCGCCGGCCGGGGCTTCCCCGGTCGTTGCTCCGGCCGTGAACATGGCGCCCGCGCCCAGCCTGGCGGCCGAGCCGCCGCGCCCGGCCATGGCGCGCACCATGATGGTGACCCAGAACGTCCGCGCCGGGCAGCGAATCTATGCCCAGGGCAGCGACCTGATCATCGTGGGTTCGGTGAATGCCGGCTCCGAAGTCATCGCCGACGGCAATATCCACATCTACGGCGCGCTGCGCGGCCGGGCCGTGGCCGGCGCCTCCGAGGATGCCGAGGCGCGCATCTTCGCCCAGAATTTCGACCCGGAGCTGGTCGCCATCTCCGGATTCTACGCGGTGCGCGAAGGCCTCTCCGCGACGCCGATCGGCCGCGGGGTGCAGGTGCGCCTCGACGGCGAGCAATTGCGGTTCGATCCCCTTGGGTGAGCCGGTGACCCAACTCCAGAAGGAACCAACCATGGCGCAGGTGATCGTCGTCACGTCGGGCAAGGGGGGCGTGGGCAAGACCACCAGCTCCGCGGCCATCGCCACCGGCCTCGCGCAGCGCGGCAAGAAGACCGTGGTGATCGACTTCGACGTCGGCCTGCGCAACCTCGACCTCATCATGGGCGTCGAGCGGCGGGTGGTCTTCGACATCGTGAACGTCGTGCAGGGCGAGGCGAAGCTGTCGCAGGCCCTCATCAAGGACAAGCGCGTCCCCGGCCTGTGCATCCTTCCCGCGTCGCAGACGCGCGACAAGGACGCGCTGACCAAGGAAGGCGTCGCGACGATCATCGAGGAGCTGTCGAAGGAATTCGACTACATCCTCTGCGACAGCCCCGCCGGCATCGAGAAGGGCGCGCTTCTGGCGCTTTACTTCGCCGACCAGGCCATCGTGGTCACCAATCCCGAGGTCAGCTCGGTCCGCGACAGCGACCGAATCCTGGGCGTCCTGCAGTCCAAGTCCAAGCGCGCCGAGGACAAGAAGGAGCCGGTGAAGCAGCATCTGCTCCTCACGCGCTATGACCCCGTGCGGGTCGAGCGCGGCGAGATGCTGAAGCTCGAGGACGTGCTGGAGATCCTGGCCATCCCGCTGCTCGGCGTGATCCCCGAGAGCGAGAGCGTGCTGAAGGCATCCAACGCAGGCAGCCCGGTTATCATGGACACGGAGAGCCAGGCGGGACAGGCTTACTCCGATGCGGTTTCCCGATTCCTCGGAGAGGAGAAGCCGCACCGCTTCATCGAGATCGAGAAGAAGAAGGGCCTCCTCGGGCGGCTCTTCGGTGGGAGGGCCGCATGAGCTGGCTGAACTACTTCCGCAGGGAACGCGAGACCAGCGGTACGGCGTCGACGGCCAAGAACCGTCTGCAGGTCATCATCAGCCATGAGCGGGTGAGCCGCACCAAGGACGACTTCCTGCCCAAGCTCCAGCAGGAGCTGGTGCAGGTGGTGGCGCGCTACGTCTCGATCGACCCGGACAAGGTGCAGGTGAATCTCGAGCGTGGCGGCGATTTCTCCACGCTGGCGATCGACATCGAGCTGCCTGGTCCGGCCGCCGGCCGCGCCGCCTGACACCTCCGGGGCGGATCGCCCCGGGGCGTGCCATGATCCTGACCGGCCCCTTGCCGACGCACGCCCGCGCGGGTGAAATGCGCGTCCAAGAAGCTTCAAGGTTTTTCCTATGACTCCCGCATTGAAGGCGGCCACGGATTTCGCGCTCGCGAGCGAAACCCCCTGGCCCCGTGATATCCTCGCCCATCTCGAAAGCGGCTTCTTCGAGCCGGCGCCGGACAACGAGGTCATTGGCCCGACGGCGCCGCGCGGCGGCCCGAATGGCGTCATCTACTGGCACGGCAAGCGGGTGGCTGAATGGGGCGATCCCAGCCGCGCCGACATGACCTTCAGCGTGGCCAAGAGCTACCTCGCCATCCTCGCCGGCCTCGCCTGGCGCGACGGGCTGCTGCCCGACCTGGACGCGAAGGTCGGCGAGAAGGTGCCGCACGAGGCCTTCACGGGCCCGCATAACGGCAAGATCACCTGGCGCCACCTGCTGACCAACACCTCCGAATGGGAGGGCACGCTCTTCGGCAAGAGCGACCTGATCGACCGCGGCCGCAGCCTGGGCGTCGAGGGCCAGGGCAAGAAGCGCAGCAACCGCCCGCTGGCCGAGCCTGGCGACTACTGGGAATATAACGATGTGCGCGTGAACGCGCTGTCGATGGCGCTGCTCTATCTCTTCCGCCGTCCTTTGCCGGAAGTCTTCGCCGAGCGGATCATGGACCCGATCGGCGCCAGCAAGGACTGGACCTGGCGCGGCTACAGCACCTCGCAGGTCGAGGTCGGCGGCCGCATGATCGAGAGCGTCTCGGGTGGCGGCCATTGGGGTGGTGGCCTCATCATCAATGCCGAGGACCAGGTGAAGGTCGGCCTGCTTGTCGCAGCCGACGGCCAGTGGAAGGGCCGCGAGCTCATCCGCAAGGAGTGGCTCGACCTCTGCCGCGCGCCTTGCCCGCTGAATCCGCATTACGGTTTCCTCTTCTGGCTCAACACCGGCCGCACGAAGTGGCCGAGCGCGAGCGAGGGGGCGGTCTGCTTCTCGGGCGCGGGCGGGGCGACGACCTGGATGGAGCCCGCCGAGGAGATCGTGGCCGTGTCGCGCTGGATGGACGGCACGAAGCTCAACGAATTCATGCGACTGGTTCGGGCAGCCCTCGCGGGTTAGTGCTTCCTCCGTCAGCGTGAACCGACACGAATCCGGGTTTGTCGCCCGGGTTCGTGTTGCGGCCGGGCGCGGTGAACGAGCACACTCTCCGCATGAGCCTTGCCCGTATCGTCACCTTCGCCTTCGCGGGCATCCAGGCCATTCCCGTGGAGGTCCAGGTGCAGCTCGCACCCGGTCTTCCCGCCTTCCTCGTGGTCGGCCTGGCCGACAAGGCCGTGGGCGAAAGCCGCGAGCGGGTGCGCGCGGCGCTCACCGGCCTCGGCCTCGCCTTGCCGGCCAAGCGCGTGCTGGTGAACCTGGCGCCGGCCGACCTCGCGAAGGAGGGAAGCCATTACGATCTTCCCATCGCGCTCGCGCTGCTCGCCGCCATGGAGGTCATCCCGCGCGACGAGCTGGCGGGTTTCGCGGCGCTGGGCGAGCTCTCGTTGGACGGCTCCATCCTGCCGGTCGCCGGCGTGCTTCCGGCCGCGCTTGGCGCTTCCGCCCGCAGCCTCGGCCTGATCTGCCCCGCCGCGCAGGGCGGCGAGGCCGCCTGGGCCGGGCGCGGCGAGGTCCTGGCGCCGGCCGATCTGCCCATGCTGCTCAACCATTTCCGGGGCGTGCAGGTGATGAGCCCGCCATCCCCGCCGCCGATCCAGCGCGAGGAATGGCGCGGGCCCTGCCTCTCCGAGGTGAAGGGGCAGGAGACGGCCAAGCGCGCGCTCGAAATCGCGGCGGCCGGCGGGCACAACCTCCTGATGATCGGCCCGCCCGGCGCGGGCAAGTCGATGCTGGCCGCGAGGCTGCCCGGCCTGCTGCCGGAGCTCACGCCCGGCGAGGCGCTGGAGCTGTCGATGATCCACTCCGTCGCCGGGCTCCTGCGCGACGGCCGCCTGCTTACGCGCCCGCCCTTTCGCGAGCCGCATCATTCGGCAAGCCAGGCGGCCCTCATCGGCGGCGGCAACCGCGCGCGGCCGGGCGAGATCAGCCTCGCCCATCACGGCGTGCTCTTCCTCGACGAATGGCCCGAGTTCCCGCGCCCCGCGCTGGAGGCGCTGCGCCAACCCATGGAAACCGGCCGCGCCGTCATCGCGCGCGCCAATGCCCATGTGACCTATCCCGCGCGCTTCCAATGCATCGCGGCGATGAACCCCTGCCGCTGCGGCCATCTGGGCGAAACGGCGCGCGAATGCGCGCGCGCGCCCCGCTGCGGCGAGGAATATGCGGACAAGCTGAGCGGCCCGCTGCTCGATCGCATGGACATCACGATCGAGGTCCAGGGCGTGCCGGCCGCCGAGATGGCGCGCGCGCCGGCCGGCGAGACCACCCGCGTCATCGCCGCCCGCGTCCAGGCCGCGCGCGACCTGCAGCGCACGCGCTATGGCGAGGACGGCCCGCGCCACAACGCCGCCGCCGACGGCGCCATCCTGCAGGACAGCGCCGGGCTCGACGCCGAGGCGCGGCTGCTGCTGGAGCAGGCGGCCGAGCGGCTCGGCCTCTCCGCGCGGGGCTTCGTGCGTACCATCCGCCTGGCCCGCACCATCGCCGATCTGGCGGGGCTTGCCGGCGTCCAGCGGGGCCATGTCGCGGAGGCCCTGTCCTACAGGGGCCGGCGGGGGCTGCGCCGCGCCGCGTGACCGGCCGGTAAAACCGGGCTAAGCCGCCTGGGTGATCCGCGCGCCGCTCCTTGCCCTGCTGCTGCTCTTCCCGATCACCACGCTGGCCCAGCCGGTCGTGGCGGAGCGGCAGATGGTAGTCGCCTCGCATCCGCTGGCCGCCGAGGCCGGGCGCACCATGCTCCGCGCGGGCGGGCGTGCCGTCGACGCCGCCATCGCCGTGCAGGCCGTGCTGACCCTCGTGGAGCCCCAGGCTTCGGGTATCGGCGGCGGCGCCTTCCTGCTGCATTGGGATCCCAAGGACCGCCAGCTCACCGCCTGGGACGGCCGCGAGACGGCGCCCGCCGCCGCGCGCGCCGACCTCTTCCTGCGCGATGGCCGGCCCATGGCCTTCCTGGACGCCATCGTGGGGGGCCGCGCGGTCGGCGTGCCGGGCGTGTTGCGCATGCTCCAGGAGGCGCATCGCCTACATGGCAAGCTGCCCTGGGCCGATCTCTTCGCGCCGGCCATCCGCCTGGCGGAGGAGGGCTTCGCGGTCTCCCCGCGCCTCGCGCAGTCCATCGCCGTCAGCGCCGAGACCCTGCGCCGCGACCCCGCAGCGCGGGCGCTATTCTTCGACGCGGCCGGCGCGCCGCTGGCCGAGGGCGCGATGCTGCGCAATCCGGCTCTGGCCGAGACGCTGCGCGCGGTGACGCAGCAGGGCGCCGATGCGCTGCATCGCGGGCCCATCGCCGCCGATATCGTCAATGCTGTGCGCCGCCACGCCAATCCCGGACTGATGACCGGCGACGACCTGGCCGGCTATGCCCCGCGCCGCGCCGCGGCCATCTGCATGCCCTATCGCGCCTATACGGTCTGCGCGCCGCCGCCGCCCTCGGGCGGGGCGGTGGTGCTGCAGATCCTCGGCCTGATCGGCCATTTCGACGTCGATCCCGACCCGGCGAGCCTCGATGCGGCGATGCTGCTGGGGGAGGCCGGACGCCTCGCCTTCGCCGACCGCAACCGCTACATGGCCGACCCTGGCTTCTCGCCCGTGCCGACCTCGGGGCTGCTCGATCCGGCCTATGTGATGTTGCGCGCGCAGATGCTCTCGCTCGACCGCGCCCTTAGCGCGCCGCGTCCGGGCAATCCCAGGCGCTTCGGCCGGGCCCTGTCCAGCCAGCCGCCGCAGGCCGAGGGCGGCACGGCGCATATGGCCATCGTGGACGCGGAAGGCGAGGCGCTGTCCATGACTACGACGGTAGAAAGCGCCTTCGGCGCGCGCATCCTGGTGCGCGGCTTCGTGCTGAACAACCAGCTCAGCGACTTCTCCTTCCTGTCGGAGCTGGAGGGGCGGCCCATCGCCAATCGCGTCGAGGGCGGCAAGCGCCCGCGCTCCTCCATGTCGCCGCTGATCGCCTTCCGCGACGGCGAGGTCGAGCTCCTGACGGGCTCGGCCGGGGGCTCGCGCATCATCGGCTATGTGGTGCAATCCGTGGTCGCGACGCTCGACTGGGATCTCGATCCGCAGGCCGCGGCGGCGCTGCCGCATGTGGGCGCGCTGAACGCGCTGACGGAACTCGAGCAGGGAACGGCGGCGGCCGGCCTCGCGGCCGCGCTGATCGCCCGGGGCGCGCCCGTCGAGGCACGCGAGATGAATTCCGGCACCAACATCATCCGCATGCTGCGCGACGGGCAGACGCGCCGTCTCGTCGGCGGCACCGACCCGCGGCGCGAAGGCGCCGTCGCTGGAGACTGATTTCCCATGAGTCGCAGTCTGGCGCGTTTCCTCTCGGGCCTCGTGCTCCGGGCGACCGCGCCCATGAAGCCGCGCCGCGCGGCCTCCACCCGCGCCCTCGTCGCCGAAGCGCTGATGCAGCGCGTGACGGTGCAGACCCAGGCCGGTCCGATCGAGGTGGAATGCCCATCGTCGCGCGCGCTGCATGACCCGCAGGGCTTCGGCCAGGACGAGCCGGAGACGGTGGCCTGGATCGCCGGATTGCCGGCGGGGACGCGGTTGTGGGACATCGGGGCGAATATCGGGCTCTACAGCCTCTTCGCGGCGAAGCGCGGCCTGCAGGTGATGGCCTTCGAACCCTCGGCCTCCAGTTTCGCGGCGATGGTGCGCAGCATCGAGATCAACGGCTTCGACGACCGGATCTCGGCCTATTGCCTGGCCTTCGCCGAGCGGACGGGCCTCGTTTCGCTGAACATGGCGAGCACGGAAGCGGGCCATTCCATGCACAGCATCGAGGCGCGCGAGGGCGGCTTCCGCCAGGCGGTGCCGGGCTTCTCCATCGACGATTTCGTCCGTCACATGAGTGCGCCGCCGCCCGATGCCATCAAGCTCGACGTGGACGGAATCGAGCCGATGATCCTGCGCGGCGCGCAGGCCACGCTCAGGGACCATGTGCGCGAGGTGCTGGTGGAGATCGACGGCGCCAATGCGGCGGCGGGCGGCAACGGGATCCCCGAGATCCTGGCCGCCTGCGGCTTCCGCGAGGCGCCCATGCCGGAGGCCGCGCGCAACCGCCGGTTCGTGAAGGTCTAACTAAGGCCGGATGTTCTTCTCCGCCACGAGGCGCGTCCAGGTGGCGAGCTCCGTCTCGATCCGCCGCCCCAGCGCGGCGCCGTCGCCGGTCATCGGCGTCGCGCCCTGGGAGGCGAAGCGCTCGCGCACCGCGGGCATGGCGTTCACCTGGGTCACGGCCTGGCGCAACCGCGCGGCGATGGCGGGATCCAGGCCACGCGGGGCGAGCAGCCCGTACCAATAGGTCATCGCGAAGTCATAGCCGGCCTCGCGCACCGTCTGCACGCCGGGGAAGGCCGCGATCTCGCCGCCCGGTGTGCTGACGGCGATGGCGCGCACCTGCCCGCCCTGCATGCCCGAGATCATCGTGGCCGGCGCGGCGAGCACGAGCTGGATGCGTCCGGCCACCGTGTCGAGGAAGGCCGGGCCCGCGCCGCGATAGGGCACATGGGTCATGCGCATCCCGGCCAGGTCCTGGAAGACCTCCATATAGAGATGCATGGTCGAGCCATTGCCCATGGAGCCGTAGTTCAGAACTTCCGGCTGGGCGCGGGCCAGCGCCACCAGCTCGCGCAGGTTGCGGACGGGCAGGGCCGCGGGGACGGTGAAGACGACGGGATAGTCCAGCAGCTCGGCCACCGGCTCCATGGCCGTGCGCATGTCGAAGCCGAGATCGGGCAGCAGCGGCGGGACCGTCACGATGGAATTGTCGGTGATGAGCAGCGTGTAGCCGTCCGGCCGGGACTGCACGACCTGGTTCCACCCGATCGCGCCGCTGCCGCCCGTGCGGTTCTCGACCACGACGGATTGGCCGAGCACGGCGCCGAGCTGCTGGGCATAGAGGCGCGCCACGAAATCCGTGGTGCCGCCCGGGGCCCAGGTGATGACCACACGAACGGCGCGCTCCGGCCAGGAGGCCTGGGCCGCGGCCGGAAGGGCCAAGGGCAGGAGGGCCGCCAGGCCCGCCAAAAAGCGACGAAGGATCATGGACACGGTTCCCTGGCCGTCATGCGCGGCCTTTCCCGTGATCTAATCCGAAGCCGGCGGGCGGTCCAGGAGCCCCAAACGGCGATGTCAGGGCAGGCAGAGCAGGTCCTGATGCTCCACGCGCACGGCCAGCTTGCCGTCATCGGCCTGCAGGCCCCGTGTTTCCGCCCATTCGCGGATCTGCGCCGCGCCGCGTCGCTCGTGGCGCAGCGCCGCCTCCGCATGGCCGAGCGCGAGTTCATAGGCCATCTCATGCGCCTGGCGCGGCACGATCCAGGGGCTGGGCGCGCGATGCACCGTGTAGCCCTGCGCCGCGAAGACCCGCGCGATCACGGCCGGGGCCTCGGGGCCGAGGGCGATGCCGCCGAAACCCTTGTCGCGCCGCTGGTCCCGCAGGAAGCCGCGCGCGACCAGGGCGTCGCCCGGCAGCGGCGGCGTGAAGCGCTCGCGGCCCGAGACGTTCAGCGCGGCGTAGAAGGGCAGCCTGCGCTGTGCCATGGCCTCCGCCAGCCGCTCCAGCCACGCCTCGGAGACGAGGTCGCAGAGCGCGGAGCAGGTGACCACGTCCACCTTGTCCAGCGGCAGGCTGTCGGGCGCTTCGGCGAGGTTGGTCAGGATGCCCTCGATGCGCCAGGCGCCCTGGGGCGAATGCATCAGCAGGGCCTTCTTCTGCGGCCAGGTGGCCTTCCAGCCGACCTCGTCCGCCGCCTCCATCATGCTGTCGAAGGCGCGCGACATCAGCTCGGCATCGGCATCCGCCAGGATCCAGCTGTGCGGCCGCCCGACGAAATGGCCGAGCCAGCGCGTGAGGCTGCCCGTGCCCGCGCCGAGGTCGAGGAAGCGCGGACGCGCCGTCTCGTCCACATGCTGCATCAGCAGCTCCGCGAGGCCCGGGTCGCGCGCGGCCGCATCGAAGGGCTCGCGCAGTTCCAGCCAGTCGCCGTCGAATTCCTCGGCCGCTTCCTCGTTATCCATGTCCGGCGGCCTCCAATTCGGTGACGAAGCGCGCGGCGCGATCCTCCCATCGGGGCAGGGACTGGCCGGCGGCCCAGCTCGCCTCGGCCATGGCGGCGCGAAGCGCGGGGTCGTAGATCGGGCGGCGCATGCCGCGCGAGAGGCTGTTGGCATCGCCCGGCGCGGCCAGGATCGCCGCACCTCGCCCGACGAGATCGGCGATGGCGCCGCCGGTGCACAGCGCCATCGGCAGGCCGCGCGCCTGGGCCTCGGCGGCGGCCATGCCGAAGCCCTCGAAATGGGTGGCCAGGGCGAAGAGATCGGCCGCCGCATATTCCCGGTCCAGCTCGCTCTGCGTGACGGAGCCCAGGAAGGTGACGCGCGAGGTGAGGCCGAGCTCCTCGGCCAAAGCGGCGAGGCCCTCGGCATGCACGGGATCGGCCGGGGGGCCGGCAATGCGTAGCGTCCAGTCGAGATCGGTCAGGCGGCCGAGGGCGCGCAGCAGCACGTCGTGCCCCTTGCGCGGAATGATCGAGCCGACCGAGAGGATGCGCGCACCCGGCCCGCCCGAGCCGCTGGCGCGCGGCGCGGGATCCGTGCCCGGCTCCACCACGCCGATCCGCGAGGGCTCGGCCCCCAGCGGCGCCATGCAGCGCGCGGTGAAGTGCGAGGTCGTCACCAGCCGGCCGCAAGCGGCGAAGAGCGCGCGCTCGCGCTCGGCCAGGGCCTCCTGGTGAGGGCCGGGCTCGAGCGAGGTCGGGTGATGGATCAGCCCGACGGCGCTGCGGGCGGCAAGCTCGCTCGCGAGGCTGGCGAAGGCCGGCAGGGCGAGGCCATCGATCAGCGGAATTTCGTCCCCGGCGAGGCCGAGGAAGCCGGCGCGGGCCGAGGCCTCGGCCGTCTCGTCGGGCATGGGGAAGCGGCCGTCGAGCTCCATCACGCGGACCTCATGGCCGAGGGCGCGCAGGCCCTCCACCAGGCGGCGATCGTAGAGATAGCCCCCCGAGACCGTGTCGAAGGGGGCGGGAACGAAGAGCGCGATCCTCATTCGAGCGGACCTTCGAAGGCGGCCCAGGCCACGTGGCTCTCGCGCAGCAGCACCTTGATGCCGGTCACGCCATCGCCGCCGGGGCCCATGCGCCCGTCACGGCAGGCGGCGGCCAGCAGGCCGTGGATATGCAGGCAGAGGAATTCCGTCGTCGTGTTCTTGGCGGCGAATTCCGGCACCTCGTCGAGATTTCGGTAATCGAGCGCCGAGAGGATTTTTCGCAACTCGTCCTTCGCCAGGCCGATATCGATCAACAGATGCAGGTCGTCGATCTTCGGGGCGCGGAATTCCGCCTCGACGACGAAGGTCGCGCCGTGGAGGCGCTGGGCCGGACCGAATTCGGCGCCGCGGAAGGAATGCGCGACCATGATGTGGTCGACGACGGTCAGGCTGAACATGTCGGAAGTCCTTACTGATCGTAGAGAATGATGGGGCAGAGCGGCTGGGCCGCGCCAGCCGGCGGGTCCAGCAAAGCGGACATGGAGGCGGCGAGCTCCGCGAAGGGAACCGACGGGCCGACCAGCGCGTCGAGGCGCGGATCGTCCAGCAAGGCGAGGGCGAGCGCCATCCGGTCCGTATAGGCGCGGCGGCCGCGCATGGCGGGCGAGACGCTGCCGACCTGGGTCGAGATCAGCTGCAGCCG
Source organism: Roseococcus sp. (assembly GCF_965227005.1). Lineage (NCBI taxonomy): Bacteria > Pseudomonadati > Pseudomonadota > Alphaproteobacteria > Acetobacterales > Roseomonadaceae > Roseococcus > Roseococcus sp. The sequence continues at coordinate 246,915 of NZ_CBDDFJ010000036.1, forward strand.
CTTCTGGTGGAAGGCCGCGCCGAGGGGCAGCGACGGCTCGGCATCGCCGAACCAGCTGGCTTCCAGGAGGCGCGCCTCGAAGCCGGCGCGGTCGAGCGCCAGGCGAAGTCCGGCCTCGCTGGCGCTGGCGTGGATGAGGAGCTCCTGCTCGGCGGGCGCGGCGTCGGGCGTGAAGAATTCGGCGCCGAGGGATCGCGCGAGCTTGGCGCGGGCCGGATCGCGGTCCACCGCGCAGACCTGCACGCCGGGGATGCGCGCGAGGAGAAAGGCACAGAGCAGCCCGACCACGCCCGCGCCGATCACCATGGCGCGCTCGCCCAGGCGTGGCGCGGCATCCCACATCACGTTCAGCGCCGTCTCCATATTGGCGGCGAGCACGGCGCGCCGGTCGGGGATCGCCTCGGGGACAGGGGCGCACATGGCGATGGGGGCGACGAAGCGCGTCTGGTGGGGGTGCAGCGCGAAGACGCGGCGGCCGATCCATTCGGCCGGCCCCTGCTCGACGAGGCCGACCGCCGCATAGCCGTACTTCACCGGGAAGGAGAGCTCGCCCTCCTGCATCGGGCAGCGCATGACGGCGTGCTGGGACGGGGGCACGCGACCGTGATGCACCAGGCGCTCCGTGCCGCGGGAGACGCCGCTGGCCAGGGTGCGGATCTGCAGCTCGTCGGCGGCGGGGATGCGGACGCGTTCCTCACGCAGCTCGCAGCGGCCGGGGGCGACGTGCCACAGGGCACGCGCCATGCTCTCGCGCCGGATGGTCATGCGGCGCGGCGGCCCAGGGCGATGTCGAAGAGCATGTCGGGCTCGATGGGATGGCAGGTCCAGGAGAAGCGCAGGCCCTGGCAGATGCGCGCGACCTCGGGCAGGTCGAAGGCCGGGCGGCCGGAGCCCAGGATCATGGGCGCGACCGTGACATGCAGCCGGTCCAGGCAGCCGGCGACAAGGAAGCGCGAGACCGTCTGCCCGCCGCCCTCGACGAAGATCTTCGTCAGGCCGCGCGCGGCGAGGGCGCGGAGCAAGGCCGGCAGGTCCAGCTGCCCCGCGGCGTCGCGACCGATGCGCAGGGCCTGGGCCGCGCCATGCATCGCCGGGCCATCGCAGGCGGTGACGAGCAAAGTGGGCGGGCCGTCGCGGAAGAGGGCGTAATCCGCGCCGAGCCGCCGCTCGGGATCGATCACCACGCGCAAAGGCGAGGGGCCGGGGACGTGGCGGGTCGTCAGTTGCGGATCATCGGCGCGCACCGTGCCGGCGCCGACCACCACGGCATCGCAGAGCGCGCGGAGGCGGTGGGTGTGGCGGATGTCGCCGGGGCCGCCGATCCATTGGCTATGCCCCAGGTTGGTCGCGATCCGTCCGTCGAGCGTCTGGGCGAGGCGGCCGATGACGAGGCAGCCGTCGGCGGCTCCGGGCGGGGCGAGGAGGGGAGAGAACAGCGCGGCCAGCGCGCCCGCGCTCTCCGGGCGCCCCGCGAGGAGCGCCTGCCATTCCGGATCGTCCGCGCCATCCATCCGCGAGGGTTATGCCGGAAGCGGAGGGCGACCGCGAGGGGGCTTCGCCGCCTCACGGCATCACGGTCGCCTCCACCGAGGTCGGGGCGCGGGCCGCCATGGAGCGGGCGAAGGCCACCAGAGCGAGCCTGCGGCGATGATCGCCGATCGAGGAGAACATCTCCACCAGCGTCACCAGATCCTGAGTGTCGGGCGAGGTGGGCAGGGTTTGCGGCGCGGGAGGGGGCGGGGCGTCGTTCATGAAGTCCGCCGGGTGGACGCCGAAGACCGTCGCGATGGCCAGCAGCCGGCTGGCGGCCACGCGGGTGGAGCCGACCTCGTAGCGGTGCAATTGCGGGGCCGTCACGCCGATCTTCTGCGCGACCTGCTTCTGCGTCAGGCGCTGCTTGCGGCGCAGCGCCTTGATCCTGCGCCCGACCATCACATCGGAAGACGTCGCGGCGCGGTTGTTGTGGTCGCCATCCCTGACCGGCGGGGGGGCGGGCATCGACATATGGGTCATGGACATAACCTGCCTCCGTGGCATCCGGACCAGCTGCCGTCTCGGGGGCGAACGGCGGGCCTGACCCTGGGCGCTGCCTTTAGACCCGCCATGTCGCCACTTCGTCCCGCCGGCGGGTTCTATTGTCGCGTCTGTCGCGCCGGCAGGGTCGGCGAGGCGGTTTTCAGACCCGGGTGGTGACCGCCAGGGCCGGGGCCTGGCTCGGCGGCCGGCGCAGCCCGCCTCGCCCATAGCCCGGCGCGGCGGAAAGCGGCTTGGCCGCCCCGGCGATGGTCTCGATCACACGGGACTGCAGCGCGATCGCGGTTTCCAGCAGCTGGCGGTTCTCCCGGCCCAGATCGGCCAAGGACAGCGCCATCTTCTCGGCTGCCACGCGGGTTTCACCTTCGGCGCGGGCCTGGGTGCTGGTGGCGGCGGCGGTCGCGGCGGCCAGCGCGTCGGTCGCCTGCATCTTGCGGGTGGCCATGGCCGCGGCGCGGGTCATGTCGAGAGCGGCCAGCGCCTCGTTCTCCGCGCGCAGGGCTTCGGCGAGCCGCTCTCCGGCGGCGATCACGGCGTCCATCATGGGCGATTCTCCTGGTTGGATTGGGAAAGCTCCTGCAGGCGGATCATGTGGCTCAGTACCATGTCCTGCAGGCCGATGCCGCGTCCGGCGCGGGCAGCGCCCGTGGCGAAGCCCTCGACGAGCAGGGGGCGCCACTGAGCCTCCGCTGCGCCGCCGCCGAATCGGCCCTGGCCGACGCTGTCGAAGGCGGGCTGCAGCAGCTGGGCGAGAACCTGCGCCTCGAAGCGCTGGGCCACCTCGCGCATGCGCTCGGGCGTCTGGGCCGTGGCGGCCCGGGTGATGGGAGAGAGCATCAGCGCACCTCCAATTCGGCCTGGAGTGCCCCGGCGGCCTTGATGCTCTGCAGGATGGTGATGAGGTCGCGCGGGCCGACGCCGAGGCTGTTCAGCCCGCGCACCAGCTCGGCCAGAGTGATGCCGCCGCGCAGGATGCCCAGCCGCCGCTCGCTCTGGTCGTCCACTTCGATCTGCGTGCGCGGCACCACCACCGTCTCGCCGCCGGCGAGAGGATTGGGCTGGCTCACCTGCGGCGTCTCGGTGATGCGGATGGTGAGGCTGCCCTGCGCGATCGCCACCAGGGAGACCCTGACATTGGCCCCCATCACGATGGTGCCCGAGGCCTCCTCGATGACGACGCGGGCCACCTGGTCGGGCTCCACGCGCAGCTGCTCGATGGCGGTGATGAAGCCCATCGGGTCGCGCCCGCCCAAAGTGAGCATCACGGTACGCGGATCCGTGGCGCGGGCCACGCCGCCGCTCGCGCGGTTGATGGCGACGGCGATGCGCTGGGCCGTGGTGAAGTCGGGATTGCGGAGCGAGAGGCGGACATGGTCGCGTCCGCCCAGCGTATAAGGAATGGCGCGCTCGACGATGCCGCCCGCCGAGATGCGTGCCGAGGTCGGCACGCCGCGCGCGACCGAGGCGCCGGCCCCGCGCACGGTCAGCGCGCCCGTCGCGACGGCGCCCTGCGCCACGGCATAGACGGCGCCATCCGCGCCCAGCAGCGGCGTGACCAGCAGCGTGCCGCCGGTCAGGTTCTGCGCATCGCCCATGGAGGAGACGGCGACGTCGATCCGGCTGCCGGTCTGCGCGAAGGCGGGAAGATTGGCGGTGACCATGACGGCCGCGACGTTGCGCGTGTCCAGCCGCGCCTCGTTGTCGCGCGTGTTGACGCCGAGCCGCTCCAGCATGCCGACCAGGGACTGGCGGGTGAAGATCGCGGTGCGCAGCCGGTCGCCGGTGCCGGGAAGGCCGACCACGAGGCCGTAACCCACCAGCTGGTTGTCGCGCACGCCCTCGACATCGGCGATGTCCTTGATCCGCACGGGCTGCGCCGCCGCCATATTGGCAACCAGCATCAGCGCCGCCGCGAGCATCTTCACGGGTTGGAAAGGATATTTTCGCACTCTCGCCAGCTCTCCGCGATGACGGGCCGCACGCGGCGGCCTTGGAATGAGCAAGGCAACTGCCGTGCCAGCCCTGGGGCTCCCGGGATGGGCATTTCGTGCCGGGAGAGGGGGCGGGTTTGCCGCCCGGAGTCTTGGGGGCGGCACAAAGCGCCGCCCGGAAGGAGAGTTGCCGATGCTGACGCCGATCCGGGGCTACACCGCCATCGGGCGCGGGGCGGCCACCCGACGCAGTGGCGGCGCGGGCTTCGCCTTGCCGGAGGCGGAGCGCGGACGGGAGGCGGCCGCGGCCGGATCGGTCACGGGCAGCCTTGGCCTGATCGGATTGCAGGAGGGCTTTTCCGATGCCGAGCGCGACGATGCCGCGCGGCGCCGCGGTCATGCGGCATTGGAGGAACTGGAAGGACTCCAGCTGGCCCTGCTGTCCGGTCGGATCGATGCTGGCCGGCTGTCGCGATTGGCCCAGCTGGCCGAGGGCGAGTCGGGGGCCGATCCGGCGTTGCGCGCCATCATGCGGGCCATTTCGCTGCGTGCGCGGATCGAACTGGCCCGCCTGTCGCCAATGGCACGATGACAGAATTCGTCTCTCAAACCGCAATTGCTCGCGATTTTGGCAAGAATCCTCCTTACATGACGTCAAATGCATGAAATTGCTTGTGGTTCGCACTCTTGGGCAGGAATGGCCTCTTGGCGGGCGCAGAACAGTTGAATATGGTCCGGCCGCCCCGGGATCGCGGTCGGCACCGGGCCGAACGCACCACGTGGGGAGGGTTAAGGCTCATGGTCGTCACTCTTCCGCCCGATTATCGTCCCTCGGAAGACGAAGAATTCATGAATGCTTTACAGCAGGAATACTTTCGCCAGAAACTATTGAGGTGGCGCGGGGACCTTCTCCGTGAAGCAGGAGTGACCCTCAATTCTCTGTCCGCCGGCGGAATTTCTGAGCCGGATCTCACGGATCGGGCCAGTGTCGAGACCGACCGGGCGCTGGAGCTCCGCACGCGGGACCGGGCCCGCAAGCTGATCAGCAAGATCGATCAGGCGCTCGACCGCATCTCCAACGGCAGCTACGGCTTTTGCGAAGAAACCTTTGAGCCGATCGGCCTGCGCCGTCTCGAAGCCCGGCCGATCGCCACCCTCTCCATCGAGGCGCAAGAGCGCCACGAGAAGATGGAAAAGGTGCACCGGGACGACTGAGCTCCCGGCCACTCTTCCTCAGGGGGTGGCCACCGTCTCCTCGAGGGAGGCCAGAACCTTGTCCACGCGGCGCCCGTCCATGTCGACGATCTCGAAGCGCCAGCCGGAATGCACGATGCGGTCGCCCTCGCGCGGCACGCGCTCCAGCAAGGCCAGCATCAGCCCCGCCACCGTGTGATAGGCGCTGGATTGCGGCGGCGCCTCGAAGCCCTTGAGCCGGTCGCGCAATTCATCCAGCGCCATCATGCCGTCCAACAGCATGGAGCCGTCGAACCGCTCGATGACCGAGGGCTTCCCCGAGCTCGGCGCGGGGCCCAACTCGCCCACGATCGCCTCCAGCACGTCGGAGGCCGTCACCACCCCTTCGAAGCTGCCATATTCGTCGAGCACCAGCGCGAGGCCCAACGGGTCCGCCCGCAACCGCTCCAGCGCCGCCAGGGCGGAGAGCCCGTCCGGCATGGCGATGGGTTGGCGCATCGCGCGGGCGATGTTGAGGGGCGCGCCCTCCAGCATCTGGTCCAGCAGGTCCTTGGCGGCGACCACGCCCAGCACATTGTCCACGCGCCCGTCGGAGACGATGAAGCGCGTCACCGATTCGGCCCGCAGCGCGGCGGCGATGTCCTGCGGCTCGGCATTGCTGTCGAGCCAGGCGACCTCGGGCCGCGGCGTCATGAGCGCGCGGACCGGGCGGTCAGCCAGGCGCAGCACGCGCTCGATCATCTGGCGCTCGCTGTGGTCGAGCGCGCCGGCATGCACGCCCTCGGCCACGACGGCCTTCACCTCCTCTTCCGTGACGCTCTGGTCGGTCGGCACGTGCGCGCCGAAGAGCCGCAGGATCAGCGCGGAGGATTGCGACATGAACCAGATGAAGGGGGAGGTGAACCGCGCCAGCGCCGTCAGCGGCCGCGCGAGGGCGGAGGCCACCTTCTCGGGATTGCGAAGCGCGAGCTGCTTGGGGACCAGCTCGCCCAGGATCAGGTTCACATAGGTGATGGCGAGCACGACGAGGGCAAAGGCGAGCTCACGCCCGAAGCCCGCGAGGATCGGGATCTGCGCCAGGACTTCGCCGAAGGGGCCCGCGATGGCCGCGCCGCCGAAGACGCCGGCCAGGATGCCGACCAGCGTGATGCCGACCTGGACCGTGGGCAGGAAGCGCTGCGGGTTCTCCTGCAGCTCGAGCGCCGCGGCCGCGCCGAGGCTCCCCGCGCGCTCCATCGCGAGCAGCCGGCCCTTTCGGGAGGACACCACTGCCAGCTCGCTCATGGCGAAGATGCCATTGAGCAGCGTGAGAAGCAGGACGAAGACGATCTGTACGCTGACACCCATCGCCGATGCATAGCGCAAAGACGGGTTTGAAAGAATTGGTCCCGTGGATCTGGTGGAAGGCCATCTCGCCCATTGAGGCTGAGGCGATAAATGAAGATTGTATTAAAAAATGAGACTCGTTAACCTCCGATTCATAGATGGAAGCCACCGACGGGAGTCTGACCAATGGCCCAGATCCTCGCTTTCCCGCAGAAGCCGCAAGATCGCCTGCGCGCCGCGCTACGCAGCCTGGAGGCGGCGCTGACGGAGCAGAAGGAGGCGGTGGGTGCATTGCGCGGCAGTCTCGCGGCGCTGGGAGGCGCGGTTTCGGGCCTGGAGACGCGGGTGCAGGATTATCGCGGCGCCCTGGCCGGGACGGCGCGGGAACTGGACGGCGCCCGGGCCTCGGCGCGGCGGCTGGAGGCCACCGCCGATGGTTGGGCGAAGCAGGCGCCCTGACTTGTTGCATGGAGTTTGAGGGGCGGCGCGGCCCGATCCGTGCTTTGATCAGCCCATGTGCGGCCGCTACACCCTCCAGCGCAAACCGGCGGACCTGACCGCCTATTTCGCCACCCTTGCGCCGGTGGACGATTTCCCCGCCACCTGGAACCTCGCGCCGACGCAGGAGGGGCTCGCGGTCCGGCGCCATCCGCAGACCGGCGCGCGGCATCTCGATGCTCTCCGCTGGGGGCTGGTCCCGCATTGGGCCAGGGATTCCGCCGGCGCCGCCCGCCTGATCAACGCGCGCTCCGAGACGATTCTGGACAAGCCGAGCTTCCGAGAGGCCTTCGCCCGGCGCCGCTGCCTCGTCCCCATGGATGGCTTCTACGAATGGCTTACCGGGGCGGAGGGCAAGCAGCCCTTCGCCGCGGCCCTGCGCGACGGTGCTCCCATGGCCGTCGCCGGGCTTTGGGAGAATTGGAAGCGCCCGGATGGCGGCTGGATGCGGAGCTATTGCGTCATCACCATCGCCTCGGCCGGGCGCCAGGCGCTGATGCATGCCCGCATGCCCGTGATCCTGCCACCGGAGGCCTGGGCCGCCTGGCTCGGCGAGGAGGCGGCGGGCGAGGCGGCGCTGCTGGAAATGATGCGCCCGGCGGAGGACGCGCTCCTGGCCTTCTGGCCGGTGGATGGCCGGGTCGGCCGCGTCGCCGAGAACGACGCCCGGCTGTTGGCACCGGCGCCGGTGGAACTGCCGCCGGCGCTGCAGGCCCTGAACGACCCGCCGCCCGGCTGGGCGTTGGCCGGCTGGGCGATGGGCTGAGGCCGCGTCAGGCCTTCTGCGTCGCTTTCGCGATGGGCGCGATGAACTGCGCCTCGGTGTCCCAGGGGAAGAGGATCCAGGTATCCTGGCTCACCTCGGTCACGAAGCTGTCCACCAAAGGCTGGCCGGCGGGCTTGGCGTAGATCGTGGCGAAATGCGCCTTCGGCAGCACCGAGCGTACGACCCGCGCCGTGGTGCCGGTGTCCACCAGATCGTCCACCAGCAGCCAGCCGGTGCCGTCGCCGGCGGCGGCGGGCAGTTTTACGATCTGCGGCTCGCCGCGATCCTCCTCGTCATAGGTGACGACGCTGACCGTCTCGATGACGCGGCATTCGAGCTCGCGCGCCACGATCGCGGCCGGAATCAGCCCACCGCGGGTGATCGCGACCACGCCCTTCCAGGGGCCGCGTTCCAGGAGCTTCCAGGCCAGCGCCTTGCTGTCGCGATGCAACTGGTCCCAGGTGACGGTGAAATAGCGCGGCGTGGCCATCAGAACATCCGCCCGCCATCGGGCACCCGCAGGTCCGGCTTGAGCAGCACCACGTCGCCATTGTCGTCCGGCACGCCGAGGACGAGGACCTCGCTGCGAAAGGGGCCGATCTGGCGGGGCGGGAAGTTCACCACCGCCATCACCTGCCGGCCGATCAGCTTGTCCGGCGCGTAATGCGCGGTGAGCTGCGCGGAGCTTTTTCGAATGCCGAGGGGCTCGCCGAAATCCACCCAGAGCTGGAGGGCCGGCTTGCGCGCCTCGGGGAAGGGCTGGGCGTCGACGATGGTGCCGACGCGGATCTCCGCGCGCTCGAAATCGTCATAGGTGATGGTGGCGGACATGCCCTGGCTTAGCGGATCGGGGAGGCCAAAGCCAAGCCCCGCGCGCGCCTCGGGGATTCCCCCACAGATGGACGGACCGGCGATCTGGGGTATTCTTAGGGCTCGCCAGCGTCCTAGTGGGAGTCCTTAGCATGAATGTCATTCCGCCAATGGCGAGCCGTCCGGCTTTCCTCAAGAGCCACAGCAGCCGCGATTTCCACGCGCCCGGACGCAGCCCCGTCGTCTCCATGCGCGGAATGGCCGCGACCTCCATGCCCGCCGCGACCATGACGGCGCTCGACATCCTGAAGTCCGGCGGCAATGCGATGGATGCGGCGATCGCCGCCGTCGCCGTGCTCGGCGTGATCGAACCCCAGAGCACCGGCATCGGCGGCGACTGCTTCTGCCTCTATGCCCCCGCCGGCACGGGCAAGGTCTATGCCATGAACGGCTCGGGCAAGGCCGCGGGCGCCTCCACGCCCCAGAAGCTGCGCAGCCTGGGCGTGAAGCAGCTGGACGACACCAGCGCGCATGTCGTCACCATTCCCGGCGCCATCTCCGCCTGGGAGGCGCTGAACGCCGCCCATGGCCGCAAGGGCCTGGACGCGCTGCTGCAGCCCGCCATCAAGTTCGCCGAGGACGGCTTCGTCGTCGCCTCGCGCGTGGCGGCCGACTGGGCCGATGCCCGCGGCAAGCTCGCGGCCAACGAGGCCTCGGCGCGCCACTACCTGAAGAACGGCGCGGCGCCGCAATTCGGCGACGTCATGCGCTTCCCCGCGCTGGGCGCCACGCTGCGCACCATCGCCGCCAAGGGCGCGCGCGGCTTTTACGAGGGCGAGGTCGCGGCCGATATGGTCAAGCACCTGCGCGCGCTCGGCGGCGTCCACACCGAGGAGGATTTCGCCAACGGCCTGCGCACCGCCGAATTCGTGGAGCCGATCAAGCGCGCCTGGAACGGCATGGAGATCTACGAGTGCCCGCCCAATGGCTCGGGCATCATCACGCTCATGATCCTGGGCATGCTGGAGACCTTCCAGGCCCCCGGCCAGGCGATCTCGGCCGAGCGCTTCCATCGCCACATCGAGGCCGCGCGCCTGGCCTATCGCGACCGCGACGCCTTCATCGCCGACCCCGCCTTCGCCGATGTTCCGACCGAGGTGCTGCTCTCGGACGGCTACCTGCACGACATGGCGAAGTCCATCATGGACGCCCAGGCCATGGTGGTGCCGCCGGCGCCTGACACGCTGATCCCCAAGCACAAGGACACCGTCTATCTCTGCGTGGTGGACGAGGACGGCAACGCCTGCTCCTTCATCAACTCGCTCTTCAAGAGCTATGGCTCGGGCATCCTGGCCGAGGGCTCGGGCGTGATGCTGCAGAACCGCGGCTTCGGCTTCCGCCTGGAGGAGGGGCACCCCAACACCATCGCGCCTGGCAAGCGGCCCATGCACACCATCATCCCCGGCATGGCGATGAAGGACGGCAAGGCGGTCATGCCCTTCGGCGTGATGGGCGGGCATTTCCAGCCGATGGGCCAGTCGCTGCTGCTGTCCAACATGTTCGAATACGGCATGGATCCCCAGGCCGCGCTCGACGCGCCGCGCGTCTTCCCCGAGGACGGCAAGGTGCAGGTCGAGAGCAGCGTGCCCAAGGAGGTCGTGGCCAAGCTGGAGGCGCTCGGCCATAGCTGCGTGACCATCTCCAAGCCGCATGGCGGCGGCCAGGCGATCTTTATCGACCACGAGCGCGGCGTGCTCGTCGGCGGCAGCGATCCCCGCAAGGACGGCTGCGCCATGGGCTACTGAGCCCGGCTCCCGCAGGCTTCGCGACAGCGCCCCGCATGGCAACATGCGGGGCGTTTTCGTATCTGCCCGTCACAGTTCCTCATGGGGCGACACGCTCCGGGTCATGCTGCCGTAACCCTAGGCTCCAAACCCAATCAGTTGTGGCATCGACGCGCGAGGATGTGATTCACGATCTTTGGGAGGTCGTGGATCATGGAGCAGGGGTTTTGGCTGAGTGATGTTCAGTGGGCGGCGCTCGAGCCGCACCTGCCGCGCAACCAGCCTGGCGCACATCGGGTGGACGATCGGCGCGTGATCAGCGGGATCGTTCATGTTCTGAAGCATGGTGGCCGCTGGCAGGACTGCCCGCGGCGCTACGGCCCGCCGACGACCATTTACAACCGCTATCACCGATGGTCGCAGCGTGGCGTCTGGCAGGGCGTGTTCGCAGCCTTGGCCGAGGCCACGCCGGGCGGCGTGCAGTTGATCGACAGCACGACCGCCAAGACGCAGCGCAGTGCCGCTGGTGGAAAAGGGGGGCCGACGCTCAGGCCATAGGACGGTCTCGCGGCGGCAGGGGGACCAAGATCCACCTCGTCGTCGACGGGCGAGGGCGCGTTCTCGCCTTTGTCGTGAGCCCAGGTCAGATGGGCGATATCCGAGCCGCCCATGGTCTGCTGGCCAACCTTCCGCCCTCGGCTCTTTGCGCTGCAGACACGGCCTATGACAGCAATGGCCTACGCAGCTTTCTCATCGCACGCGGGACCTTGCCGGTCATTCCCAACAATCCTACCCGCAAGCATCCACACCCCTTCGACGAGAAGTTCTACAAGCTACGAAACCGCATCGAACGCACCATCGGGCGCCTCAAGGATTGGCGACGCATCCACACCAGATACGACAAGCTCGCCAACAACTTCGCCTCAGCTGTCGCCATCGCGGCCATCCTCATCGGATGGACCTGATTGAGTCTGGAGCCTAGGCCATCATTTTCATCGCATCGAAGGGGCGCCTCGCCTTTTCCGCCGATGGAGACGACGATGAAGCTGACGCGCGCGATGGCCCTTGGCGCCCTGGTCCTGGCCTGCGGTACGGCGGCGGCGCAGCCTGCGCCGGCTTCCCACGAACTGAGGGTGGGCATGCGCGACCTCGATCAGGACGGACGGGTGAGTCGGAACGAGGCCGAGCTCTTCGCGCTGGCGGATTTCCTCGCCGCCGATTCGGATGGCGACGGCGCGCTGACGGCGCAGGAATTCCGCGCCCTGCTCCTGCCCGATATCGCCCGCGAACTGGGGCTGTCCGGCCAGACCTCCGGCATCCGGCTTGCCGGAGGCCTGCCCCCGGTCGGTTTCCGCAGCTTCGACGCCGACGGGGATGGCGTCGTGACATGGCGGGAAATTCAGGCCGTCGTCGCCGCGGAGTTCCCCTCGATCGACAACTGAGCGGCCCTCGTCTTGCGCGAGCGCCCGAAGCGGGGATGATCCGGGAAACGCTGGAGATTGCCCGTGACCGAGCCCTGTGACCTGACCGCCGTGGAGGCTCGCCGCCTCATCGGGACGAAGAAGCTGTCTTCCACCGAATTGCTGGAATCCTGCCTCGCCCGCATCGCGAAGGTGAACCCCGCCGTCAACGCCATGACGGCGATGGACGAGGGCGCCGCCCGGGCCACGGCCAAGGCCGCCGACGCCGCGACCATGAAGGGCGACGCGCTGCCGCTGCTGCACGGCCTGCCGCTCGGCATCAAGGATCTGGAGGAGACCAAGGGCCTGCGCACCACCTGGGGCAGCCCGATCCTCGCCGATCACGTCCCCGACAAGGACGAGCACATGGTCGCCAATCTGCGCGAGCAGGGCGGCGTGATCGTGGGCAAGACCAATGTTCCCGAATTCGGCCTGGGCGCGAACAGCCGCAACCTCGTCTGGGGCGCCACGGGCAACGCTTTCAACCCCGAATTCAACGCCGCCGGCTCCTCGGGCGGCTCGGCCGTCGCGCTGGCGACGAACATGGTGCCGCTCGCCTCGGGCAGCGACACCGGCGGCTCGCTGCGCAATCCGGCGGCCTTCAACGGCATCATCGGCTTCCGGCCCTCCTCGGGCCTGGTGCCGAGCTCGCGGCGCCCGCATGGCTGGTCGCCGCTGCCGATGCTGGGGCCAATGGCGCGCAACGTGCCCGACCTCGCGCTGATGCTCTCGGCCATGGCCAGCGACGATGCGGTGGACCCGCTCGCCTATAGCTATCCCGGCCAGAAGATGCGCGCGCGCCCGGAACTCTATCATCCGGTCGTGCCGGCCGACCTCGCCTCGATGAAGCTCGCTTATAGCGAGGACTTCGGCCTGGCGCCGGTCGAGGGCATCGTCCGCCGCGCGTTCCAGAAGGTGGTGGCCGCCATCGGGCCGATGTTCGCCCGCGCGGTTCAAGCCCATCCCGACGTGTCAGGCGGCGATGAGGCCTTCGAGGTGCTGCGCTCCACGGGCGTGCTGACCTCGCATGTCGAGAAGGTGAAGAACCGCCCGCAGGATTGCGGCCCCAACCTGCACGCCAATGTCGAGGAGGCGCTGGGCTACTCGCTGGAGGATCAGGCCAAGGCGCTGGTGCGCCAGACGCAGATCTATCGCGGCTTCCAGTCCTTCTTCGCCGAGCATTCCATCCTCGTCACCCCGGCCATCTGCACGAGCCCGCGGCCCTGGCTGGAGCTCTATCCGGCCGTGATCGACGGCAAGCCGGTCCGCACCTACTTCCACTGGCTGAGCCTGTCCTACTACGTGACGCTCACGGGCCATCCGGCCATGAGCTTCCCCATCGGCAAGGACGAGAAGGGCTTCCCCTTCGGCCTGCAGATCGTGGGTCCGCGCGGCGGCGACGTGCTGGTGATGCAGGTGGCGGCGGCGCTCGAGGCGGCCTTCGCGGGCGATGCCGAATTCGCCCGCCCGTTGCCCGATCTGGCGGCGCTGGAGAAGGCGCCGCCGATCTCCTCGCGTCCGGGCTTCAAGACGTGGGATCAGGTCCCCTACCAGCAGTCCTGATCACCAGCCGCGGTGGTGGCCCCAGCCACCGCCGTGGCCGCGACCATAGTCCCGGCCCGGGCCACCCCAGCCATAGGCCGGGCGAGGGGCGTAGCCGCCATAGCCGTAGTAGCGCGGCGGGGGAGGGGGCGGCGGCGCATAGCCATAGGCGGGACCGGCCCAGCCATAGGCGGGCGGCGGGGCGTAGCCATAGCCGTAACCATATCCGTAGCCATGGGCCTCGGCCGGTGCGGCCAGCCCCGCGAGGCCCGTGCCGATCAGGCCGGTGAGCGCGAGAACGGAGAGAAGCTTGCGCATGGTCCTGGCTCCTTCGGGAGCAGCGAGGCGGTGCTTTCAGGATCCGCATCGGGAGGGGGTTTCTTGATCCTCTGACGATGAATCTGACGCGGCCTCGTGGCGCGAAGAGGGTCTCTTCAAGGCGCGTGCGGGCCGAATTGCGCCGGTTGCGTCGGCCCTGCGGCAGGATCGTGGCGGGTGCCTGGACGGCAAAAAGGGCGCCGGCATTGCTGCGGCGCCCCGAGACATCCTCCTGATGACCTACCAGCGGCGGCCGCCGCCATAGCCGCCACCGTAGCCGCCGCGATACCCGCCGCCGTAACCGCCGCGATATCCGCCGCCATAGCCCGAGGCATAGCGCGGGCCGCCGTGATGGCTGGTGGCCGCGACCGCCAGGCCCGCCGCGGCGAGGACGCCCACGCCCAGAAGGCCGGTCGCGAGCGGATCGACGCGGCCGTAGGGATCGGTGCAGGCCGCGAAGCCCAGGAGGGAGGAGAGGGCGAGGAGAGGGAGAAGCTTGCGCATCGGTCTGGCTCTTCGGGAGCATCGACGTGGCGTTTCGGGCGCCGCGCCTGGGAGGGGGTTTCTTGCATCCTCTGAGGGTGAATCTGACCCGCCTCCATGGCGCGATGAGGGTGTCTCCAAGACGTGTGCGGGCGGGATTGCGGCGGGCATGTTGGATTGATGGCGCGATGAAGGCGCAGCCCCGTTTGCGAAGGTACGGCAAGCGGTTCAGACTTCGCGGCAGCGGAAGCAACGAAGAGGACGCCCCAGCCATGTCAGCCTCAGCATCTCTCGCGGCGGACCCCGTGCAGGCCGACGCCTTCGACGCGATCGTCATCGGCGCGGGCATGTCCGGCCTCTACCAGCTCATCAAGCTGCGCCAACTCGGATTGAAGACGCGCGTGCTCGAGGCCGGAACGGGCGTCGGCGGCACCTGGTACTGGAACCGCTATCCCGGCTGCCGCTTCGATTCCGAGAGCTATTCCTACGGCTATTCCTTCGACCAGGAGCTGCTGAAGGACTGGGACTGGACCGAGCATTTCGCCCCCCAGCCCGAGACCGAACGCTACCTGAACCTCGTCGCCGACAGATACGACCTGCGCCGCGACATCCAGTTCTCCGCCCGCGTGAAGGCCGCCCGCTGGGACGAGGCCAGCCGCCTGTGGAAGGTCGAGCTGGAGGATGGCAGCCTCCAGCGCGCGCGCTTCCTCGTCACCGCCATCGGCGCGCTCTCCTCGCCGACGATGCCGAGCTATCCGGGCATGACGGATTTCGCCGGGCCGTCCTTCCACACCGGGCTCTGGCCCAAGGAGCCGGTGGACTTCACCGGCAAGCGCGTGGCGGTCATCGGCACCGGCGCCTCGGGCGTGCAGACCATCCAGGAGGTCGCGAAGACGGCCGCGCAGCTGACGGTGTTCCAGCGCACGCCCAATTGGTGCGCGCCGCTGCACAACGGCAAGATCCCGCCCGAAGAGATGGCCGAGATCCGCACGCGCTACGACGATATCTTCCGCCGCTGCCGCGAGACCTGGGCCTGCTTCCTGCACACCGCCCATCCGCAGGACACCTTCGATGCCTCGGCCGAGGAGCGGCGCGCCTTCTGGGAGAAGCTCTACGCCGATCGCGGCTTCGGCATCTGGGTCGGCAACTACCAGGACATCCTGACCAACCGCGCCGCCAATGAGGAGATCTCGCGCTTCATCGCCGATAAGATCCGCGAGCGCGTGAAGGACCCTGCGGTCGCGGAGTTGCTGATCCCCAAGAACCACGGCTTCGGCACGCGCCGCGTCCCGCTCGAGACGCGCTATTACGAATGCTACAACCAGCCCAATGTCACGCTGGTGGACAGCAAGGCCACGCCCATCGAGCGCATCACGCCGACGGGCCTCGTCACCAGCGCGGCCGAGTATGAATTCGACATCATCGTCTATGCCACCGGCTTCGACGCGCTGCGCGGCGCCTTCGACCGCATCGACTTCCGCGGCAAGGACGGCGTGTCGCTGAAGGACCAGTGGGAGGAGGGCGCGACGTCGCTGGTCGGCATGCTGGTGGACGGTTTCCCGAACATGCTGATGCTGGTCGGGCCGCACAATGCGCTGGGCAATATCCCGCGCACCATCGAGTTCAACGTGGAATGGGTGGCCGAATTCCTGCGCCACGTGACCGAGCGCGGCATCACGCGCTTCGAGGCGCGGCCCGAGGCGGTCGGGCAATGGATGGACCATGTGATGGAGATCGCCCAGGGCCTCCTCAGCATGGAGGTGGATTCCTGGATGACCGGCGTGAACATCAACGTGGCCGGCCGCCAGACGCGGCGGGTGGCGCGCTACACGGGCAGCGCCACCAACTACCGCGCCTGGGCCAACGGCATCGCCGAGCGGGGCTATGCCGAAGTGGAGCTCGGCTGAATCAGGCCTTGTCGGAGGCGAGCACGCCGCCGGTCGCCCAGTCGCTCTTCTCGATGTCCTGCAGGACGATCTGCACGGAGTCCGGCGTGCTGCCGGCGGTGGCGACGAAGGCCTCGGTGAGGGCCTTCACGAGAGCCTTCTTTTGCTCGGGCGAGCGGCCGGCATACATCTCGACGCGGATCATGGGCATGCGGTTTCTCCTGGATGGCGCGGCGGAACCATCGAAGATCGCGCCGCCGCCAGCAAGATGGGCGCGTTCGATTTCCAGCCCTCCGGGCCGATGGTAGACAAGGCGATCTCAGCAACGACAAGAAGTGATCCAGGAATGACATCGAACATCCGCAAGGCCGCGCTCATCACCGGCGCCGGGCGCAATATCGGCCGTGCCGTCGTCCTGACCCTGGCGGGCGAGGGCTTCGACGTCGTCGTGAACGGCTCGTCCGACCGCGCGGCGGCGGAATCGGTGGCCGCCGAGGCGCGCGCGCTTGGCGTGCAAGCGCTGGTCGCCATGGGCGATGTCGGCCGGCGCGATGAGTGCCTGCGCATCGCCGCCGAGGCGCTGGCTGCCTTCGGGGCGATCGACGTGCTGGTGAACAACGCCGCGCTGCGTCCGGAAAAGCCCTTCCTGGAGATCAGCCCCGAGGACTGGTCGCGCGTGATGACGGTGGATCTGGAGGCGGCCGTCTGGCTGTCGCAGGCGCTGTTGCCGGGCATGATCGCGCAGGGCTGGGGCCGCATCGTGAACTTCACCGGCATGAACGCCATGCAGGGCTATTCCGGCCGCGCGCCCGTCTCGGTCGCCAAGCACGGCGCCTGGGGCCTGACCAAGGCGCTGGCGAAGGAATTCGCGACGAAGGGCATCACGGTCAACGCCATCTCGCCCGGCCCGATCGCGGCCGATGACGACAAGCCGGGCGTCGTCACGGATCGCCACGGCTATGTCGCGAAGGTCCCCTCGGGGCGCATGGGCACGCCGGCCGAGGTGGCGGCGGTGGTGCGCATGCTGGTGAGCGAGGGCGGCGCCTATGTCAGCGGGCAGATGCTGCAGGTGAATGGCGGCGCGGCGACCTGACCGCTCACCTGCCGTCCATCTTCGCATGGACGAAGTCGCGCGGCGGCCAGCAGGTCGCCAGCACGCGCCGCCGTCCTGGCTGGCGCGGCTCGATGCCCGAGGCGTCCCACCGGACGACCTCCGTTCCCGTGACGCGGAAGCGGCGCACCGCGCCCGGCTCGCGCGCGAGGACGGCTTCGCGCGGATGAGCTGAACGGGGTCAGTTCGGCACCATCCCGCTCCAGAACTGCATCACCTGTCCCGTCTCGACGGGGATCGAGCTCGCGAAGGCGAGGCGGCCGTTTGGGGCCACACGATAGATCGCGAGGTTCGCCGGGCGCATCACCGTGCCGTCTCCCTGGCGCACGCGCCGCCCCACGATATCCGCCGCCACCAGCATCCGCGCCGAAGGATCGAGCGAGAAGGTGCGCGGGTGGAAGCCCTCGGTGTCCAGGCTCTGCACCAGGGTCGGCCGGCCGGTCGCGGGATCGAGGTCGAAGACGGCGACGCTGTTCTCGCCGTCGAGCCCGATCTCCTGGCCCTGGAACTGGGCCACCGCGTCGCTGCGGTTCGCCAGGTAGAGATGCCGCCCATTGGGGTGCGCATGCAGCGCGCTGGCCAGCTGCTGCGGCGGCAATGCGCCGGGCTGGCGCAGCGTCTCCACCGTGAAGATCGGATCGGGCGTCATCATGCCGTCGCGCAGGCCGTAGACCTGCAGCTTGTTCTGCCGCTCGATCGAGACATAGACGAGCGGCAGCGTGGGATGGAAGTCGATGTGGCGCGGCCCGAAGGCGCGTCCGCCATTCGGGGCGACGGATTGCCGCAGCGTGAGCTGGCCGTCGCGAAAGCCGAAGACCTTCAGCGCGCCGGGATCCTCGGGCTTGCCGCCGGCCGCGTCGTTGCCGCGCGTGACGAGGATGACCGCGCTGTTGTCCGGCGTCGCCAACACTTGGTGGCCGTAGATGCCGCCATCGGGCGTGGCCGTCTGGCGCACCTCCTCGCCCAGCATGCCGTCGGACGCGATGCGGTGAACGGTCAGGCCGCTCGGATTGTTGTAGGCGACGAGCGCGTATTCGCCGCGGCGATCCACTGACATGTGGATGGGCCGGGCGCGCAGGGGGATGGGCTCGCCATGCGGGCTCAGCGCGCCGCTTTCGGGGGCCATCCGGAAGGCGTTCACGAAATGCCGGTCGCCCGGACCGCCGGGGCCGCCATTGCTGGAGGCCACGTAGAGGATCCGCAGCCTCGGGTGCCGCCAGACATATTGGACATTGGCGGGCAGGGTCGTCTCGGACAGGCGCGTCAGCGAGGCGGCCGCCACATCCGGCCTCCAGTTGGCGAGGACCGGGCCGACGCTCTGGTAGAAGTTCACGACATCTCCGCCTGTTGCTGGGGTCTGGGCGGAGGCCGGACCGGCGATGGCCGTCCCCAGCGCCAGACCCATGGCCGTGCGACGCTCGATCATCCGATCCTCCTGAATTCTTCTTCGTTCTGGATGGAAAGCATGGTCCGGGCCGCCAGGGGCCGCAAGCTTCCATGCCGTGGGGCGAAGTGGCAGTCTCGGCCGGACCGGGCCCCTCGGCATCACCCCCCGGAGGAGCATCAGCGCTGGCGCAGATCGAGACCCTCGACGGAGATCCGCCGACCTCCCGCGAGGTCGAGGCGCGGCGCGTCCCGGCCGGCGAGGGCCGGGCGGAGGAGGTCTCGCGCCGGGTCGCCGTCGAGATGCCCGTGAGCCTCGTCTACGGCTTCCAGCCCTATGCGGTGATGATGGCCACCCCCGCCGATCTTGAGGACTTCGCCATCGGCTTCAGCCTCACCGAGGACGTGATCCGCGCCACCGCCGATATCCGCGGAATCCAGGTGGAGGAAGGCGAGGGCGGCCCCGTCGTCACCATCGATCTCGTGCCCGAACGCCTGCACGCGCTGCTGGCCAATCGCCGGCTGCGCAACACGGTCGGACGCACGGGATGTGGGGTCTGCGGCGTGGAGGAGGTCTCGGGCCTGCCGCTGGCCGCGCGGCGCGACGGTTCGGCGCCGCCCATCGCGCGCGAGGCGATCCATCGCGCCTTGGCCGGGCTTTCGGGCGGGCAGCCGCTCAATGCCGCGACGCGGGCCACCCACGCCGCTGCCTGGGCCGCGCGCGACGGCCAGCTGATGCTGGTGCGCGAGGATGTCGGCCGGCACAACGCGCTTGACAAGCTGATCGGCGCGCTGCTGCGGGCCGGGGCCGATCCGGCGGAGGGCTTCGTCGTCATCACCAGCCGCCTTTCCTTCGAGATGGTGGAGAAGGCGGCGGCCTTCGGCGCGGGCACGGTGGTTGCGATCTCCGCCCCCACCTCCCTGGCGCTGGACCGCGCGCGGCATCACGGCATGACGCTGGTCGCGATCGCGCGCGACGATGGGCACATGGTCTTCACCGAGCCGGGTGCATGATCCTGTGCTGACGGCCTTGCCGCCCGATCCCCTCGCCCTCCTGCGCGAGCCGCTGGCGCGGCTGCTGACCCTCGCCGGGCCGGTGTCAGGCACCGAGACGCTGGCGGCCGGGGCGGCCATGGGCCGCGCGCTGGCCGCGCCGATCCTCGCGCTGCACGACGTGCCGCCCTTCGACCAGTCGGCGATGGACGGCTATGCGCTGGGCCCGCCGGAGGGGGCGGGCACGGCCTGGCGCGTCACGACGCGGCTGGCGGCGGGCGATGCGCCGGTCGGGGCGCTCGCCCCCGGCGAGGCCGCGCGGATCTTCACCGGCGCGCCAGTGCCCGGCGGGGCGCGGTCCGTCCTCCAGCAGGAGAAGGCGAAGCCCCTGGGCGAGGGCATCGCCGTTCCGGCCAACTGGCCCGCCGGCGCCAATATCCGCCTCCGGGGCGAGGACGTGCGCGCGGGCGCGACCCTTCTCGCGGCCGGCCAGCGCATGGATGCGCGGCATATCGCGCTCGCCGTCGCGGCCGGGCATGGGGCGCTTTCGGTCACGCGTCGGCTGCGGGTGGCGCTGGCCTCCACGGGCTCCGAGCTGCGGCAGGCCGGGAGCGGGCTCGGCTCGGGCCAGGTGCATGATTCCAACGGGCCCATGCTGCGCGCCATGCTCGCCGCGCCGGATGTGGAGCTGGTCGAGATCGGCATCCTGCCCGACGAGCCCCTACGGCTGCGCGACGCCCTGCTGCGGGCCAGCGAGGAGGTGGACCTGATCGTCACGACCGGCGGCGTCTCGGTCGGCGAGGAGGACCACATGGTGGGCGCCATCCTGGCCGCGGGCGGGAAGATCGAGGTCGTCCATCTGCCGATCCGCCCGGGCAAGCCGGTGAAGGCCGGGCATCTGGGCGCGGCCGTGATCCTGGCCCTGCCGGGCAATCCGCTGGCTGCCTATGTGAACTTCTGGCTGGTGGGGCGGCGCGTGCTGGACGGGCTGGCGGGGACGCCCGCGCGGCCGCTGCGCCCTCTCGCCGTGCGGTCGGGCTTCCGCGAAGAGCGCCGGCCGGGGCGCGTCGAATTCGCGCCCGCGCGCTTCGCCGGGACCGATCCCTCGGGCCTGCCGGTCGTGGAGCTGCTGGGCCGGGGCAGCTCGGCCCGGCTGGCGCCGCTGGCGGCGGCCGACGGGCTTTGCGTGATCGGGCCGGAGGTGCTGCGCGTCGAGGAGGGGGACCTGCTGGCGCTGCTGCCGTTCTGACTAAGGCCGCACTCAGAACTCCGCGTCGAATTCCAGCTCGGTGATCCGGGGCTCGGGCTCCTTCCGGGCCGCCTCCACCCACTCCTGGTAATCGGCCCATCCCTCGATGGTCTTCGCATAGCCCTCGCAGATCTCGTCCAGCTTCACGTCATAGGTCCGGAAGCGCGTGACGACCGGGGCGAACATGGCATCCGCCACGCAGCGCTCCGTCCCGAAGAGCCAGGGCCCGCCCCATTGCTCCAGGCAACCGCGCCAGAGCAGCAGGATCCGCTCGATATCCGCCCGCGCGGCCGACCACACGGTGAAGCCGTGCACATGCGCCTTCAGATTGATCGGCAGCGAGGACCGAAGCGCGTGGAAGCCCGCATGCATCTCGCCGCAGATCGAGCGGCAGCGGGCGCGGGCGATGCGGTCGGCCGGGAAGAGCTTCGCCTCGGGCCGCAGCTCGTTGAGGTATTCCACGATTGCCGAGCGTGTCCCAGACCTCCGCGCCCTCATGCAGCAGGCAGGGCAGCAGGATGGACGAGGAGTTCAGCAGCAGCTCGGCCCGCGCGCCCGGCGTCGTCGGCGACCTCGGTGCGGAAGGGCAGGCCGGAGAGGCGCAGGATCAGCCAGCCCGCGCATGGACCAGGAGGAATAGTTGCGGCTGCTGATGCGCAGCCTCGCCAAGGGCGGCGGGCTGCGGTGCTCCACGGGCTTGGGCCGGGCCACCGCCTTGGGCTTGAGGGCGGCCGGCTTGCCCGCCACGGCCTTGTTGCGAGTCTTCACGCCTGACATGTGGGCCCCCGTCGATCCTCGGCACCCTACCCATCATTTCGCGGTTGCGAAAAGGCCCGGTGCGGTCAACATGATCGCACGGCGGTCCCCCACGGCAGGATGTACGGATGATCTACAGGGCTTTGCAGACCGGTCAGGACTTCTTTCACCCGCTGCGCTCCATGGCGCGCGGGCTGGGCGGGGCCATGGCGCCCCTGGAGACCCCGGGCCTGCCGGGGCTGAAGATGCTGCGCGCGGCCTTCGAGGTCTTCGGCCATTCGGGCATCTCCTCCACCCGCCCCGCCTTCGGCCTGGCCCCCGTGCGCGTGGGCAACCGGCTCGTCGAGATCGGCGAGGAGGTGGTCGCCTCCACCCCCTTCGCCGACCTGCTGCACTTCAAGAAGGACATCGACCTGGCTTTGCCGCGCGTGCTGGTTGTGGCCCCCATGTCCGGCCATTTCGCGACGCTGCTGCGCAACACGGTGCAGGTGCTGCTGCAGGACCACGACGTCTACATCACCGACTGGCGCAACGCGCGCGAGGTGCCGCTTTCGGCCGGGCGCTTCGGCCTCGACGAATTCGCCGAGACGGTGATGCAGTTCCTGGAGGCGATCGGCCCGGGCGGGCATGTGCTGGCGGTGTGCCAGCCGGTGGTGGCAGTGCTGACGGCAGTCGCCGTCATGGCGGAGGACCGCAGCCCCTTCTCGCCGCGCAGCATGACGCTGATGGCCGGCCCGATCGACGCGCGCCAGCATCCGACGGAGGTGAACAACCTCGCGGCCAGCAAGGAGATCGGCTGGTTTGAGCGCAGCCTGATCGCCGAGGTGCCGTGGCGCTACAAGGGGGCGGGGCGGCGGGTCTATCCCGGCGCGCTGCAGCTCTCGGCCTTCATGTCGATGAACATGGACCGGCATGTGAAGGCCCATCGCGACCAGTTCTGGGCGCTGTTCAAGGGCGATGCGGCCAAGGCCGCGCAGCACCGCCGCTTCTACGACGAATACCTGGCGGTGATGGACCTGCCGGCGGAGTTCTTCCTGGAGACGGTGAAGACGATCTTCCAGGATCATCTGCTGGCGAAGGGCGAGCTGACCTGGCGCGGGCGGCCGGTGCGGCCGGAGGCGATCCGGCGGACGGCGGTGATGGCGGTGGAGGGCGAGAAGGACGACATCTGTGGGATCGGGCAGACGATGGCGGCGCTGGACCTCTGCCGCAGCGTGCCGGTGACGATGCGGAGCTACCACCTGCAGACGGGGGTGGGGCATTATGGGGTGTTTTCGGGACGGCGGTGGGCGCAGGCGATCTATCCGCGGGTGCGGGAGATGATCCAGGCGAATGAGGGTTAGCTAATTCATTTTATATTTTTTTAAATAAATAAAATTAATTGGTGAATATAGATTTAATCGTCTCTAGGATACCAGAAGCTATGAGATTCCCTGCTGCACCTTCGCAGGTAGTCTTCATAGACGTTAAGGCCGCTCGTATTTTTCCCTGCGAGGGGTCTTTTGATTTAGTTTCCGCGGTCAAAATTTCAATTGGCTCAACAAGCGCTGATTGAACTTCAGGAGGCAATAACTTAATTGCAGGTGAAAGCTGATTCAAGAATGGAATAATCTTTTCGATTCCAATATCATTATTAATAGTTTGATTGTTATTTACCTGTCCTCCAGACGTAACGTCACCGATATTTCCGATATTACTATTAGCAAAATTATTAGTGATCGACACTGCCGCATTCCTTTCCCACAAGCTGAAACTAAAGCCCGCCCCGAGAACTCCACCCGCCTCAAGATCCAATGCCCATTGCATGGCACGACTTCTAACGGCTTCGACCAATGCAGCTAGTTGTCCGGGCCCAATCGCCCACCGCAGCGGCCAATCTTCGTCGGCGATTTCTGATACAAGCTGCTGAAGTTCTGGCGGGAAGGGTATCCGTAGCTTCGATACGCCGCCCTTTGTGATTAGAGCTTCGACCTCTGGTACCCCATTCAAAAAAGGCAATTCAAATAGAGCGCGCCGAATCGGCTCTGGACTTCCGTGTGCTAATTGAACTGGGATCTCACCCCGTACCGGGTTCATTGCCAAGGGATGACCGCTTAAAATACGGTAGGCTGGAAGTTCTTGCCCGCTACCCATGTATCCATCGAGCTCGTGTCCAATCCAACGCGCAATTTCCGCGTTACCCATTCCCAGCTTGCTCGCAACCAGCTTCGCCTTAAGCAAAATCGAGGACACTCGCTCCGAACTATCCATCGCCGCCATTTGAAGCTGGATTACAAGAGGCACGGCCTCACTAGAGTTGCCCATATTCCCGCCCCCGAATTCGCGCTAGATATGCGGTATCTGTATAGAAATATCAACTCCTGCGTGTGGAGGTAGATTGAGTGTATTCCTCGCGATGATTGTGGTGTTATGCCCTTTAGCCACCTAGTTCTCGCACCAACCAATCCCGAAACGCCAGCGCTTCTCTTCGCGCCGGCCCCGGCGGCAAAACCAGCCAATAGTGATCCCCCGTCGCCACATCCCCCTGCGCCAACCCCACCAGCCTCCTCCGCCGCACATCCTCCGCCACCAGCAGCGGCGGCGCGATCACCGCCCCCAGCCCCTCGATCGCCGCCTGCACGGCCAGCGACGTGCTCTCGAACAGCAACGGCGTCGCCGGCAGCGCCGTCCCCGTCACCTTCGCCCAGATCCCCCAATCCTGCGGCCGCACCACGCTCCCCAGCAACGTCACCCCCGCCAGCCCGCCCCGCTTCGCCGCCCGCGCCGGCCCCGGCGCCGCGAAGGGCGCGATGGTCACCTTGTGCAGCCGCTCGGCCCCCGGCGCCGGCGGGCGGTCGCTGGTGCGGATCGCCGCGTCCACCTGCTCGCGCGAGAAATCCACCGGCGTCACCGAGGTCGTCACCTCCACCTCCAGCCCCGAATGCCGCTCCCGGAACCGGGACAGCCGCGGGATCAGCCAGCGCAGTGCCCAGGTCGTATAGGCCCGCACGCGCAGCGGCCCCGAGGCGGGCGCGGCCAGCGCCGCCGTGGCCGTGCGGATCTCGGAGAAGGCGCCGGCCAGCGCCGTCGCGTAGCTTTCGCCCTCCGGCGTCAGGCGCAGTGCATTCGCCCCGCGCCGCACCAGCGCCACGCCCAGATGCGCCTCCAGCATGCGGATGCGCTTGCTGATGGCCGGCTGCGTCACGTTCAGCCGGTCGGCGGCCGCGGCCAGGCTGCCGGTCTCCGCCACCAGGACGAAGGCGTGCAGGCTCGACAGCGGGGGCAGGGACTCGATCACGCGTGCAGACTAACCCAGGGTTGGCCTACCCCGCGAATTCCTGCGCTGGCGGCCCTTCCGGACCTGTCGCAGGATCGCCGCCAGGAACGACCAGGAACACCATGCCAGACACCAACATGGCCTCGCCCGCCATCAACGCCCCGTGGGAGATGCGCGACAAGATCGCCTTCGCCGGCATCGGCACCAGCCGCTTCGGCAATTTCCCCGAGACCGACAGCTACGGCCTGGGCTGCGAGGCGCTGAACGCCGCGCTGGACGATTGCGGCCTGAAGCCCTCGGACATCGACGGCCTCATCGTCAACCGCATCCCCACCTACGAGCGCTTCGCGGAGATGATGGGAATCAACCCGCAATACTGCCTGCTGACCGAGGCGCCCGGCCGCTTCTCCGGCGTCTCGCTGGCGCTGGCGGCCCAGGCGATCCACAGCGGCGCGGCCAAATGCGTGGCGCTCGTCTACGGCAACAATGGCCGCTCGAACCGCATGATGTATGGCGGTGGCGACAGCCAGTGGTCGCCCTGGGGTATGACCAGCCCCGGCGCCACCCACGCCATGATGTGGCAGCGCCACATGCACCAGTTCGGCACGACGCATGCCGATCTCGGCCACGTCTCCAAGGCTTTCCGCGACCACGCCTGCCTCAACCCCGACGCGGTGATGCACGGCCGGCCGATCACGCTGGAGGACCACGCCAAGGCGCGCCCGATCTGCGAGCCGCTGAAGCTGCTGGACTACTGTCTCATCAATGACGGCGCCGTCGCCTGGATCATGACCACGGCCGAGCGCGCCAAGGACATGAAGCGCCCGCCCGTGCTGCTCTCGGGCTATGCCCGGCAGGACGCCTTCCACTACGGCAGCGGCCCGGCCGACGACCTCTGGTATCCGAACCTCAGCGCCACGCGCTCGGTCTATGACCGCGCGGGGATCGGGCGGGAGGACATCCAGGGCCTCGGCATCTACGACAACTTCTCGCCGACCGTGCTGCTCAGCCTCGAAGGCCTCGGCTTCTGCCCGCAGGGCGAGTCCGGCAACTTCGTGCGCGACGGCGCGCTGCGCCTCGGCGGGCGCTGGCCGACCAATACCTCGGGCGGCCATCTCTCCGACAGCTACATGCAGGGCTGGGGCATCATCGCCGAATGCGTCCGCCAGTTGCGCGACGATTGCGGTGCGCGTCAGATCAAGGACGTCCAGGCCATGCAGTACATCTGCGCCACCAACATCGCCCAGAGCCTCATCCTGCGGAGGGGCGCATGAGCCTCGCGACACGCCCCAAGCCCCTCGTCGACAATTGGAACCGTCCCTTCTGGGACGCGTGCAAGGACGGGCACCTGATCCTCCAGCGCTGCGCCGCCACGGGAAAATGCTTCTTCCCGCCGGCGCCGGTCTCGCCCTTCACGGGGCGGCCGGACTGGGAATGGGTCGGCGCCTCGGATCGCGGCGAGATCTGGTCCTTCGTCGTCTTCCACCAGAGCTACTACCCTGGAATGAAGGACGAGTTGCCCTATCCCGTGGCGATGGTGAAGCTGGAGGAGGGGCCCTACCTCCTCACCAACCTCGACGGCATGACCGCTGCCGACGCGAAGATCGGCATGAAGGTCTCCGTCCGCTTCCCCGGCGGGCCCGACGATTTCGTTCTCCCCCAGTTCGGACCTGCAGCATGAGCGGACCCATCGTCGTCACCCGGCACGAGGGCTGGGCGGAACTGCGCATCGACCGCGAGGACAAGCGAAACTCCATGAACCGCGAGAGCCGGCAGGGCCTGCTCAAGGCCTTCGACGAGCTGCGCGGCGTGGCCAAGGCCATCGTCATCACTGGCACAGGCGGCAGCTTCTGCGCGGGGATGGACCTGAAGGAGCGCGAGGTGGATCGCGTCGCCGGCATCGAGGGCGCGGGCGACGAGTGGATCGCGGTGAACATGGCGATCCGCGCGCATTCCTCGATCTTCATCGCGGCGGTAAACGGCATCGCGCTGGGCGGCGGTTCCACGCTGCTCAACGTCTGCGACCTCGCGGTGGCCAGCACCAAGGCCAGCATCGGCTGCCCGGAGATGGGCTTCTCCACCTATCCCGGCATGGCCGGCCCCGCGGCGCAGCTTTCGGGCATCACGCGCAAGCAGGCCGCCTGGCTGGTGCTCACCACCAACCGCATCGACGGCGCGACGGCCGAGCGCTGGGGCATGGTGAACGAGTGCGTGGAGCCTGACCGGCTCCTGCCGCGCGCCGCCGAGATCGCGGCCCAGGTCGCGCAGTTCGACGGTGTCGCGCTGGCCGAGAGCAAGAAGGCGCTGGACCGCATCCCCGCCTTCATCACGGACTGGCAGGAGGCGATGGATCACGGCCAGATGGTGAACCTCACCATCCGTTCGAAGACCAACGCCCAGGCGGAGGGCAATGCGCGCTTCGCCGCCGGCATCAAGAATCCGGGGCAGGGCTGAGCATGGCCGCCCCGCTCGCGGGCCGCCGCGTGCTGGATCTGGGCGCGCTCTGCGCCCAGCGCCCGCATGGCCTGGCCGCCTCGATGGCGGCGCGGCTCTGCGCCTCCTACGGCGCCGAGGTCGTGCGGCCCTTACCCGAGGGCGGCGAGCCGCTGGCCCAGGCCGCCCCGCTCCTGCCGGCCGGCGGCTCGGCGCTGGACCGCTTCCTGAACCTCGGCAAGCAATCCGGCCCGGCGACGGGGCGCTTCGACGTGGCGATTGGCGACGACGCGGCCCTCTCGGCGCATGCGGCCGGCGTGCCGATCCGCGCGCGCATCTCCGTCTTCGGCCCCGGCGAGGATCCGCCGATGAGCGAGCTCGGCCTGCTGGCCCTGTCCGGTCTGCTCGGCATTGTCGGCGAAGCCGAGGGTCCGCCCGCGCGCCTCGCCGGCCACCAGCCCGCCTATGCGGCGGGACTGGCCGCCTGCACCGGCATCCTGGCCGCGCTGCGGGCCGGAGGGGAGGAGGTCGTCGACGTCTCGCTGATCGATGTTGCGACCTGGCTGAACTGGAAGGTCGCGGCTGGCGTGCTCGTCCTCGGCAGCTCGCCCGTGCGCGGCGGCGCCCGCGCCGATTGGTACACCGTGCCGGTCAAGGACGGGCATGTCGCGCTCGTCTACCAGGAGAAGGATTGGCCCGGCCTGCGCGCTGTCGTGGGCGACGCGCGCCTGGAAGAAGAGCGCTTCAGCACCGCCGCCGGCCGCCGCCAGCATCGCGTGGAGTTTCTCGCCATCCTCGGTCCTTGGTTCCTGGCGCGCACGCGCGCCGAGGTGACGGCCGCGGCGCAATCCCGACGTGTCCCGGTCGGGCCGGTGAAATGGCCCGCCGAGCTCCTCGCCGACGCACAGAACCGTGCGCGCGGCTTCCTCGGCGCGGACGGCATGCCCGTGCTCCCCATCGGCTGGAACGGCCGCCGCGTGACCCCGGAGATGACCGATGCCGCGTGATCTGCCCCTCTCCGGAATCCGCATCGTGGATCTCGGCTGGCTGACGGCCGGTGCGGCTTCCTCCGCCTTGCTTTGCGATCTCGGCGCCGAGGTGATGAAGCTGGAGGGCCCCGGCGCCGTCGATCCCTTCCGCAACTGGGACGGCGCGCAGGACGGCACCGACTGGTGGAACCAATCGCCCTGGTTCGGCTTCACCAATCGCGGCAAGCGCTCGGTCTGTCTCGACCTCAAGGATCCGCGCGGCAAGGCGGCGCTGCTGCGCCTGCTCGAGACCGCCGACGTGCTGGTGGAGAACTATCGGCGCGGCGTGCTGGCCCAATGGGGGCTCGACGCCGCCACGCTGCGCCAGCGTTTCCCGCGCCTGGTCATCGCCAGCATCTCCAGCCAGGGGGAGGACGGGCCGGATCGCGACATGGTCTCCTTCGGCTCCACGCTGGAGGCCACGGGCGGCATGGCGGCGCTCACCGGCTCGGGCGAGGCGCCCGTTATCACCGGGCGCGACGTGAACTACCCCGATCAGGTGGTCTGCCTCTTCGCCTCCGGCGCGATCATCGCGGCCCTGCTGGAGCGCGACCGGACCGGGGAGGGGGCGCATCTGGACCTCTCCCAGCGCGAGCTCACCATCTTCCTGATCGGCGAGGAGCTGGTCGCCGCGGCCGCCGGAAATCCCTCGCCGCGCCTGGGCAATGCCGATCCGCTGGAGCCCGCGGACCGGGTCGTCGCCGATGGCGCCGGCTGGCGTGCCGAATGGCCCGGCGGCAGCGCCCCCGCGCGCGACGGCAAAGCGCTCGCCGCCGCCGAGGATTTCGCCAGGGGCACCGCGGTGCTGCGCAGCCCGGATGGCAAGCCGGCGAAGGGCATTCCCTTCCGCCTCTCGAGCCGTCCGCTCGCCATTCGCGGCAACTGCCACACGCTGGGCCAGGACAACCGCGCCGTCCTGACCGAGGCGGGGCTCACGCCGGAAGACATTGCCGCGCTGGAGGAGGCGGGTGTGCTCGCCACCGCTCCCCGGCGCGGAATCATCGCCTGAATCACTGAAAGCTCCGGCCATCAAGGCCGGAACCCCGAGGAGAATGTTCCAATGCGGCCTGCCGCAACCCTTCCGCTCGCCCGCCGGGCGCTGCTTCCGCTCGCTGCCGGATTGGCCGCCATTCCCACCGCGCTGCGCGCCCAGACGCCTTATCCCGACCACGCCATTCGCATGGTCGTGCCCTATACGCCGGGCGGCGGCACCGACAATCTCGGCCGCCTCGTCGCCCGCGCGCTCAGCGAGCAGCTTGGCCAGTCCGTCGTGGTCGAGAACCGCGGCGGCGCCGGCGGCAATATCGGCACGCAGAACATCGCCCTCTCCCCGGCCGACGGCTACAACCTGCTCTTCACCGGCAACGGCATCGCCATCAGCAACGTGCTGTTCCGCAATCCGGGCTTCGACTGGCGGGCCGACTTCGTGCACGTCGCCCGCTTCGCCAGCACGCCGATGCTGCTGGTGGTGAACCCCTCGCTGCCCGCGCGGAATCTCCAGGAGTTCATCGCGCTCGCCCGCGCCAATCCGGGAAAGTTCAACCACGGCACGCCGGGCGCCGGCACCTCGCAGCACCTGGCCGCCGCGCTCTTCGACGAGCTGGCCGGCACCCGGATCACCCACATCCCCTATCGCGGCACCGCGCCTTCCGTCACGGCGCTCGTCGCGGGCGAGGTGGAGGTCATGTTCGCCTCGGTCAGCGCGGTTGAGTCGTTGATCCGCGACGGCAAGATCCGCGCCTTGGCGAATACCGCGGGCCAACGCGCCCGCGCCTGGCCGGACCTGCCCGCGATCGCCGAGGCGCTGCCCGGCTATGCGGCGGAGCTCTGGTACACCATGGCCGCGCCGGCCCGCACGCCCACGCCGGTCGTCGCGCGGTTGGAGGAGGCCGCGCGCAAGGCCATGGAGGATCGGACCTTCCAGACCGTGCTGATGGAGCGCGGCTTCGATCCGGAATTCCTCGGCAGCGCGGCCCTGACCGCGGCGCTGGACGAGGACAACCGGCGCTGGGCGCCGCTGATCCCGCGCCTGGGCATCACCGCCGACTGAGGCGCGTCAGGCCTTGCCGGAGGCCGGAACCCGCAGGCGGGCCTCGCACCCGCCTTCCGGCCGCGTCGCCAGCGAGAGCTCTCCCCCATGGGCCTCCGCCACCCGCCATGCCAGCGCCAGGCCGAGGCCCGCGCCGGGCCAGTCCCGGCTGTGCGACATGTCCTTCTGCAGGAAGGGAATGCCCAGCTGCGCGAGGACCTCGGGCGAGATGCCCGGCCCCTCGTCGCGCACCGTGAACAGCGTCCATTCGGGCGCGCGGGCTTCCCAGCCGATGCTCACCGTGGCGCCGCTCGGCGAGGCCTTCACCGCATTGTCGACGAGCTGGAAGAGCGCGCGCTCGATCCGTGCGACGTCCCCCCGGACGCGGACCTCGCCCGGGCCGTCGGGGCGGATGGTGATCCGCCGGTCGCTCGCGGAGTCCTTGAGCATCGAGGCGACCCGCTGGGCGATGGCGGCGGCGCGGTCCTCCGAGAGCGGTCCCAGCCCCTGGCGGTCCTGCAGGGCCACGACGTCGAGCGCCACGTCGACGAGCTTCAGCAGGCTGTGGCCCGATGCGCGGATGAGGTTGGCGTATTCCTTCAGCTCCTCAACCGGGAGGCCGGGGGAGGTGGCGATCACCTCGGCAAATCCGATGATCGGGATGAGCGGCGAGCGCAGTTCGTGCGAGACGATGGTCAGAAGGTTGTAGCGGGCGCGCTCGCTGTGTTCGAGCGCGGTGCGGGTGTGCTGGAGCCCATGCTCGGATTCGACGAGGCGCTTCAACAGGCCCTGCCGTTCCTCATCCGCAACACGGGTGCGATTATGGATCTCCGCATCCCGGGTCGCCCGGGCGCGCCGGGCCAGGGCCGATCCCGCCGCGCGCTGCACCACCGCGGCGATCTCGGCGAAGCGGAAGGGCTTCTTCACGAGGTCGAAGGCCTGGGCGCGCATGGCGGCGATGGCGATTTCGGTGTCGGCGAAGCCGGTGATCAGGATGATCTCGATCGCGCGCAGCTCGTCGGTCTGGGCGAGCATCGCCCCAGCGAGATCGAGCCCCGTCCGGTCGGGCATCGAGATGTCCGAAACGACGACGCAGATCGACGGGTCCTGCGCGATCCGGGCTTGCGCCTCGGCCACACCGGCGGCGCCCTCGGCCTCGATGCCGAGCCGTTGGAGGTAAAGGGTCAGGGATTCGACGATCGCGCGCTCATCATCGACGACCAGCACGCGCGCCGCCCTGAGGTCGGCCTCGGGGGCCGGGGATTCGCTCAAGGCGATGCCTCCTTCCTCGACGGGGCGACATGGCCGCATGAAAATGGCCGGGACGGACATTCTGGGGCGGGCGGACCGTCGAGCTTCGTCATCGTAA
The DNA here is from genome assembly GCF_965227005.1 of Roseococcus sp. Lineage (NCBI taxonomy): Bacteria > Pseudomonadati > Pseudomonadota > Alphaproteobacteria > Acetobacterales > Roseomonadaceae > Roseococcus > Roseococcus sp. Next base: position 278,554 of record NZ_CBDDFJ010000036.1, read on the forward strand.
TTCTCGCAAAAGCGAAGTGAAGAGCTAGAGCCCGGGCGCGGAAAACGGGATTACTCGAGGCACGAATCACTCCCTTAAAACAATAAGTTATAAATTCCGCAATGATGTCCTCGACGCCCGGCGCCGGTGCGCCGGGGACGGCTGTGCTGACCCAGCTCTGATTCGCGCTCCAGGCCCAAGCCTCAGCGGCAAAGTGGGGTAATGATCTCTCTGGACGTCGCATGCGGCAGAAGCAAAAAGATGTGGCGCCCGCTGGCCGGCGCTTCCGGGCATCATGCCTGCCCGGCCGGGAACTGTCCCGGCCGATGCGTCATCCCAACTCGGACCGCCAGGGGCAGGTTGCGCCGGGCGGCCATTCTGCCCGCCGTCCAGGCGCCCCCCGCCACCCTCAGCCCCGTCGGATATTGTGGAACTGCGGCGGCCCGCGCAGCACGCCGCTGATATTGGCGCGATAGGCCGTCGGCTGGAAATACTGGCCGATGGGCATGTAGGGCACCGTGTCGAAGGCGATGCGCTGCATGTCGCGCGTCGCCGCCTGCTCGGCTGCGAGATTGGGCGCGTCGAACCACTCGTCGCGCTTGGCCTCCAGCTCGGGGATGGACGGCCAGCCCGGCCAGGCCTCGTTGCCGTTGCCGCGGATGGCGTTGTGGCCGGCCGGCGTCCAATGGTCGAAGGCGGACCAAAAGGTGCAGAAGGCCGACCACCCGCCCTGCTCCAGCGGATTGCGCGTGGCGCGGCGCTGCAAAACCGTGCCCCAGTCGGTCGAGGCCAGGTCCACGTTGAAGCCGATCCGGGTGAGGAGGTCGGCCATCACCAGCGTGCAGGCATTGATGGAGGCGAGGTCGGTCGCGTTCATCAGCACGAGCTTCTTGCCCATGGCACCGGCTGCCTGGAGCTCCGCGCGCGCCTGGGCGATCGATTGCTTGTAGCGATCCAGCCCGACATCGGAGGCCAGAGGCGAGGCCGGCGCGAAGAAGCCCACCTTGTCGCGGATCAGCTCCGGATTGCCGATCACCGGCGTCATGCAGTCCATCTGGTTGACCGCCGTGATGACGGCGCGGCGCACGGCGGGGTTGTCGAAGGGCTCGGTCAGGTGGTTCGGCCGCATGATGCCGATGAGGCCGAGCACGTCCGCCACCTCCACCTTGAGGTTGCGGTTGCGGCCGAGCATCGGGAGGAAGTCGCCCGTGGGCTGTTCCCACCAGTCGGTCTCGCCCGATTGCAGGGCGGCGGCGGCGGTCGAGAAGTCGGAGATGATCTGCCACTCGACGCGCTCGAAATGCGCGACCTTCGGGCCCGCCGTCTGCTGCGCCGTGCCGTTGGGTAGCGGCACGTAGCCGGCGAATTTCTCGAAGACGGCCTTGCTGCCCGGGTTCCACTCGTTGCGCACGAAGCGATAGGGCCCGCTGCCGACGACGTCAGTGATCTGCTGGAAGGGATCGGTCTGCGCGACCCGCTCGGGCATGACGAAGAGGCAGGGCGTCGTGATCTTCGCGAAGGCGTCGATCATCTTGGGGAAGGGCTTGTTGAGCTGGATCTCGAAGGTGGTGTCCGAGGGCGCGCGCATCTCCACGGTCTGCGTCAGCAGGCGCTGGCCGAAGGCGTCGCGCCGCGCCCAGCGGCGGATGGAGGCAACCACGTCGCGCCCGCGCACCGGCTCGTTGTCGTGGAAGCGCAGGTTGGGGCGCAGCGTGAACTTCCACAGAAGCCCGTCATTCTCGACCGTGTGGCCGGCGACCATCTGCGGCTGCGGCTTGAAGTCGTTGTCCAGCCCGTAGAGCTGATCATAGACGAGATAGCCGTAGTTGCGGACGATGAAGGCCGAGGACCAGAAGGGGTCGATGGTCGAGAGGTTCGCGTGCGGAATATGCCGCACCACCCTCGCATTGGCGGGCTGGGCCAGCGAGGGGCCGGCCAGCGCGGCTGCGCCGAGCGCGCCGGCGCCCGAGAGGACGTGACGTCTTTGGATCATTGTCCGGAAGTCTCCCGAGGATCGATGGCCGAATCCTAACAAGAGATCGGCGCATGTCTCCACAGAATCGGCTTTGGCCGGGACGAATTCTGCGAGGGCGCGGCTGCCGGGGTTGCCCGGCCGCAATTGCGCCATCGCGGCTGGAGAAAAGCGCGGTCATGCAAAAAACGATTCTGCAGTTTCTGCGCTTCGGCGTGGTCGGTGTCGCCGGCTTTCTGGTGGATGCGGGCGTGCTCACGGCGATGCTCTGGCTGGGGCTCGGCCCCTATGCGGGCCGTGTGCTGTCCTATCTCGCGGCCGCCAGCACGACCTTCGCGCTCAACCGCGCCTGGACCTTCCGCACGGCGCCGCGCGAGGGGGCGGTGGCGGCGCAATGGGGCCGTTTCGTGCTGCTGAACCTGGTGGGCTTCGTGGCGAATTACGGAACCTATGCCGCGCTGGTCGCGGGGACGGAGATCGTGGCCGCCCATCCGGTGATCGGCGTGGCCGCGGGCTCGGTCGCGGGGATGTTCCTGAACTTCGGGTTGTCGCGGCGCTACGTCTTCAAGGCGTAGGCGGGAGGTGGCGCGTGAACGGATGGGGAACGAGAGTGCATCATGGCAATCCTGCCATTCGAGCACTGTACTACCGCGAGATAACCACCTGAAAAGATGGTCGGAGTGAGAGGATTCGAACCTCCGGCCCCTGCGTCCCGAACACAGTGCTCTACCAGGCTGAGCTACACTCCGGTGTTGGCGGGTTCTTAGCCATGTGCCGGCCGCTCGGCAAGCCGGCCGTGAAAGATTGCTGTCATGCGACGGTGCGAAGGCGCTCCAGCCAGGGCTCGGCGAGCTCCTCGGGGAAGAAGAAGAAGCTGAAAATATAGGGATCGGAGCCCCCGAAGACGGCGGGATCCGCGCTCGCGACCTGCATCGTCGCGGCATCGAAGGCCGCCAGAGGCTGCCAGCCCGCATGCCAGAACCAACCCGAAAACCCAAGCTCCGCCAGCAATTTCGGGACTTTGCGCGTGCTGCCCGGCCGGTGGCGCTCCTCGATCTCGACGCTGAGCAGCGGGCGCGAGTGGGTGAGGGTGGCGCGCGCGCCCTCCAGCACCTCCTGCTCCGCGCCCTCGGCGTCGAGCTTGATGGCGGTGACGTCACGAAGATCCAGGCTGTCGAGCGTGACGACCCTCACGCGCCGCGAATCGGTGCCGACGCTGGCGTGCTCCGCATAATCCTTGGCGATGCTGGCCCATTGCTCCTGCGGCACGCCGTCCAGCACGGGCCAGGTGAGCACGGCCTCGCCGGGCGCGGCGCCCAGCGCCTCGGCATGGAGCGTCACATGCGGGGGGATGGCGCCGAACTCCTGGGCCAGATTCGTGCGCAGCCGGGCCATGGCCGCGGGCAGGGGCTCGAAGGCATGCACGCGCGAATCGGGCAGGCGGGCGAAGGGCAGGGTCAGCAGCCCGTCATGCGCGCCGATATCCAGCAGGACACCGGGGCGGTGCAGCGCGCGGTGGACGTCCAGTTCCTCCACCGGGCGCGCGCCCATCAAAGGGTGATGTGCCCGCGCGAGACGGCGACCACGCCGCCGCCGACGCGCACGCGGATCGCGCCATCGGCCTCGCGCCGGGCGGCGAGATGGAGTTGGCTTGGCCGGCCCATCTCGATGCCCTGTTCGACGTCCAGCAGCAGCGCGCTGCCGCCGGCCAGATGCAGCAGCAGCCCGGCCAGCGCGATATTGGCCGCCCCCGTCGCCGGATCCTCCACGATGCCGCTGAGGGGGGCGAACATGCGCACGCGCCGCCGCCCGATGCCCAGCGGCGTGTGCAGCAGCAGCCCCACCGGCGGCGTCGGCAGGCCGGGCAGGTAGCGCGCCATGGCCGCGAGGTCGGGCATGGCGGCGGCCAGCAGCTCCGCATCCTCGACTTCCGCGATGGCGAAAGCCGCGCCGCAGCCGGCCAGAAGCGGTGGATGGCCGTTCATGTGGATGGCCGCCTCCGGCAGGGCGACGCAGGCGGCGATGGCGGCGCGGTCCAGCGTCGCGCCGATCGCCAGCGGCAGGGGGGCCTCGATCTCGGCGGCGACGGGCAGGCCCGTGCTGTCGCGGGTGAGGCGGGCGGGGACGAGGCCGGCCGCCTCCTCCAGCACCAGCGTCTCGCCGGCATGGTCCATCCGGCGCGCCAGCATCACCGCCGCGCCGACGCTGGGATGCCCGGCGAAGGGCAGCTCGACGGCGGGGGTGAAGATGCGCAGGCGGATATCGGCGCCTTGCGCCTCGGCGGGCAGGACGAAGACGGTCTCGGGCAGGCCGAGCTCGCGGGCGACGGCCTGCAGGACCTCCGTGTCCAGCGCCTCGGCGCCGAAGACCAGGCCCAGAGGATTGCCGGCGAAGCGGCGTTCGGTGAAGACGTCGGCCGTCGCGAATTCAAGCTCCACGTTCGATTCCGCGCCGGGCCTCCACGATGGCCGCGTTCATGGCGCGCACGCCGGCGGCCGGGCCTTCGGGATGGCTCCACACCGCGCCGACCACGGCGAGGAAATCCGCGCCCGCCCGCACCAGCGGCCCGCAATTGGCCGCGTTGATGCCGCCGATCGCGACCGAGGGAACCTCCATCATCTCGCTCCACCATTCCAGGATCTCGGGATCGGCCTGGTGCTGGGTTTCCTTGGTCGAGGTCGGGAAGAAGGCGCCGAAGGCCACGTAATCGGCATCGAGCTCGCCCGCCTCCATCGCGAGGTGGCGCGAGGCATGGCAGGTGATGCCCAGGATCTTGCCCTTCAGCAGCTTGCGCGCGCCGGCATGGTCGCCGTCGGTCTGGCCGAGATGGGCGCCGTCGCAGCCGGTGGCGGCGGCGAGCTTCGCGTCGTCATTGAGGATGAAGGCCACCTCGCGCGCCTGGGCGATGGGCATCAGCGTCTCGACGGCGCGCCTGATCTCGTCCTCCGGCGCGTCCTTCAGGCGCAGCTGGAGGCAGGCCACGTCGCCCGAGTCGAGCGCGGCGGCGAGCAGGTCCGCAAAGCCCGTGGGAAGCACGGGTGGGGTGACGAGGTAGAGGCGGCAACGGTCATCCATCGCCTTTCATCGCCCGCCGAGGGGTGTTTGGGAAGCGGGATCAACCGCGCGCTCTCCGGACCCAGAGCCAGAGCGCCGGCGTCACGGCGAGCTCCATGACCAGCGCGAGCAGATGCGGCAGCGGCGGAATTCCGGCGAGGCCCAGCCCCAGCAGGCGCGCGAGGCCGCCCAGCACGATGATGGGCGCGAGCAGATCGAAGACCCAGGCGCGGCGTTCCAGCTCGAAGGCGGCCCAGGCCAGGGCCAGTCCCATGCCCAGCAGCAGCCCGGAAAGGTAGCGCATATGGCTGTCGGCGGCCGGCGGCCCATGCCCGCCGAGGAAGCCCGTTCCCGTCAGGCAGCCCGCGAGGCCGCCCAGGATCGGAACGCAGCAGGCCAGCCAGATCATCGCGCGGAGCATCATGGGGACAGGACGCGCGAGCGACGCCTTTGGATGCATCAGCCCTTCAGCGCGATCGCCGCCCCCAGCAGCACCAGCGAGGCGAAGAACACCTGGCGGAACGCCGCCTCCGACATCGCGCCCCGCAGCCGCGTGCCGATGGACTGGCCGATCAGCGCCGGCGCCAGCGCCAGCAGCGACTGGCCGAGCAGGCCCCAGTGCAGCTCGCCACTCCCGCCGAGCAGCAGGCCGAGCCCCAGCGTCGCGACCGTGAAGGTGACGCCCAGCGCGCGGACCAGCTCGTCCTTGCCCAGCCCGCGCGACTGCAGCCAGGGCACGGCGGGGATGACGAAGACCCCTGTGGCCGAGGTCAGCCCGCCGGTCGCGAGGCCGATGGCCAGGCCCCAGCCCTCCGGCAGGCGCGGCCGCCAGGCGGCCAGGCCCACGACGCCGTAGATCGCCAGAACGATGCCCAGCACCACCGCGCCATAGGTCCCGCCGAAGCCGCCCCAGAGCCAGCCGCCCAGGAGAATGCCGGCGAAGAGGCCGAGCAGCATCGGCGCGAAACGCCGCGTCAGCGCCCAGGAGGCGGAGGCGGGCGCCATTTGCACGATATTGGTGACGATGGAGGGCAGCAGGAGCAGCGCCGCGGCCTGGGCCGGGCTCAGCAGGAGGGTCAGCAGCGCCATGGCGATGGTCGGCAGGCCGAGGCCGATGAGGCCCTTCACCCCGCCGGCCAGGAGGAAGACGAGGCCGATCGCGGCGGCCTGGGGAAGATCTGCGGAGGTCATGCCCCAGGCCTAAATGGTTGTGCGCGCGCGACGTTTCGGAAGGAGGCGAAACGTCGCGCGGCGCGTCAGGCTTCGGTCTTGTAGATATCGATGATGTCGCTGAGCAGCTTCAGCGCCTCGGCCTTGGGCCGCTGGAAGGCGTTGCGCCCCACGATCGAGCCGTTGCCGCCGCCGGCACGGATGGCGCGCACCTCGTCCAGCAGCGCGTCGGCACCCTTGGCCTCGCCGCCCGAAAAGACCACCAGCCGCCGCCCGTTGAAGCAGGCCTTCACGATATGCGCGATGCGCGCCGCCGGGTCCTTCACGTCCACCGGATAGGAGGCATAGGTCTTCTTCGCCGCCTCCAGGAAGATCGCATCCGTAGGCGGCTTCACCTTGATGATATGCGCGCCCGTGAGCGCCGCCATGTGCGCGGCATAGGCCGCGATGTCGAGCGCCGTCTCGCCGACCTTGTCCAGCATCGGCCCGCGCGGATAGGACCACACCACCACCGCGAGGCCGACCGACTTGGCCTCCTCGGCAAGCTCGCGCAGCTCCTCGATCATCTCGAACTGGTATTCGCTGCCGGGATAGATGGTGAAGCCGATGGCCGAGCAGCCCAGGCGCAGCGCATCCGCCACCGAGGCCGTCACCGCCTGGTCCTTGGTCGTCGCCAGGCTGTTGGAGGAGTTCACCTTCAGGATGGTCGGGATGCAGCCGGCGAAGGTGGCGGCACCCGCCTCGATCGGGCCGAGCGGCGCGGCATAGGCGTTCAGCCCCGCGTCGATGGCGAGCTGGAAATGGTAGTGCGGATCATAGGCGTCGGGGTTGGGGGCGAAGCTGCGGGCGGGGCCGTGCTCGAAGCCCTGATCGACGGGCAGGATCACCATGCGCCCGGTGCCTCCGAGCCGCCCGGTCATGAGGATGCGGGCGAGGTTCGTCTTGGTGCCGGGGTTGTCGCTCTCATACCAGGCGAGGATGTCCTTCACCTTGCGCGTCAGCTTCATCGGGATTCCTTTCGATGTGCGGCGTTCGTGGCGTCGATTAGGCCACTTCCGCCGGAGTTTGGAAACTCTCCGTGCGATCAACGCGATAGGCGGGCGAGGGTCGCGGACCGCCCGGCTATTCCGTCTCCGGTACGCCGAGCCACCGGGCCAGATAGCGCCGCCCCTGCGGCTTGTTCAGCGCGACCCGCGACAGGTCGAGCGCCGGCGGCGCGGCCTTGAGCAGCCGAGCACCCATCCCGGCCGCGATCCTTTCCAGACCGGGGAAGGCCGCCACCTCCGGGGACAGCACCACCGTCGTGAATCCCGCCTTCAGCGCCGCCAGCGCGTGGCCCGGCGCATCGGCCGCGTCCAGGATTCCGAGCGGCAGCGCGCCATGCGCGTCCAGAATCGCGCGGAAGCCGGCGATGCCGAGATAGCCCGCCGCACCCCGCGCCGAGAGCAGCGCCACGGGACGGCCCCTGGCCAGGGCCAGCACGAAGCCCGCTTCTTCCGCGCCGTGCACGATGACGACGCGCGGTTGACCCTGGCAGTCCTGCATGTCAACGCTTTCCCATGCGCCGCGCCGCCCCGTCCAGCGTGCCGGCAGGAGTCGCATTTGAGCTCGAACGACATCACACTCCTGGCCGCCGAGCGGCTGGAAACCGCGCTGGAACGCCTGGCCGAGGCCCTCGAGGCGCGTTTCGCCGCCGAGGAAGAGGCCATGCTGCAGCGCATGGAGCAGGACGCGGTACGCCTTCTCGTGGACCAGGAGGCAGCGCGGCTGCTCGCCGGCATGGAGCCGCCGGCCGAAGCGGCGGAGCACGCCGACATGGTCCCGCGGGCGGAGGTGGAGCGGCTGACCCTGCGGCTGGACGAGGCGCTGGGCCGGTTGCGCCTCCTTCTCGGCGACGACGCCGGCGCGGATCATTGAACGCAGGGAGGACGCCGATGGGCCAGGTCAACGTACGGGTAAACGGCTACAACCACACCATCGGCTGCAAGGATGGCGAGGAAGAGCACGTCACCGACCTCGTCGCGCAGATCGAGGAGAAGGTGCGGGTCATCCGATCCATGGGCGGGCAGTTCTCCGAGGCGCGCATGCTGCTGCACGTCGCGCTGCTCTTCGCCGACGAGGCGACGGATCTTCGCCTCGACCTCGCGCGCCTGCGCAGCCACGGCGCGGTGGCCAGCCCGCCGCCCCCGCCCGCCGCCAGCCTGCTTCCCGTGCCGCCGGAGCCCGATCCGCAGCTGGCGGACCGCCTCGCGCGCATCGCCGAGCGCATCGAGAACATCACCGGCATGATCGAGAAGCCCTGATCGGGGCGCGCCTTCCTTGTGCTGAGGGCGCCAAAGCCCTACCTGTAGGGGGCGAGGCTGCCCGGTGCGTCCGGCAAGACATCCCCAGGGCCAATACGCATCTCCCGGGAACTGGCGCTGGTTGGATCTTGGTCCAGCTACCTGGTGCCCACCTGCTTATGGCAGGCCTTGGGAGGATGCATGTGCCAACGGCCAGGGTGGCTTCGCGCTTCTTTTCCTGACCGCGCCGCGGGGCCTTTCTGACCGCCTCGCGTGACGCCGGCTCGCCAGCCGGGCGCGTTTGGGCGTATCACCCCGCCCCATGCCGACAACCCCCTCTCTCGAGAGCCGCAAGGCGGATTTGCGCGCCGTGGCCTTTGCCGCGCGTATCGCCGCGCCCGGCGCCGGCGAGGCGCTGCGCGAGGTGATCCTGCGCGAGGCGCCGCCCATGGCCGGGGCGCTCATCGGCGGATTCTGGCCGATGGGCGAGGAGATCGACACGCGCCCGCTGCTCGAGGCGCTGCATGCGCGCGGCCACCGCATCGCGCTGCCCGTCACCACGCCCCGCGGCCAGCCGCTCGTCTTCCGTCCCTGGACCCCGGGGACCGCGATGGCGGCGGGCGTCTTCGGCACGCAGCATCCGGCCGAGGGCGAGCCCGTATTGCCCGAATGGCTTATCGTCCCGCTGCTCGCCTTCGACCGGCGCGGCGCCCGTCTGGGCTATGGCGGCGGCTATTACGACCGCACGCTCGCCCAGCTTCCCCATGCCACCGCGATCGGCGTCGCCTATGCCGCGCAGGAGATTTCCGAAGTGCCCACCGGCCCCCATGACGTCCCGCTCCACGCCATCGCCACGGAATACGGGGTGATCCGCCCGTGAGGATTCTCTTTCTCGGGGACATCGTCGGCCGCTCGGGCCGCGACGCCTTTGTCGAGCGCGTGCCCGGCCTGCGCCAGGAGCTCGCGCTCGATCTCGTGGTGGTGAATGGCGAGAATGCCAGCCATGGCTTCGGCCTCTCGCCCGACATGGCGCGCGCCTTCCTGGCCGCCGGCGCGGATGTCATCACTTTGGGCAACCACACCTGGGACCGGCGCGAGATCATCCCCTATATGGAGGAGGAGCGGCGCGTCATCCGCCCGATCAATTTTCCGCCCGGCACGCCGGGGCACGGGGCTGTCGTCGTCGAGGTGCCGGGGAACCGCCGGGCCCTGGTGGTGAACGCCATGGGCCGGCTCTACATGGATCCGCTGGACGACCCCTTCCGCGCGATCCAGGCCGAACTCGCCAGACATCCGCTGGGCCGCAGCGTCCAGGCCACGATCCTCGACGTGCATTGCGAGGCGACCAGCGAGAAGCAGGCCTTCGGCCATTCCTTCGACGGCATGGCCAGCCTGGTCATCGGCACGCACACCCATGTGCCCACGGCCGATCATCAGATCCTGCCCGGCGGCACCGCCTTCCAGACCGATGCCGGCATGTGCGGCGACTTCGACAGCATCATCGGCATGCAGAAGGGCGGCGCGGCCTTGCGCTTCTGGCGCAAGATGCCGGGCGAACGTCTGGCCCCGGCCGATGGCGAGGCGACGCTCTGCGGCCTCTTCGTCGAGACCGACGACGCGACGGGCCTCGCGATCCGCGTGGCCCCGCTGCGGCAGGGTGGGCGGCTCAGCCAGGCTATGCCCTGACCGGGGCCGTCGCGACGCATGCGGCGCGCTCTGGTTGAGCCCGCCGTGCTTTCGATGGCATGTTTCGGGGTGGATGCGGACCGCATCAAATATCGTCAATATTTCTCGATGCCGTGAGCTTCGTTCTGCCAGTAACTTCGCGAACACGAAGTCGATGGACGCCGGGTTGATTTCTGATATCAAATGTTAGGTTATGTAATTATCTTATTTTTTCACTTGTTATTTTAAATTTCTGAATGTCAGAGAAGAAAAATCCCCAGATATTAACTTGGAGGCCGTGAGGCCCGCGGATAGGTTGTTTTTCATGGAATTCATGCGGCACAGGAGCAGCCTGCTGCGGCGGACGCGCGCGAGAACCGCTCCTTGAAGAGCGGCGCTGACCCTCTGTCCCAGGAAAGCGCCCGGCTGGCGGCGCTGCGGCGCTATGCCGTGCTCGATACCTTGCCCGAGCCCGCCTATGACCGGGTCGCGCGGCTGGCCGCCCGGTTTTTCCGCGCGCCCATGGCGCTGGTCTCCTTCCTCGACGAGGAGCGGCAATGGTTCAAGGCGCGGATCGGCCTCGACCTCGCGCAGGTGCCGCGGGATTCCGCCTTCTGCGACATGACGATCTCGTCGGGCGAGCCCTGCTGCGTGTCCGACGCGATCCACGATCCGCGCTTCGCGGCGAACCCCTTCGTGCTCGGCGCACCGCATGCGCGCTTCTATGCAGGCGTGCCCCTCCTGACGCCGGATGGCCATGCGATCGGCACGCTCTGCGTGCTGGATACCGTGCCCCGCGCCGCGCTCAGCCCGGAGGAAGGCCAGACCCTGGCCGACCTCGCGATGATCGTCGTCGACGAGCTCGAATTGCGGCGCGAGCTCGCGGCCTGCCAGCGCGAGATTCGGCATTCGGCGTCGCGCGAGCGGCTGCTGAAGGGCACGGCCGGGACGGAGGGCTCCAGGGCGGAGGTCGACGCCACCCTGGCGGAGAGCGAGGCCTCCTTCCGCCACTTCTTCGAGCAGCATCCGGCCCCGATGTGGGTCTATGACAGGGACACCTTCGCCTTCCTGGAGGTCAACCAGGCCGCCATCGCCGAATACGGCTGGTCGCGCGAGGAATTCCTGGGCATGACCGTCCTCGATATCCTCCCCGAGGAGGAGCGTGAGGTCGCGGCCGCGGTCATGACCGGCCGGCGCGAGGGCGTCGCCGATTCCGGCCCCTGGCGCCACCGGACGCGGTCCGGTGAAATCCGCATCGTGCAGGTCCGCGCGCAGGTCATCGTGCATCGGGGCCGCAGGGCCGGGCTCGTCGCCGTCTGGGACCTCACCGAGCGCTTCGCGGCGGAGAATGCCGCGCGCGAACTCGCTGCCGACCTTCATGCGACGTTCGAGAGCATCGCCGACGGCTTCTACACGCTCGATCGGGACTGGCGCTTCACCCGCGTGAACGCGACCGCCGCAAGCCTCCTCCACGAAACGGCGACGGGCATGATCGGCCGCGTGATCTGGGACATCAGGCCCGACCTTCGGGACGGCGAGGTTCAGGAGCGCTACCAGCGCGTCGCCGCGACGCGCGAGACGGAGCGCTTTCACTATTATTACCCGGCCTTTGACAGCTGGTTCAACATCGCCGCCTTCCCCTCGCGCGACGGCATCACCGTCTGGTTCCGTGACGTGACCGCCGAGTATCGCCGCGAGGAGCGCCTGCGCATGCTGGAGGCGGCGGTCGCGAACCTCAACGACATCATCATGATCACCGAGGCCGAGCCGGTGCGCGGAGAGGGTCCGCGCATCGTCTTCGTGAACCCCGGCTTCGAGCGGCTGACGGGCTATAGCGCCGAGGAGGTGATCGGCCGGACGCCGCGCATCCTTCAGGGGCCCAACTCCGACCGCAAGGAACTGGATCGGGTGGCGGCGGCGCTGGAGGCGTGGCAGCCCCTGCGCGTCGAGGTGCTGAACTACGCCAAGGATGGCCGCGAGTTCTGGCTTGAGATGGACATCACCCCGATCGCCGATGCGACGGGATGGTTCACCCATTGGGTCGCCGTGGAGCGCGACGTGACCGAGCGGCGGCGCGACCAGGAGCAGCTGCGGCAGCAGGCGCAGATGCTGGACCAGGCCCGCGACGCCATCCTGGTGCGCGACCTTGACCATCGCGTCGAATACTGGAACCGCAGCGCCGAACGGCTCTACGGCTGGACGCGGGATGAGATGCTGGGCCAATCCGTGCTGGAGCGCCTCCACTTCGAGCCGGAGGCCTTCACGGCGGCGATGGAGCTGCTGCTGCGGGACGGTTATTGGGAAGGCCAGTTCCAGCTTCGGCGCAAGGACGGCGTGGGGCTCGTCGTCGACGTCAACTGGACCTTGCTGCGCCACGCGGACGGCACGCCGCGCGGGGTGCTTGCCGTGAACTCCGACATCACCGAGCGGGTGGCGCTGGAGGGGCGGCTGCGCCAGGCGCAGCGCATGGAGGCGGTGGGCCAGCTCACCGGCGGCATCGCCCACGACTTCAACAACCTTCTCACCGTGATCCTCGGCAATGCCGAGATGCTGATGGACTGCCTCCAGGACAGGCCGCTCAGGGCGATGGCCGAGTTCGTGATCTCCGCCGCCGAGCGCGGGGCGGCGCTGACCGGTCGCCTGCTCGCCTTCTCGCGGCAGCAGACGCTGGCCCCCCGGCCGGTGGATGTGAACCAGCTGCTGGCCACGCTGGTGCGGATGCTGCGCCGGACCCTGGGCAATGCGATCGAGCTGGCGATCCTGGCCGCACCCGACCTGCCGAACGCGCTGATCGACGCGCCGCAGCTGGAGAATGCGGTGCTGAACCTCTGCCTCAACGCCCGTGACGCGATGCCCGCCGGCGGCCGGCTGACGATCGAGACCCAGATGGCGACCCTCGGGGCAGGCGCGGCCGTGGCCGAGGAAGTGCTGCCGGGCGACTACATCCTCGTCTCCGTGACGGATACCGGCACGGGCATGGCGCCCGAGGTGGTCGCCCAGGCCTTCGAGCCCTTCTTCACGACCAAGGTCGTCGGCGCGGGAAGCGGTCTTGGCCTCTCCATGGTCTATGGCTTCGCCAAGCAGTCCAACGGCCATGTGATCATCCATTCGCGGCCGGGCCAGGGCACCTCGGTGCGGCTGTACATCCCGTGCGCCCAAGCCCCCGGTCCGCCGGTCGTGGATGCGCCGGAGGCGGAGCATCTGGCGGGCGGCGCGGAGAGCATCCTGCTCGTCGAGGACGATCCGCTGGTTCGCGCGCATGCGGTGCAACAGCTGCGTGACCTGGGCTACCGGGTCACGGTGACGGCCGGCGGGGCGGAGGCGATGGCGGAGCTCGGACGGTCGGACGTCATCGACCTGCTCTTCACCGATGTCGTGCTGTCGGGCGGCATCAACGGGCGCGAGCTGGCGCGACGCGCGCTGGAGACGCGGCCCCGTCTGGCGGTGCTCTTCACCTCAGGCCATGCCGAAGGCGCGGGGGCGGACCAGCCGGATCCGGAGGAAATGCTTCTGCAGAAGCCCTACCGGCGGCGGGAGCTGGCGGAAAAGATCCGCCTGGCCCTCGATCGCCGCATGGGATGAGGCGCGGCTGGAGCGCGATCCGCTTCAGCGCGCGGCGATGACCATGCTGCCCTGGCTGTCGCCCATCGCGACGCGGGCGAGAAGACGCAGCACGCTCGCATAATAGGCGTCGGGGCGGATGGCCTCGTCCGTCGCACGGGTGAGGCGGCGCTGCCCGCAACCGATCGCGGCCAGGCGGGCGATCGCGGCGATGCCGGGATCGGCGGCGTAATGGGAGACCATGCCGGTGCGCAGGTCGGTCCAGGCCGGCATCTCGCGCAGGGAGGGATCGTGCCAGAAGCGCGCGGCCGCCTCGACCATGGGCTCGGAGCCGAAGCCGCCCCAGACCATGTAGAGCGGCACGCGGCAGGCGTCATAGGAGAAGCGCGCGGGCTGGTTGGGGGCAATGCCCGGCAGGCCGGCGCCGCTGCGGGCCAGCGCGACCCAATCGGCGACGAGGCCGAAGCGGCCGAAGCGCGCGGTGCGGGCGAGGCGCAGGCCGGTCGCCTCCAGCTGGCCCCAGACCGGCGAGGGCGCGACCACGCGCAGGGCCCGGAAGGCGGGGTAGATGTAGTAGCTGGGATTGGTGGTCAGCGTCGTCGCGTCGAGGAAACCCTGGCAGCCGGGGAGCAGGTGGGGACGATCGCCGATCCGCACGACCATCAGGGCGAGGATGTCGCGCGCGATGGCGGCGGCGAAGCTGCGCAGGACCGGCTGGTCCCATTTGTCGGCCGCCTCGGTGAGGGCCCAGGCGATCATGAGGTCGCCGTCGGTGGCGTTGTTGCGGTCGCCGGGGCGCCCGCCGGGCTCGCCGGGGCGGAAGCACCAGGCATGCAGGCTGTCGGAGGGGCGCGAGAGGTTGGCGTGCGTCCAGTCGTAGATGCGGCAGAAGCTGTCCTGGTCGTCGAATCGGACGGCGAGGAGCATTGCGAAGCCCTGGCCCTCCGAATGCGAGATATGGCCGTTCATGTTGTCGATGACGCGGCCCTCGCGGCTGACGAAGCGGGCCTTGAAGTGCTCCCACTCGATCCGGGCGGCGCTGCCGCCGGTCTGGGCCGAGGCGGGCATGGCCGCGGGCAGAAGGCCTGCCGCCGCCGTGGCGACCAGAAGGGCGCGGCGCGAGGGAGGGACGAGAACATCGCGATGAACGACTTGCGCGGTCATGGGGTGAATTTTTCGTCCTGATGACACTCAGGAGTTACTACCCAGGGTTGTGCTGCGCCACGTAAGAACGATGGTGAGTTGTAGTGCTGAAAAGCTGATGATTACTGAATGTCGACAAATTGTCGGGTTTCAATTGGAATGAATAGATCAAGAATTCTTTGTGTCGGTATGTGGATGAAGAATTCAACGCGATCTTCAATTGATCGACGTTTCACCACAAATCGAAGCTTTTCCGGCGTTCGAGACATCCTTCCGGCAGGGCCATGACTGGCTGCGGCCTCCTTCGCAGGGGCAATGCGCGGCCCTTGGGCGCAACATAGGCGGGGCACCACAGGAATGCACAGGTCACCGCACCACTTCCGCACGAGAGCCGCCTAGTGTTTTGCTGAGAGATACTGAGGCGAGGACGGAACTGGTGATGCCAAGCGAGTGCCCGGGCCAGACCGTTCCCGCCCCTCGAGGGCATGATACGGCGGAGGCGGTGGATGGCTTCGGCTCCTTCGGGGGCCTGGTGGTGGACGACTTCGGCCAACGCGTGGGCCTGGCCCTGGAGATGCGGGCGCGTCGGCTGATGGCGCGGCTGCGCCGGCACCACCCCGAAAGCGCCCTGCATTCCGCCCGCGTGGCCGCGATCGTCATGGGCATGTGGCGCAAGGCGCCGGCGCTGATGGGCGATGCGGAGACCGCGCTGCTCGGCAGCCTGCTGCATGACGTGGGCAAACTCTTCGTTCCGCGAGACCTCCTGATGTCGCAGGCGCTGCTCACGCCCGAACAGCGGGCGGTTGTCTGCGCCCATTCGGCGCTGGGGGCGAAGCTGCTGCTGCGCCTGGGCTTCCCCGAGGCCATCGCCGCCGTCGCCCGCGGCCATCACGAGCGCTGGTCGGGTGGCGGCTACCCGACGGGGCTGCCCGCGCAGGATCAGCCCTGGGTCGTGCGGGCGGTGGCCGTCGCCGATGCCTTCGACGCCATGACCGATCCCGGCCGGGCCTATCGCGCCCCGCTCGGCGGCGACGAGGCGCTGCGTGAGGTCGAGGCCTGCGCGGGCACCCATTTCGAGCCCATGGCCGCGTCGCTCCTGGCGGACAGCCTTGCCCGGCCGGCCGCCGATTGGAGCTGGCAGGAACCCGCGCGCTCCGATATGGCCGTCTTCGCCCTGCATTGAGCCCTCATGACTGATCGTCCGCCCCCTGAAGACGCGTTGCGGCGTGCCGCCAGTTCGTCCGACCGCACCGCCGTCCAGCCGGATTTCCGCGCGATCGTGGACAGCCTTCAGCATGCGGTGATCCTGACCGATGGCGATCTCGCGGTGCCGGGCCCGACCATCCTCTACGTGAATCCCGCCTTCACCCGGCTGACGGGCTATGCGCCGGAGGAGGTGATGGGCCGCAGCCCGCGCGTGCTGCAGGCCTCCACGACCGACCGCATCACGCTGCGCACCATTTCCTCGGCCCTGCGGCGGGGAGAGGGCGGGCAATGGAAGCTGATCAACCAGAGACGCGACGGCACGCCCTATTGGGTGGAGCTGCGCATCACCCCGCTGCTGGGGCCGGATGGCCGGGTCGAGCAGTTCGTCGCCTTCCAGCGCCCGACCCAGCCCGACATCGAATGGGTCGACACGGCCGGCGCGGAAGCCAGTCGCGATATGCTGACCGGCCTGCCCAACCGGCGCGCGCTGGTGGCGGAGGTGCAGCGCCACCTCGCGCGCGACGCCGCCGGGCAGCTCTGCTTCGCCTATCTCGGCATCGACGGCTTCCGCCAGATCAACGAGGCCGTGGACCGGCCCGTCGGCGATGCGGTGCTGCTGGCCTTCGCCGATGTCCTCTCGGGTGGCGTGCGGCGCAGCGACGGGCTGGGGCGGCTCGGCGGCGAGGAATTCGGCATCTGCATGCCGGGCATCCGGCTGGTCGAGGCGCGGGGGCTGGCCGAGCGGCTGTGCCGCAACGTGCAGGCCCAGCCCTTCGCCACGCCGGCCGGGCCGATGCCCGTCACCTGCAGCATCGGGCTGAGCATGGCCCTGCCGGGGGAGAGCCTGGGTGATCTGCTGGAGCGGGCCGATGCCGCCCTGGCCGCGGCGCGGCGGCAGGGCGGCAACGGCGTCGTCGTCGGCTGATCAGTCCAGATAGGCTTTCATCGCCTCGGAGTAGGGCTCCTCGCGCGTCCAGCGGGCCATCGCGCCCTTCTCCGGCAGGCCGGTGAGGGCGGAGGGCGAGACGCCGTCGCGCAGCGCCTTCAGCGTCGCATGGATCGCCTGGGCGGCCGCCTGGCTCGGCGCGTGGCCTTGCAGCGCGATGCGCACGCCGCGGCTGGCGAGGTAGTCGCGATCGGCGATGGCGGGCGTGAGCGTGCCCAGGATGAGGGGCTGCTTCGCCACCTCGGCCGCCGCGTCCAGCTCCTCGCGCGTGGTGACGCCGGTGAGGAAGAGGCCGTCCGTGCCCGTGTCGTTATAGGCGCGGATGCGGGCGAGGCAGTCGTCCCGCGAGGTCATGCTCATCGCGCCGGTTCGCGCGAGAATGCACAGCGAACGGTCGACGCGGGCGGCCACCGCCGCGCGCATCTTGCCCACGCCCTCCTCGATGGAGATCAGCCGCGGCTTGGCTGCGCCGTAGGGGCGGGGAAGCTCGGTGTCCTCGATGGACATGGCGGCGATGCCGGCCACCTCCAGCTCCTCGACCGTGCGCCAGACATTGAGCGCATTGCCGTAGCCATGATCCGCATCCACCGCCAGCGGCAGCGAGCCCGCGCGCGTGATGCGGCGGCATTGCTCGGCGAATTCCGTGAGGGTGATGAGGATGTGGTCGGGCGCGCCGAGGATGGCGAGCGAGGCGGTGGATCCGGCGAACATCCCCAGCTCGAAGCCCAGCTCCTCGGCGATGCGCGCGGAGAGCGGGTCGTGCACGGAGGCCGGATGGACGCAGGCCTGGCCCTCCAGGACGGCGCGGGCGCGCAGGCGGCGTTCAGTGACGGTCTTCATATGGAATTTCCCCTCAGATGGCCTGCAGTCTCGCGCGCAATGCGAATTCAGGCGAGGGGGCGAGGGCTCGCTATTGCAGCGCGCCCCAGCGTTCCACGGCGGGCTCCGCGCTGGCCCAGCGCCAGCGCTCGCCCTGGCGGCAGATCTGCGCCGCGAACCAGTCGCGCGTCAGCGCCTCGCCTTCGCCGTCCACGACCGAGAAGACGATCTCCCGGCAGGGCGCCAGCGGATTGTCGATGGCGCGGACCATGTGCACCTCGCCCCGCTCATTGCCGATGGGGATGCTGTGGCGGATCTCCCAGGGCGCGCGCGCGCCCGGCGCCAGCGGGCCGGCGGCGGTGGCGATGGCGTCCTGCACGGCATTCTGGCGCGAGCGACCGAAGTATTTGACCGCGTAGTCGGCCGCCGCCGTGACGCCGAGGCCGATCGCCACTCCCACGCCCGGATTGGCCGTGCCCGCGCCGCTGATGATGGCCGCGCCCGCCCCCGCGATCTGCGGCGCGGCCCGCACGGCATCGCAGCCGCCGAGCAGCCCGGGCAGCAGGAGCAGCGCCGCCAGGCGCCTCATTGCAGCGATCCCCAGCGCTCCGTTGCGGGCTCGGCGCTGGCCCAGCGCCAGCGCGTGGCGTCGCGGCAGATCATGGCCGTGTAGAAGCTGCGGACCGGCTGGCGGTCCTCGACCTTGTCGACCGAAAAAATGATTTCGCGGCAGGCGAAGACGTCGTTGCCCAGGACGCGCGTGACGACCACCTCGCCCTGCTCGCTGGGCTCGATGGGGATGCTGTGGCGCACGACCCAGGAGCCGACCTGGCCGGGCGCGAGGCCGCCGGCCGCCGCCGCCACGGCGTTCTGCGCGTTGCGATGCACCCGGCGCTGCGCGTATTGCAGGCCGGCGCGCGCGCCGGCCGCCACGCCAAGGCCGATGCCGGCCGCCACCGTCGCATTGCTGGTCGCGGCCGTTGCGATCGCCGCGCCCGCCACACCCGCCCCCGTCTCCGTGCCCACGCCGAGCAGCGAGCCGCAACCCGACAGCATCGGCGCCAGGAGGCCGAGCACCAGCAGCCGTCCACGGCGGGTTTCCGATTTCGGACGCATTTGGCCACCTTCCCCTCGCGGCGATCCGTCAGATCGATCCGAATCGCGGCGCATGCATTCTATCCGCTCCGCGCGCCGCGCCGGAACCCAAGTCGCGTCGGCCGGGCATGTTCACGCCTCCGGCGAAACGTCCTAGCGTTCCGTCCGACGAATGGGAGAGAGACATCATGGTCAGTGACAACGAGGGCCGGTTCCTGGTCCTGCACGAGTTCGTGAAGGCGGCGAAGAACAAGCTCAGCCCGAACATCTGGGACTACCTGGTCGGCGCGACCGAGACCGAGACCACGCTGCGCCGCAACCGCATGGCGATCGACACCGTCGCGCTGCGCCCGCGCGTGCTGAACGATGTCTCCAAGGTCGATGCCAGCGTGGACTTCTTCGGCCACAAGATCCGCCTGCCGGTCTTCTGCGCGCCGGTCGGCTCGCTGGAGAGCTTCGAGGCCGGCGGCGGCGCGAGCGTGGCCAAGGGCGCGGGCGCCTTCGGCGTGCCCTACATGCTGTCGAGCGTGAGCCAGCCGGGCCTGGAGGCCTGCGCCGAAGCCGCGACCGGCCCCAAGATCTTCCAGCTCTACGTCCGCGGTGGCGACGAATGGGTGGACGGGATCGTCGAGCGCGCCATCGCCGCCGGCTATGACGCCTTCTGCCTGACGGTCGACACCGCCCATTACAGCCGCCGCGAGCGCGACATCTCCAAGCGCTTCATCAAGACCTGGCGCGCCGCCAATACCGGCATGGACCACCAGGCCGCGCTCTCCTGGCGCGAGGTGAAGCGCTTCAAGGACAAGTACAAGATCCCGCTGATCCTGAAGGGCATCGGCACGGGCGAGGACGCGGCGATCGCCTGCGATCATGGCGTGGACGTGGTCTATTGCTCCAACCATGGCGGGCGGCAGCTCGACGGCGGGCGCGGCTCGCTCGACATCCTGCCCGAGATCGTGGAGGCCGTGGCCGGCCGCGCGAAGATCATGGTGGATGGCAGCTTCACCCGCGGCACGGATCTCGTGAAGGCGATCGCGCTCGGCGCCGACTGGGTCGGGCTGGGACGGCTCTATCTCTACGCCCTCGCCGCGGATGGTGCCGCAGGCATGCGCACGATGTTCGAGATCCTGGAGGACGAGACGACCAAGGCGCTCGGCCTCACGGGGGTGAACAGCTTCGCCGAGCTCAATCGCAGCCACGTGCATCTCGGCGCGCCGCCGGTGACCATGCCGCACGTGCACAGCGCCTTCCCGCTGCTGGGCGAGGGCTACTGAGGCCAGGCGATCGCGGCAGGCGCCTCACCGGAGGGGTGGGGCGCCGTCTCGGGAACCGGCCGGTCGGCGTCTTTGAGCTTCGGCTTCAAGCCTGATAATGACTCGCCGGACATGTTCGAGAGCGATGCCTCATGACTGATTGGCGCCAGCGCGCGGGAACCACCTTCACGCCCGAGAAGGCGCCCGTCACCGCCGAGGGCGGCATGGCCGTCACCAACCATCCGCTCGCTTCCGCGGCGGCGGCCGAGATGATGGCCGCCGGCGGCAATGCCATCGACGCGACCGTCGCCGCGCTGTTCACACTGACCGTCGTCGAGCCGATGATGGTCGGCTTCTTCGGCGGCGGTGTGGCAATGATCCGCCTCGCGGACGGCACCATTGTCGCGCTGGACGGGCTCTCCACCGCGCCCGCCGCCGCCACGCCGGACATGTACCGCCCCATCGCGGACACCTGGCCCGACTACATGCAGACCGAGGGCCGCGCCAATCAGGTCGGCGCATCGTCCGTGGCCGTGCCGGGCACGCTCAAGGCTTGGTGCGAGGCGCTGGAGCACTACGGCACCATGCCGCTGGAAGCGGTGATGGAGCCCGCCATCCGCCACGCCGCGCGCGGCTTCCGCGTGACGCATTATCTCGCCTCCTGCATCGCCGAGACGGCGCCCGACCTCGCGAACGACCCCGGCCTGGCCGCGATGTTCCTGCCCGGCGGCAGGCCGCTGGCGGAAGGCGCGTGGCTGACCATGCCGGACTATGCCGCGACGCTGCGCGCCATCGCGACGCACGGCCCGGCCCATGTCTATGGCGGCCCGCTCGGCCAGACGATCGTCGACGAGCTGCGCGGGCGCGGATCGACCATGGCGCTGGGCGACCTCGCCGCCTATCGCACCGAGACGCGGCAGCCCGTGCGCGGCACCTATCGCGGCGTGGAACTCGTCGGCCCGCCGCCGCCCTGCTCGGGCGGCGTGCATGTGATCCAGATGCTCAACCTGATGGAGGGCTTCGACCTCCGCGCCTCGGGCTTCGGCAGCGAGGCCACGCTGCATCTCGTGCTGGAGGCGCTGAAGATCGCCGCCGCCGACCGCCGCGCCGCCACCGCCGATCCCGCCTTCGTGGACGTGCCCGTCGCGCGCCTCATCTCCAAGGCCTATGGCGAGGAGCGGCGGCCCGAGATCGACACGACGCGCGCGCAGGAATTCGGCTCGCGCATCCTGAGCAATGAATCGGCCAACACCACGCATGTGACCATCGCCGACAAGCTGGGGAACATCGTCACCTCGACGCAGACGATCAACTCGCTCTTCGGCGCGCGCATCATGATCGCGGGCACGGGCATCATCCCCAACAACTACATGTATCTCTTCGATCCGCATCCCGGCCACGCGCTCTCGCTGCTGCCGGGCAAGCGGATCACCAGTGGCATCTCGGCGATGATCGGCCTGAAGGACGGCGCGCCCTATTTCGCGGTGGGCCTGCCGGGCGCGCATCGCATCCCCTCGGCCGTGTTCCAGTTCGTGCTCAACCTCGTCGAGCATGGGATGAGCCTGCAGGAGGCCGTCGAGGCGCCGCGCGTCTTCACCCATGGCCCTGATGCCGAGGTCGAGCGCGGCTTCCCCGCGACCGTGCATGCGGCGCTGCTCGCAAAGGGGCATCCTGTGACCGCGACGGACCATGTCGCCGGTGGCATGGGCGCCATTCTCTTCGAGGGCGCGCGCATGACCGGGGCGTCCTGCTGGCGCGCCGACGGCGTTCCCATGGGCCTCGGCGGCGGCCTGGCGCGGAAGGGCACGTCCTTCTGGCCGGATCCGCGCCGGGCCCGCACCTGAAGCTTTCCAAGGAAGTCACCTCATGAACAACACCCGCCGCCATCTCCTCCAGGGCAGTGGATTCCTGGCCACGGCGCTGGCCGCGCCGGCCCTGCATGCCCAGCCGCGCAAGACGGTGAAGGCGGTGATGCACGCGACCCTCGGCGTGCGCGATCCCTATGCCACCACGGCCTATATCACGCGCAACCACGGCTATCTGGTCTACGACACCCTCTTCGCCATGGACGCGCAGAACCGGCCGCAGCCGCAGATGGTGCAGGACTGGAGCGTCTCGGACGACCGCCTGACCTATGAGTTCCGCCTGCGCCCCGGGCTGAAGTTCCATGACGACGCGCCCGTCACGAGCGCCGACGTCATCGCCTCGCTCACCCGCTGGATGCCGCGCGACGCCATGGGCAACCGCCTGCGCGCCGTCCTCGACCGGCTGGAGCCGGTGGACGACACGCGCTTTCGCCTCGTGCTCAAGCGCCCCTACGGTCTCGTGCTGGAGACGATCGGAAAGCCGGGCGGCCCGGTTCCCTTCATCATGCCCCGGCGCATCGCCGAGATCCCCGCCGACGAGCGCATCTCCGAGGTGATCGGCTCGGGGCCCTTCCGCTTCAAGGCCGACGAGTACCGCTCGGGCGACCGCGTGGTCTACGAGAAGTTCGCGGGCTACGTGCCGCGCAGCGAGCCGGCCTCGGGCCTGGCGGGCGGCAAGGTCGCGAAGGTGGACCGTGTGGAATGGCTGGAGATCAGCGATGCCCAGACGGGCGCCAATGCGCTGCTCTCGGGCGAGGTCCATGTGATGGAGAACGTCCCCTCGGATCTGATGAGCCTGATGCGCCGTAACCGCGACGTGGTGCTGAAGCCGCGCGGCCTGGGCAACTTCCTGCTCATGCGCCTCAACAGCGCCCAGGCGCCCTTCAATAACCGCAAGGTGCGCCAGGCGGTCATGATGGCCGTGAACCAGCAGGACTTCCTCGACGCCCAGATCGGCGACGCCACACTGGCCACGCGCTGCCTCTCGGTGCTCAGCTGCGAGTCGCCCTATCTGGCGCAGAACATCGGCGGGCCCGGCGCCAATATCGAGCGCGCGCGCCAGCTCCTGCGCGAGAGCGGCTATGCCAACGAGAAGGTCGTCATCCTGCACCCGGCCGACCTGCCCTCGGGCAGCGCGTTGGCGCCGATGGCCGAGCAGCTTCTCCGCTCGATCGGCATGAATGTGCAGGTCGACACGATGGACTGGAACAGCCTGCTCGCCCGGCGCAACCGCAACGTGCCGGTCTCCGAGGGCGGGTGGAGCATCGCCTGGGGCATCTGGACCAATCTCGACCTGATGAACCCGCTGGTGAACCTCAACCTCGATGGCCGTGGCCCGCGTGGCTATGTCGGCTGGGCGGACAGCCCGGAGATGGACCGGTTGCGCGACGCCTTCTCCTTCGAGACGGATGCGGCCAAGCAGCAGGAGATCGCGGCGCAGCTGCAGCGGCTGTCGAACGAGGAGGCCTTCACCATCCCTCTCGGCGGCTACAAGGTCGTGACCGGCCATCGCCGCAACCTGACCGGCGTGGTGGCCGACCAGATGCTGGTCTTCTGGAACATGGAACTGGCCTGAGGCCAGGCCGGCGGGCGGCTCAGCTGAGCCGCCCGTATCCCCCGAACTGGGCCGTGACGGCGACCATTTCCTCCGCCGTCAGCAGCACGGGCTCCAGCCCGGCCTGCAGCAGGTCCAGATATTCGGCCGCGAGATTCTCGACCTCGCGCGCCAGCGTCTCGGCCGCGGGCAGTCCCGAGCCGATCGCGACCACGCCGTGATTGGCGAGCAGGCAGGCGCGCCGCCCGGCCATCGCGACCACCGCGGCCTCGGCCAGCTCCTGCGTGCCGAAGGTGGCGTAGCCCGAACAGGCGATGTCGTCCCCACCCGCCAGCGCGATCATGTAGTGGAAGGGCGGCAGGCGCCGCCGCGCGCAGGAGAGCGCCGTCGCGCGCGGGCTGTGCGTGTGCACCAGCGCCTTGGCCTCTGGCCGCGCGGCATAGATCGCGGCATGCAGCCGCCACTCGGAGGAGGGGCGGCGATGACCCGCGATCACCGCGCCGTCGAGCGCCACTTCGACCAGATCCGCCTCGGTCAGCGCGGCATAGGGCAGGCCGGAGGGCGTGATGCGGAAACCGGCCTCGGTGCGCAGCGACACGTTGCCGGATTTGCTGGGCATGAAGCCCAGCGCGTCCATGCGACGGGCGCAGTCGATGAGGGCCTGGCTCATGCGCGCCGCATCCCCGGCCTAGGCCGCATCGCGCAGCTTGCGCGCGGCCAGCGCCGCCGGGCGGTTGAAGCAGCGCTCCAGCCAGGCCTTCACCCGCGTATGCGCCCCGAAGTCGAACTTGTTGCTCCACGCGCCGTAGAGCACCGAGGCCAGGTTGCAGTCCGCGATGGTGAATTCCGGCCCCACCATATAGGCCTCGGTCAGCTGCCCCTCCAGCACGTCCAGCCGCGCCGTCACGCCCGCGGCGCCGGCCGCGGCCTGGCCGGGATCGCGATCCTCCTGCGGGCGGATGTATGCGTTGTAGGCCCATTGGCCGGCCGAGGGCTCGACCTCCGTCGCGGCCCAGAGCGTCCATTGCAGCACGCGGCTGTAGTCGTCGCCCGAGGGGGAGAGCGGCGCGCCCACCTTCGATGCGATGTGCAGGTTGATCGCGAGGCTCTCGAAGAGCACCAGCTCGCCATCCTCCATCGCCGGGATCTTGCCGTTGGGATTGAGCTTGAGATGCGTGGCCGACTTCACCGGTGCGCCGAAGCCCACGGGCACGATCTCATAGGCCAGGCCGGACTCCTCGGCTGCCCAGATGCAGCGGAAATTGCGGCTCTTCGGCGTGCCGTAAAGCTTGAGCAAGGGCGTCCTCCCGTGGTGGGGCCCGATGCGTCGCCCGCCGTGGATGACTGGACATGAGCTCCGCGCGAAGCCTAGCGTTTCGCCGGGCCGAGACAAAGACGCCGGGGAGACGAGATGCGCCGATTCATCCTGCTCGCGGCCGCCCTGATGCTCTGGGGCGGCGCGGCAAGGGCCCAGCCTTCGTCGCAGGCAGCGGCGCCGTCCGAGACCATCGCCCGCCGCGTCGCGCTCGTCGTGGGCAACGGCGCCCATGCCCATCCGGCACGGCTTTCGACCGTGGTCAGCAACGCGCGGCTCATGGCGCGAACCCTGGCCGCGTCGGGCTTCACCCTGG
The DNA here is from genome assembly GCF_965227005.1 of Roseococcus sp. Lineage (NCBI taxonomy): Bacteria > Pseudomonadati > Pseudomonadota > Alphaproteobacteria > Acetobacterales > Roseomonadaceae > Roseococcus > Roseococcus sp. The sequence goes on from NZ_CBDDFJ010000036.1 coordinate 303,750, forward strand.
TGAGCGGCGGGCCGGTCGTCGATGCGGACAAGCGCGGCTTCGAGGCGGCGATCGAGGAATTCGGCCGCCTGGCGAGGGGGGCCGACATCGCCGTCTTCTACTTTTCCGGCCAGGCCCAGCAGCATGACGGCAACAACTGGCTGGCGGCGCGTGACAGCGGCCCGGTCGCGCGCCCGGCCGATCTGGAATCCGGCTTCGTCGATGTCGGCGAGGTGATGCGGGAGCTCGAGGCGGCGCAGCCCCGGCTGTCCCTCGTCGTGCTGGACGCCTGCGAGCGCAACCGCGCCGGCCTGTCCCCGATGCGCGCGCCGCGCGGAACGATCGTCGCCTTCGCGAATCAGCCGGGGACCGCCTTGCAGCACGATCCGGCCCTTCGCAACAGCCCCTATACGGAGGCGCTCGTGGAGGCGATGCGCGTCCCGGGCCTGGAGCTCATGCAGATGTTCAACGAGGCGTCGCGGCGCGCGATCGACCGCACGAATGGCGGGCAGGAGCCCTGGCTGGCCGTCTCGCCGGTGCGGGGCGATTTCGTCTTCACCGACCGCGATGCGGAGGCCCCGGCCCCCCCGGCACTCGCGGTCGCCGCGCAAGACCCCAACTTCACGCTGGTGAATTTCGCCGGCCGCCCGGTGCGGGAACTGCGCGCCTCGCTCGCCCATGAAACGCTCCTGGGGCCGGATCGCCTCGGCACCCATCTGCTCCAGGCCGGCGAGCGCTTCCGCCTGATCTTCCCGCACGGGGCCGGCTGCCATGTCTCCGTCCGCGTCGAATTCGGCCAGGGCGCGCCGCCGAGCGAGATCCGGGACCTCGACACCTGCGCGGTCGACATGCTGATGCTGACGCCCCAGGGTCAGCTGATCCCCGCCAATCCGGATGTGCGGCTGGTCAATGAGACGGGGCGGGCGATCCAGCGGATCGAGGCCGCGCTCGCGAGCGACCGCAGCTGGGGGGAGGATCGGCTGGAAGGCAAGGCGATGGGGCCCGGCGGGACGCTGGACGTGCATTTGCCGCAGGGACTGACCTGCGACGTGGATATCCGCGCCCGGTTCGTCGATGGAACCAGCCGCGCCTGGTGGCGGCAGGACAGCTGCTCGGTGTCGCAGCTGCCCTTGCGTTGAGGCGCGCCGTCAGGCGATCAGCGATCGCCCGCCGCGAAGCGCACGGCCTCGTCGGCCGCGCGGAAGAGCGCCTTGGCCTTCTGGATGCACTCCTCGTGCTCGGCGCGCGCATCGCTGTCGGCGACGACGCCGGCGCCGGCCTGCACATGCAGCGTGCCTTCCTTCACCAGGGCGGTCCGCAGCGCGATGCAGACGTCCATATTCCCGTCCACGCCGAAATAGCCGACGCCGCCCGCATAGAGCCCGCGCCGCGAGGGCTCCAGCTCCTCGATGATCTCCATCGCGCGGACCTTGGGCGCGCCTGAGAGCGTGCCGGCCGGGAAGCCCGCCTGCAGCGCGTCCAGCGCCGTGAGGCCCGGGCGCATCTGGCCGCGGACCTCGGAGGCGATGTGCATCACCTGGCTGTAGCGCTCGATGCGGAACTGCGCCGTCACCTTCACCGTGCCGATGGCGGCCACGCGGCCCACATCGTTGCGGCCGAGGTCGAGGAGCATGAGGTGCTCGGCCCGCTCCTTGGGATCGGCCAGCAGCTCGACCTCCAGCGCCGCGTCCTCCTCGGGCGTCGCGCCACGGCGGCGCGTGCCGGCGAGGGGACGGATCGTCACCTCGCCGTCCTTCGCCGAGACCAGGATCTCGGGCGAGGCGCCGACGGTGGCGAAGCTGCCGAAGTCGAAGAAGAAGAGATAGGGCGCGGGGTTGATCCGCCGCAGCGCGCGGTAGAGCGCGAAGGGCGGCAGGGCGAAGGGCGTGGAGAAGCGCTGGCTCGGGACGATCTGGAAGGCGTCGCCGGCGCGGATGTATTCGCGCGCCCGCTCCACCGCCGCCATGTAGCCCTCGGGCGTGAAGTTGGAGGTCGGCGCCTGGGTCGGCGGCAGGCGGGCCGGGGGCGCGGGGCGGGGCAGGGGACGCGCCAGCGCCGCCTCGGCCTCGTCGAGCCGCGACTGGGCGAGCGCCCAGGCCGTCTCGGCATCCTGCGCCTTCTCGGCCCAGACCGGGGTGATGAGGGTCAGCGCGTCGCGCACATGGTCGAAGACGGCGACGATGGTCGGGCGGATCATCACGCCGTCGGGAATGCCCAGCACGTCCGGATTGGTGTCCGGCAGGCGCTCCATCTGGCGCACCATGTCATAGCCGAGATAGCCGAAGAGCCCCGCCGCGATGGGCGGAAGGCCGGCCGGCAGTGGCATGCGGATGGCCTCGATGCGCCTGGCCAGCGCCTGGAGCGGTGGCAGCTCCTCGGGCACGAAGGCATGCGGCGCGGAGAGCGCGTGCGAATTGCACTCGGCGATGCCGTCGCGGCAGCGCCAGATCAGGTCGGGCGCGAGGCCGATGGCGGAATGGCGGCCGCGCGCTGCCCCGCCCTCGACGCTTTCCAGCAGGAAGGCATGCGGCTTGCCGTCGGCGAGCTTGAGGAAGGTGCCGACCGGGGTTTCCAGATCGGCCACGCGCTCACGCCAGAGAAGCTGCGACTGACCCGATTCCAGGGCGGCGCGAAAACTCGCAAAATCCGGTGACGTCATGTCATTCCCCGCCGGCGATCTGGTCGAGCAGGGCCGGGTTGATGCGCACATTGGCCCGCGCGCGGAGCGCGGCCTGGAACTGGGCCTCGAGGTCCTCGGCGATGGCCTGCGTCGTCTCGCTGCGCAGGGTGGTCAACGCCTCGGCCTGGCCGGCGAGGTCGGGCGCGGCGATCGAGAGCAGCTGCACCACCGCGAAGGATTGCGGCCGCTGCACCATGGTGGCGTCGGTGCCGCGCAGCTCGAAGACGGGGGCCAGCAGATCGCGCGGCATGGGATTGGCGCCGCCGGCCTCGCGGCCGAAGGGACCGAGCTCCTCGGCGGTCAGGCCCGCCTCGGTCGCGGCCTCGGCCAGGGTCTTGCCGGCGCGCGTGGCGGCCAGCAGCGCGGCCGCGACCTCCTCCTGGTGGCGGCGGCGGGCATCGGCGAGATAGGCGGCCGTCACCTGCTCGCGGATCGTGTCCAGCGGGCGCAGCGCGGGGGCCTGGATGTCGCGCAGCTCGACGGCCATGAAGCCCCACTCGCCCTCCTGCATGCGCGGCGCAGCGCCACGCTCGGCGCTGAAGATGGCGCGCAGCGCCGCGGCCTTCGCGGCGGCGGCGACGGGCAGCGCGGCCTCCGTGCCCTCGGGGGTGCGGCCATTGGCGTCGATCTTGCCGTCGAAGAAGCCGAGCGAGAAACGCTGCGCGGCCTCGGTGAGGGTGGCGCCGCCGGCCAGGGCGTCCTCGATCTGGCCCACGCGCTCGAAGGCCATGTCGGCCGCGCGCTCGGAGGCAATCTCCTGGCGCAGCTGGTCGCGCACCTCGTCCAAGGTCTGCGTGTGGCCGGCCTCGACCTGGCCGAGCTTCATCACATGCCAGCCGAAGGCGCTCTGCACCGGCGCGGAGACGGTCCCGGGCGCCAGGGCGAAGACGGCCTCGGCCAGCTCGGGCAGCGGCAGTTCGGCGCGGGTGCTGAGCGGCAGGGTGGAGGCCAGTCCGCCGGCCGCCTGGGCCGCGGCCTCGATGCCCGCCCAGTCGGCGTCGGCGCGCCAGCGCTCGGCAATCGCCTCGGCGGCCGCCTGGTCCTGCATCACGACCTGGAAGACCTGGCGCTTCTCGGGCGTCTCGAAGCGGGCGTGATTGGCGGCGTAGCCGTCCTCGACGTCGCGGTCGCTGACCTCGACCTCGCCCATGATCCGCGCGGCGTTCAGCGTCGCCACGGCCACGTCGCGGTATTCGGGGGTGGAGAAGCGGCTGGCATTGTTCTCGTGGAAGCGTTCGAGCTGGGCCTGGCTGGGCGCCTCGGGCTCCGGCGCGGAGGAGAAGGGCAGCTCCACCAGGCTCGCCGTGCGCTGCTGCAGGTTCCATGACAGCAGGCGATCGGCCAGGACCTCGGGCGTGGCAGCGCCGGCGCGGACGGCGCCGGCCAGCTGCTGGCGGGCGAGATCGGCGCGCAGCAGGGCCAGGAAGCGGGCCTCGGTCAGGTCGTTGTTGCGCAGGAAGCCGTCGAACATCAGGCGGGAGAAGCGGTTGTCGGGGCCCTGGAAGGCCGGGATCTGGAAGATATAGTCGCGCACCGCGTCGTCGGGCGCGGCGAGGCCCATGCGCGCGCCCTCCAGCCGGACCACGCGGTCGAGCACCAGGGTCTCCACGGCCTGCCCGGCGACGGCGCGGCGGATGGCCGCGTTGATCTCGATGCGGCCCTGAAGCTGACGCTGGACGCGCTGCAGCTCGCGCCGGGCGGCGTCCTGCGCCTCCTCGACGTCGATCTTCTCGCTGCCGACGCGCGCGATGGTCGTGTCGCGCCCGAGGTTGCGCAATGTGTCCTCGATTCCCCATGCCCCGAAGGACAGAATCAGGACAATGAAGAGAGCCTTCGCGAACCAGGTTCCGGCGAGGCGGCGCATCCAGGTGATCATCTTCCGCGCATAGCCCTTTGGCGGGCGGTTGCCAAACGGCCACGTGGAATGCTTGATCGGCGGACAGAAAAGGATCGGGCCGATGACGCCGGGAATTCGTCCGCTGATCGCGGGCAATTGGAAGATGCACGGCAACCTGCGCGAGGCGGTGCGCCTCGCCGAAGGGCTGCGCGAGGGGGTGGATGGCGTGGACCTGCTGGTCTGCCCGCCCTTCGTCCACCTCCATCCGGTCGCGGTGGTGGCGCTCGGCAGCCGCGTCGCGGTCGGCGCGCAGGACTGCCACGCGGCGGGCAAGGGCGCCCATACCGGCGATGTGAGCGCCGCCATGGTGCGCGACACGGGGGCCACGCATGTGATCCTCGGCCATTCCGAGCGCCGGCAGAATCATGCCGAGACCGATGCTTCGGTGATGGCCAAGACCGAGGCGGCGCTGGCCGCCGGCCTCATCCCCGTGGTCTGCGTGGGCGAGACCGAGGCCGAGCGGCTGGCCGGCCGGGCCGAGGCGGTGGTGACCGAGCAGCTCGCGGGCTCCATCCCCTATGGCTTCATCACGGCCGGCGGGATCGTGGCCTATGAGCCGGTCTGGGCCATCGGCACCGGCCGCACGCCGACCGAGGAGGAGGTGGCGGCCATCCACGCGACCATGCGGCATGCGCTGGTCGAGAGCTTCGGCCCGGCGGCGCGCACCACGCGGCTGCTCTATGGCGGCTCGGTGAAGCCGGGCAATGCCGCGGGGATCTTCGCGCTGGAGCATGTGGATGGCGCGCTGGTCGGGGGCGCGAGCCTCGTCGCGGCGGACTTCCTGGCGATTGCGCGGGCGGTGCCGGAGTAGCTCCGGCCCGCTCCGACCGAGGGGGTGCTGACGCGCCCCCTCACAGCGCGGCGTAGACGCCCGCCTCGAACTCCCCGAAGAGCTCCAGCACCGCCGGATCGGCGAAGGGCATCAGCTGCGCGAGCAGCACGCCCGTGACGCCCGAGGCCGGGTCGATCCAGTAATAGGTGTTGTTGATCCCGCCCCAGGCGAGGCTGTTCGCCGCGCGCCGTCCCGGCACCCCCGCCGTGTTGAGCAGGAAGCCCAGCCCCCATTGCGTCGGGATGCCGGGGAAGAAATCCGCAACGTTGGAGCGGCCGGGGAAATGGCTCGCCGGCAAAGGCGCGACCTCGATCCCGCCGACCTGGTTGCGGCCCATCTCGGCCACCGTTTCCGGCGCCAGGATCCGCACGCCGTCCAGCGTGCCGCCCTGGAGGAGCATGCGGGCGAAGCGCAGATAATCCGGCCCCGTGCCGAAAAGTCCGCCGCCGCCGCCCTCGACCTCGGGCGTCTCCGGCGGGTCGAAGGGCGTGGGCGCGAGCGTGCCGTCCGTCCCGCGCTGATGCCGCCCGGCGAGTCGCGACCGCCACCCGGCCGGTACCGCGAAGCCCGTATCGGTCATGCCGAGCGGGCCCAGGATGCGCTCGCGGAAATACTCGCCCAGCGTCAGGCCGGACACCGCCTCCACCACCTGGCCCACGAGATCGGTGTTGATGCCGTAGCGCCAGGCCGTCCCCGGATCGAAGAGCAGGGGCAGGCCCCGTGCGCTGCGCCGCGTGCGGGAGAGGCCGGCCACCTCCATGTAGCGGTCGATGGCCGGGTCCCAGGAATCATAGCCATAGCCCGCGGTATGGGTGAGCAGATGGCGCAGCGTCACCGCCCCGCGCGCCGGGCGCAGGATCGGCTGGCCGGCGGTATCGAAGCCCTCGAGCACCTGCGGGTCGGCCATCTCGGGCAGCACGACCGAGGCGGGGTCGTCGAGTCGGATCCGCCCCGCCTCCACCAGCTGCATCGCCGCGACGGAGGTGACCGCCTTCGTCATGGAGGCCAGGGCGAAGACCGTGTCTGCGGTCATGGGCGAGGGGTCGGCCAGGCCGCGCACGCCATAGGCGCCCTCGAACACTGTCCCGTCGCGCGTCGCGGCCAGGGCGACCACCCCGGGCACCCGCCTTGCTTCGACGGCGGCGCGGAGCCTGGCTTCGATCGTGTTCATTCCCGGCGGTTTCCCCTGTCAACCCATTGGCAAGGTCACTCTGGCCTTGGGCGCGGCGAAGGGGTAGAGGGTGGCCAGCATGTCCACGATCCTCCTCATCATCTTCCTGATCGTCACTCTCGCGCTGATCGGGGTCATCCTCGTCCAGCGGAGCGAGGGAGGCGGCCTCGGCATCGGCTCGTCCCAGGGTATGGGCAACTTCATGGGGGGGCGCGGCACCGCGAACCTCCTGACGCGCACCACCGCCATCCTGGGCACGATCTTCTTCGTGATGGCCCTGTCCCTGGCGCTGCTGCATCGCGGCGCCTCGCAGCAGGGTCGCTCGATCCTGGATGCGGCCCCGCCGGCCGCCACGGCCCCGGCCGTTCCCGCCTTGCCGGCCGTTCCGACGAACTGAGGCCCGGGTCGGGCCGTCGCGAATCGGCAAGCGATTCCGTCAGCCGGCAAACGCCTTGGCAGGGTTGCGCCGATAGGGGGTTGTTCGGTCACCCCCCCTATCGCTAAGACGAACTCCCATGGCGCGGTTCGTATTCATCACCGGCGGCGTGGTCTCCTCGCTTGGCAAGGGCATCGCAGCGGCTTCCCTCGGGGCCCTTTTGCAGGCGCGCGGCTATCGCGTTCGCCTGCGCAAACTGGACCCTTATCTCAACGTAGATCCGGGGACGATGTCCCCGTATCAGCATGGCGAGGTCTTCGTGACCGATGACGGGGCCGAAGCGGACCTCGATCTCGGGCATTACGAACGCTTCACCGGCGTACATGCCAACAAAGCGGATAACTGGACGACGGGACGCCTCTATTCGGAGGTGATCGCCAAGGAGCGGCGCGGGGACTACCTCGGCGCCACCGTCCAGGTCATTCCCCACATCACCGATGCGATCAAGGAAGCGGTCGTCGCCGGCACGGATGACTACGACTTCATCCTGGTCGAGATCGGCGGCACGGTCGGCGACATCGAGTCGCTGCCCTTCCTGGAGGCCGTCCGCCAGCTCGCCAACGAGCTCGGCCCGACGCGCAGCCTCTTCATCCACCTGACGCTGGTGCCCTACATCCCCTCGGCCGGCGAGCTGAAGACCAAGCCCACGCAGCATTCCGTGAAGGAACTGCTGGGCATGGGCATCCAGCCGCAGATCCTGCTCTGCCGCTGCGACCGGGAGATCCCGGAGAACGAGCGCCGCAAAATCGCGCTCTTCTGCAACGTGCGGCCCGAGAACGTCATTCCCGCCTACGACGCGAAGAGCATCTATGCCGTCCCCGCCAGCTACCACCGCGAGGGGCTGGACCGCGAGGTGCTGCGGCACTTCAACCTGAGCATCTACGGCGACCCGAACATGGGCAGCTGGAACAACATCATGGAGCGTATCAGCTCGCCCGAGGGCGAGGTGACCATCGCGGTCGTGGGCAAGTACACCGGCCTGCTGGATGCCTATAAGTCGCTGAACGAGGCCCTCGCCCATGGCGGCATCGCGCACAACATGCGCGTGAAGCTCGATTGGGTGGACAGCGAGATCTTCGAGAAGGAGGAGGGCGAGGTCGTCCGCCGGCTCGATGGCGTCCATGGCATCCTGGTTCCCGGCGGCTTCGGCGAGCGCGGGACGGCCGGCAAGATCGAGGCCGTGAAGTTCGCCCGCGAGCGGAAGATCCCCTTCTTCGGCATTTGCTTCGGCATGCAGATGGCGGTCATCGAGGCCTCGCGGAACCTTCTCGACATCCCCGGTGCCTCAAGCACCGAGTTCGGCCCCTGCGTCGAGCCCGTGGTCGGGCTCATGACCGACTGGACCCGCGGCAATGAGCGCGAGAAGCGCTCGGAGGGCGGCGATTTGGGCGGCACCATGCGCCTGGGCGCCTATCCGGCCGTGCTGACCGAGGATTCACTGGTCAGCAAGGTCTATGGCAAGACCCGGATCGAGGAGCGCCACCGGCACCGCTACGAGGTGAATGTGGGCTATCGCGAGCGGCTGGAGACGGCCGGGCTGCGCTTCTCGGGCATGTCGCCCGACGGGCTGCTGCCGGAGATCGTCGAATATCCGGACCATCCCTGGTTCATCGGCGTGCAGTTCCATCCGGAACTGAAGTCCAAGCCCTTCTCGCCCCACCCGCTCTTCGCGGGCTTCGTGGGCGCGGCGGTGAAGCAGGCGCGCCTGGTCTGAGGCGCTTCGCCGGCCGGGGGAACTCGGCCGGTGCCCTTGCAGATCGCGGGAATTCACCCCGGATTTGCATGAAATTTCATTGCGATTTCCGTTCGAACTCTCCCATCTTCTTGCCCCCGGCAGGCCAAGGCGGCCTGGCCATGGGAGGCTGAGGGAATGCAAAGACGAACCGTGTTCTTCGCCGCGCCGGCGCTGCTCCTGTCGCGTTCTCTTCACGCACAGCAGCACTGGCTGATCGGCACCTGGGAAGGTGAACTCGTCGGCAGCCGGAGCAGCGATTCGCGCCGGGTCCTGCGCGTCTCGGCCGTCGATGCGGCCGCCGGCACGGCCACCGGACGATGGGGCCGGGGTGATCCCATGACGATCCGGCTCAGTGGCAATACCGTGCGCTTCTTTACGTCGGACAACCTCCCGGTCGAGATGACCCATACCGCGGCCGGCACATTGGAGGGCACGATTCAGCAGAATGATTCGGGACGACGGCCGCCCTTTTCGATCACGATGACGAAGCGCTGACGGACCGAAGCCGCGTCACGGTGACGGCCGCCAGAAGCACCGCCGCCACCCACCAATATTGCCAGGCGCCGTAGCTCAGCATGGCGATGACCAGGCCCGCGGCATAGGCGCCGCAGGCCGCGCCGCCCGTCGCACTCAGGGCCAGCATCGCCAGCAGCATCGCCATCAGCGCCGCGCCGACGGCGCCCAGCTCCAGCCAGCTCTGCAAGGCGAGATTGTGCGGATGCAGCGGCAGGAGCTGCGCCGAGGCGAACCAGGCCGATTGCGCGGTCAGGCCGAAATCCGCCAGCATCGCCGCATCCGGATGGCCCGTGCCGCCGGGAACGGCGCGGCTCGCCTCCATGCCCCAGCCCAGCAGCGGGCGTTCGGCGACGCGATCGGACACGAAATCCCAGATCAGCAGGCGATGCGCGGCCGAGGGCGGCAGCCTGCCGGCATCCAGCGGCAGGAATGCGCCCAGCGCCCAGGGCAGCGCGAGCACCAGCACCATTGCGGTGGCCGCGAGTGCCGCGCGGGTCGCCCGGAGCACGAATTGCCCGGCGAGCCCGGCGCCGAGCCCGGCCAGCACCGCGAGCTTGGCGCTATCGCCCGGCAGCATCAGCACCAGCGCCCCGCCGATCAGGCCCAGCGCCACGCGCGGCCAGAGCGGCAGGCTGGGCGCGAAGACGGCGAGCGGCAGCAGCAGCGCCAGCACGGCCCCGGCATTCTTGAGCCCGAAGGAGAGGGTGACATCCCAGGCCGGCAGCCCGCGCACCGTGCCGCGCAGGAGATTGCCGCTCAGATGGTCGAAGGCCGCCGCCGCGATTCCGATCGCGACGCCGATGGCGGCCGCTCGGGGGATCAGCGCGGAGGGCGGCTCGCGCCGCAGCGCATCCGCCGCCAGGAGGGCCAAGGCGAGCGAGATGCCAAGCCGGGCCGCGCCGTCCAGCGCGCGGCCGGCCTCCGGCGCCCAGAGCGCGGAGAGGGCCATCCAGGCCAGCAGCGCCACGGCGGGCCAGGCCAGCCGTGGCAGGGCCGAGGGGCGCCATCCCCGCAGCCAGCCCAGCACGACGCAACCCGCCATGCCGGCCAGCGCGATCGGCGCCATCACCCGGTTCTGCAGAACCACCGCGAAGGGCGCGACGGCGAGGGCCGCCGCCAGCGCCCAGTTCGGAGCGATCATCCGCGGTGGATCAGACCGCGGCGATGCTCTCGCGGCGCAGCTGCACCGAGAGCTCGTCCAGCGCCTTGCCGAAGCGGTCCATCATGTCGACGATCTCTTCCTCCGTGATGATCAGCGGGGGCGAGAAGGCGATGCCGTCGCCCGGAAGGGCGCGCATGATGAGTCCGTGGCTCTCGGCGATCTTCGAGAAGCGCGGGCCGATCTTCTGCGCCGGGTCGAAGGCCTTCTTGGTGGCCTTGTCCGCCACCAGCTCGATCGCGGCGATGAGGCCGATGCCGCGCACCTCGCCCACCATCGGATGGTCGGCGAAGCGGCTGCGCAGGCCGGCCTGCATCACGGGGCCGACCTTCTTCACATGCTCGACGATCTTCATCTCGTCGTAGATCTTCAGCGTCTCGACCGCGACGGCGGCTGGCACGGGATGGCCCGAATAGGTGAAGCCATGGCCGAAGGTGCCGATGGTCGCCGAGCCGTCCGCCAGGCCCTGGTAGACGCGGTCGTTGATCATGACGGCCGAGATCGGCAGGAAGGAGGCGCTGAGCGCCTTGGCGCAGGTCAGGATGTCCGGCTGGATGCCCATGGACTGGCAGCCCCAGTACTCGCCGGTCCGGCCGAAGCCGCAGATGACCTCGTCGGCCACGAAGAGCACGTCGTGCTTCTTCAGCACGGCCTGGATCTTCTCGTAATAGGTGGCGGGCGGAACCAGCACGCCGCCGGCGCCCATGACGGGCTCGGCGAAGAAGGCGGCGACCGTCTCGGGGCCTTCCTCCATGATCATGGCATCGAGCGTCTCGGCGCAGCGGGTGGCGAACTGCTCCTCGGTCTCGCCGGGCAGGCCTTCACGGTAGAAGTGCGGCGTCATCGTGTGGAGGAAGCCGGGGAAGGGCAGGTCGAACAGCTTGTGGTTCGCCGGCAGGCCGGTCACCGAGGCGGCGGCGGCCGTGATGCCGTGGTAGCCCTTCAGGCGGCCGATGATCTTCTTCTTCTCCGGACGCCCGACGGCGTTGTTGAAGTACCAGATCATCTTGATCGCGGTGTCGTTCGCCTCGGAGCCCGAGTTGCAGAAGAACACCTTGCTCATCGGAACCGGGGCGCGCTCGATGAGCATCTCGGCGAGGTCGATCGCCGGCTCGTGGCTGCGGCCGGTGAAGGCATGGTAGAAGGGCAGCTGCTTCATCTGCTTCGTGGCGGCCTCGACCAGGCGCGCATTGTCGAAGCCGAGCGAGGCGCACCAGAGGCCGGCCACCGTCTCGATGTAGGAATTGCCCTGGTCGTCGAAGACGCGGACGCCCTCACCTCGGGTGATCACCAGCGGACCGTTCTTCTCGTGAGCCCTGGCATCCGTCATGGGATGCATCAGATTCGCGATATCGCGGGCGGCATTGGAATTGCGCGGAGGGGTCATGAGATAGTGTCCTTGCAGGATCCTTACAGCCTACGCCGGCAAAGCCCTTCTTGGAACCCAATCCGTCCGAGCTCCGGCTTCGCGTCCGCCGAAATTACAGGCAATCTTCGTCCCATGACCGAGATCAAGCCGCACGCCGCCCATTGGGGCTTCTTCGACGCCGTCACGGAAAACGGCCGCCTCGTCGGCGTCCGGCCCTTCGCCCAGGATCCCGTACCGGCGTCGCTCATCGAATCCATGCCCGCCACGGTCCATAGCGAGGCGCGGATCGACCAGCCCTATATCCGCAAGGGCTGGCTGGAGGGGAGGCGCCGCGGCCATCTGCGCGGCGGCGACGCCTTCGTGCCCGTCAGCTGGGACCGCGCCATCCGCCTCGTCGCCGAGGAGACCGCCCGCACCCGCGCCGAGCATGGCGACGCCGCGATCTATGGCGGCTCCTATGGCTGGTCGAGCGCGGGGCGCTTCCACCACGCCAAGAGCCAGCTCCAGCGCTATCTCGGCTTGGGCGGCGGCTACAGCTTCTCGGTGAACGCCTATTCCTACGCAACGGCCCAGGCGCTGATGCCGCATCTGCTCGGCACCAACGAGGTCTTCCTCGGCCGGATGACCGATTGGTCGGCCATCGCCGGCAACGCGAAGCTGATGCTCTGCTTCGGCGGGCTCGCCGCCAAGAACGGCTATGTCACCTCGGGCGGGGCGGCCAATACCTACGGGACGAATATGCGCGCGGCGGTCGCGGCGGGCGTGAAGATCGTGAACATCTCCCCCTATCGCGCCGATACCGAAGAGGCGCTGGCCGCCGAGTTCATCCCCGTCCGCCCGACCACGGACACGGCGCTGATCCTGGCGATGATCCAGCACATCGTGAGCCTGGGGCGCGAGGACCGCGCTTTCCTGGCCACCCATTGCGTGGGCTGGGACCGGCTGGCGCCGACGCTGACCGACAAGACGCCCGAATGGGCCGAGGGCCTCACCGGCATTCCCGCCGCCACCATCCGCGAGCTGGCGGAGCGCTGCCTCGCCCAGCCGGTCATGCTCACCGCGTCCTGGTCGCTCCAGCGCGCGGATTACGGCGAGCAGCCCTATTGGGCGCTGATCGCTTTGGCCGCGGTGCTCGGCAATATCGGCAAGCCGGGGCAGGGGGTGGCCTTCGGCTACGGCTCCTCCGGCGGCATGGGCAATCCGCGCAAGGAGATGCCGGGCATCTCGCTGCCCGCCTCGCGCAATCCGATCAGCAGTTTCATCCCCGTGGGGCGCATCACCGAGCTGCTGGAGCGGCCCGGCGGCACGCTGCCCTATAACGGCCGCACGCTGAACCTGCCCGACGTGCGCATGATCTTCTGGGCCGGCGGCAATCCCTTCCACCATCACCAGGATCTCAACCGCCTGCTGCGCGCCTGGTCGCATCCCGAGACCATCGTGGTGCAGGAGCCCTGGTGGACCGCGCTCGCCCGCCATGCCGACATCGTGCTGCCGGCGACCACCACGCTCGAGCGCAACGACATCGCCCACTCCTCGCGCGACCGCTTCATCCGCGCCATGCACCAGGCGATCAAGCCGATCGGCCTGGCCCGCAACGACCACGACATCCTGGCCGATCTCGCCGATGCCGGCGGCTTCCGCGACCGCTTCACCGAGCAGCGCGACGAGGGCGCCTGGCTGCGCCACATGTACGAGCGCTGGCGGCAGGCCTGCGCGCGCCTGGACTTCGAGACCCCGGATTTCGACACCTTCTGGGCGCAGGGCCATGTCGAGATGCCGGTCGTCGGGAAGGCCGACGCCTTCACCCAGTTCGCCGCCTTCCAGCAGGATCCCGAGGCCAGTCCGCTCGACACGCCGTCGGGCAAGGTGGAACTGTTCTCCGAGACCATCGCGGGCTTCGGCCATGCCGATTGCCCCGGCATGCCGACCTGGATGGAGCCGCGCGAATACCTGGGCAACGCCGCGCCCGGCGAACTGCATCTGCTGAGCTACCAGCCGCCGACGCGCCTGCACTCCCAGCTCGACCCCGGACCCATCGCCGCGCGCGACAAGATCCAGGGCCGCGAGCCCCTGGTGATCCATCCGGAGGACGCCGCCGCGCGCGGGCTGCAGGCCGGGCAGATCGTCCGCGTCCACAACACGCGCGGCGCCTGCCTCGCCGGCATCCGCCTCGACGACCGCCTGGCGCGCGGCGTGGTCCTGCTCGCGACCGGCGCCTGGTTCGACCCGCTCGAGCCCGGCGTGCCCGGCAGCCTCTGCGTTCACGGAAATCCGAACGTGCTGACGGCCGATATCGCCACCTCAACGCTCACCCAGGGCATGTCCGCGCAATCCTGCCTCGTCCGCATCGAGGCCTGGGAAGGCCCGCTGCCGCCGGTGCGCGCCCATGTGCCCCCGCGTATCGAGGCGGAGCTGCCGGCATGATCTTCCGCCGCGCTCTTCTCGCCGCGCCGGCGCTGCTGCCGGCGGTGGCCGCCGCGCAATCCGCCTTTCCCCTCCTCCAGGACGACAGCGTCGCCCCCGGCTTCCGGCGCGGCGTGCTGATGCGCTGGGGCGACCGCGTGACCTTCGACGCTCCGCCCTGGGATCCGCGCACGGTCGATGCCGAGGGCGCCGCGGCGCAATTCGGTTGGGACGGGCGCATCGCCGGCCTCGTCATCCCGCCCATGGCCGCCGACCGCGTGCCGCGCGGCGTCCTGGCCATCGCCCATCCCACGGTCGATCCCGCCATGGCCTTCCCCGGCGGGCTGGACCGGCCGGAGGTCGCGGCCAGCATGCAGGGCGCGTCCCTGCTCAATGTCGAGCTCCAGGCCGGGCGCTGGATCGTGATCGACGGCGGCTTCCAGTCGCGCCGGCTGACGGCCTCCACCCTCTGCCGCGCCGTGGGGCCGCTGGCCGCGGCGACAGGGGGCGCGCTGCGCGGCGTCGTCGCCGTGACCGGCGGCTGCGCCACGCCGTGGAACAGCCTGCTGCTGACCGAGGGCGACGCGACGCCCTGGATCCAGCGCATCGGGCTGAGCGATGCCGAGGGCTATGGCTGGCTCGTCGAGCTCGACCCGCTCGATCCGCAATCCATCCCGGTGAAGCACACGGCGCTCGGCCGTTTCCCCAAGTCGGACGCCGCCGCGGCCACGGCGCGCTCGGGCCAGGCGGTGGTCTTCGTCGCTGAGCGCGGTTCGGGCGGATATCTCTTCCGCTTCGTCTCCTCCGGCCCCGCGGCCGCCGGGGGCGCGCTGGAATCGGGCCAGCTCAGCGTGGCGCAGATCCAGGGCGGACAGCTCTCCTGGGTGGCGCTGGCCGATGCCGCCCATCCGCCCGAGGCCGCCCGCGCGGCCGGCGGCACGCCCTTCGACACGCCCTCCGGCCTCGCCTGGGATGCGAGCGGCAATCGCCTCGCGCTCTGCGGCGGGCTGGGCGTGATCTCCTTCCTGCCGGATGGCGGCGACCCCGCCGCGCCGACGATGACCCTGCGCCGGCATGATGCGTCCCGCCTGGGCGCGATACGTACCGTCGGCATCGATGCGCGCGGCGGGCTGCTGCTGGGCGCCGATACCGATGGCGTGGTCGGCCCCACGGCGCAGACGCTCTGGCTCATGGACGATCGCGGCGTGCGACCGATCTACGGTGCGGCGCGCGCGGCGGGGATCGGCGGGGCGGCCGTCTCGCCGGACGGGCGGGTCATCTTCACCCTCGCGCGCCGGCCCGGCGCGGAGCGGGGCGCGAGCTTCGAGCGGCCCTCCACGCGCTGGCCGGAATTCGAGCCGGGCGTGCCCCCGCGCTCGGCGCTGCTCTCGCTCGAGCGCGCATGAGGCTCTGCGGAGGCCGGATCCTCGCCACCATCACGCCCTCGGGCAATACGGTGGTGGAGGCGGTGACGCAGGCCTTGCTGCGCGACCGGCTGGACGTGCTGCCCATCTTCTCGCGCATTCCCGTGCATGGCGGCAGCGATCCTTTCCCCGATGGCTACGACCTGGAGAACATGCTTCGCGCGGCCGAGATGCTGAGCCACGCGAAGCCCGACGTGATCCTCTGGAATGGCAGCAAGGGCGGGGTGATCGGCCTGGAGCACGACCGCGATTTGTGCGCGCGGATCACGGCGGCGACGGGCATCGCCTCCACCACCTCGGCCCTCGCGCTGGAGGCGGCGATGGCGCGGAAGCGCGTTCGGCTCGGCCTCTGCACGCCTTATAATGATGCCTATCAACGCCGGTTGATCGAGGCCTTTTCCGCGCGGGGCTGGCGGGTCAGCGCCGAGGATCATCTCGGCCTCGGCGACAACCTCTCCTATGCGGCCGTGCCGCATGCCGAGATCCGCGCCCAGGCGGCGCGCGTCGCGCCGCATTGCGACGTGCTGCTGGGCTGGTGCACCAATTATCCGCTGCCCGTCATCGGTTCCACAATCCTGGGCAAGCCGGTCTGGGACGCGACGGTGCTGGGCGTCCAGGCGGGGCTGGAGCTGATGGCGATCTGAGAGGGAGAGGCGGCCGGGGGCGGGGGGTCGCCCTCGTCACGCGCCCCGTCTAGCCTGCGCGCCAGGAGGAAGCCGAATGCGATTTGACCTGCCGGAAATCCCGCCGGATTCCGAGAAGCTCCGAGGGGAATTGCGCGCCTTCCTCGCTGAGGCCGGCCGTGACTGGTCGCCGACGACGCGCGCGCGTTCCTGGATGGGCTTCGATCGCGATTTCTCGCGCGCCGTCGGCGAGCGCGGCTGGATCGGCATGACCTGGCCGAAGCCATATGGCGGGCGCGAACGCAGCAGCCTTGAGCGTATCGTCGTGCTGGAGGAGATGCTCGCGGCCGGCGCCCCGGTCGGCGCGCATTGGATCGGCGACCGCCAGCAGGGGCCGCTCATCCTGCGCCTGGGCACCGAGGAGCAGCGCAACCGGATCCTTCCCGGCATCGCGCGGGGCGAGCTGGCCTTCTGCATCGGCCTGTCCGAGCCCGATGCGGGCAGCGACCTCGCCGCGCTGCGCACCCGCGCCGAGCGCACCGCGACGGGCTGGACGCTCAACGGCCGCAAGATCTGGACGACCTTCGCGCATAAGAGCGACTACATGGTCGCGCTCGTCCGCACCTCGCCCGTGCCGGAGGGCGGCTCGCGCCATGCGGGGCTGTCGCAGTTCCTGGTGGACCTGCGCCTTTCCGGCCTCTCCATCCGCCCCATCCGCGATCTCGCCGGCGAGGAGAGCTTCAACGAGGTCACGTTCGACGATGTGAAGCTGCGCGCCGACGACCTCATCGGCCAGGAGGGCGCGGGCTGGGCCCAGGCGACCTCGGAGCTCGCCTTCGAGCGCAGCGGGCCGGACCGCTACCTCTCCTCCTTCCCCGCGCTGAATGCCGGCATCGATGCGCTGAACGCCGCCCCGCAACCGGGCGCCGAGGTCACGATCGGACGCATGGTCGCGCGGCTCGCCACGCTGCGCGGGATGTCGCTCTCGGTCGGCGGCATGCTGGAGCGGGGCGAATCGCCGCAGGTGGAGGCGGCACTGGTGAAGGATGTCGGCAACGTCTTCGAACAGGCGCTGCCCGAGCATCTTCGCAACCTGCTCGACCCCGGCGAGTCCACGTCCGAGCTGCGCGAGATCCTGGGCGCCCTGGCTCAGCTCGCGCCCACCTTCAGCCTGCGCGGCGGCACGCGTGAAATTCTGCGCGGCATCATCGCGCGCGACCTGGGGCTGCGCTGATGACCGATCTGCGTTCGATCCTCACCGAGCAGGTGGATCGCCTCATCGGCGATGCCGGGGGCGTCGCGCTGCTTCGCCAGATCGAGGCGGGCGAATGGCCCGCGGAGCTCTGGGACGGGCTGGAGGCGCAGGGCCTCGCCCTCGCACTGGTTCCCGAGGAGGCCGGCGGCGTCGGTCTCAGCTGGGGCGACGCGGTGGCGATCTGGCAGGTGCTGGGCCGCCATGGCGCGCCCGGCCCCATCGCGGAGACCATGTTCGCCGCGGCCCTGCTGGCGAGCGCGGGCATCGAGGTTCCGCCGGGACCGCTCGGCCTCGCCTGCGGCACCGCGGCCGTGCCCTACGGGCGGCATGTCGCGCATATCGTCCGGCTGGAGGGCGCCACCGTTGCGCTGCATGAGGCGGGCGAGGCGCGGTCGGCCGGCAATATCGGCCATGAGCCGCGCGATGCCGTGACGCCCGGCCCGCGCATCGCCCGCGCCCTGCTGCCCAACCAGTTCGGCCCACGCGCGGGCCTGCTCGGCCGCGCGCTGATCCGCGCCGCGGTCATCGCGGGCGCGCTGGAGCGCGTGCTGGCCCTGACCGTGGAATGGGCCAATACGCGCAAGCAGTTCGGCCGGGCCATCGGCAAGTTCCAGGCGGTGCAGCAGCAGCTCGCCGCCATGGCGGGCGAGGTCGCGGCGGTGAGCGTCGCGGTCAGCCAGGCCGCGCGCGCCGCCGATGCGCATGGCCTCGCCGGCGCGGCCTTCGAGATCGGCTGCGCCAAGATCATTGCCGGCGAGGCGGCGACCATGGGGGCGGCCACCGCGCACCAGGTCTTCGCCGCCATCGGCATTACCGAAGAACACGAGCTGCACCACTTCACCCGCCGCCTCTGGTCCTGGCGGGAGGAGGGCGGCACCGAACGATTCTGGGCCGCCGAGATCGGCCGCGCGGCGCTTTCGCGCGGCGGCGCGAACCTCTGGCCCGACCTCACCGCACGCGACCCGCAAGGAAACTGATGAATGGCTGACTTCCTCAAGATCGAGCAGGACGGCCCCGTCGTCACGATCACGCTCAACGCGCCCGAGCGCCGCAATGCCATCTCCAGCTTCGCCGATTGCGACGAGGTGGAGGACGCCTGCCGCCGCATCGCGCGCGACGACAGCCTGCGCTGCGTCATCGTGACTGGCGCCGACCCCGCCTTCTGCGCGGGCGGCGACCTCAAGGGCATGCGCGACCGCACCGGCATCATGGCCGCCACCAATGCGGCCGAGATGCGCGAGAACTACCGCCGCGGCATCCAGCGCATCCCGCTCGCGCTGTGGGAGCTCGACCTGCCGACCATCGCCGCCATCAATGGCCCCGCGATCGGCGCAGGCCTCGATCTCGCCTGCATGTGCGACATGCGCATCGCCAGCGAGAAGGCCATCTTCGCGGAGAGCTTCGTGCGCGTGGGCATCGTCCCCGGCGATGGCGGCGCCTGGCTGCTGCCGCGCGCGGTCGGCCTCGCCATGGCCGCCGAGATGTCCTTCACGGGCGATCCGCTGAATGCCGAGCAGGGCCTGGCCGCGCGGCTCGTCTCGCGCGTGGTGCCGCATGCGGAGCTCATGTCGGCCGCGAGGGAGCTGGCCGCGCGCGTGGCGAAGAATCCGCCGCAGGTGCTGCGCATGACCAAGCGCCTGCTGCGCGAGGGCCAGCACATGTCGCTGGCCTCGACGCTGGAATTGTCGGCGGCCTTCCAGGCGATCGCGCAGGAGACCGAGGATCACAAGGAAGCGGTGAGCGCCATGCTGGAAAAGCGGCAGGCGACCTTCACCGGCCGCTAGGCATCGCGGCGCAGGAAACCAGGTTTCCTGCGCCGTCGAAGCGGTTCAGCCGCGGCCTTCCCAGGGCATCAGCGAGGCCTTGATCGTCAGGAAGGGCACGTTCGCCTCGGGCGTCACGCTGTCCATGAAGACGATGGCGTTGGCCACGTTCTGCACGTCCATCGTGGCCTCGACGACCAGCTCGCCGCTCGGCTGCTTCACGCCCTTGGTCATGCGCTGCGTCATGTTCGTCGCCGCATTGCCGATGTCGATCTGGCCAGCGACGATGTTGTACTTGCGCCCGTCCAGGATCAGCGACTTCGTGAGCCCCGTGATGGCGTGCTTCGTCGCCGTATAGGCCACGCTGTCCGGCCGCGGCGTGTGCGCGCTGATGGAGCCGTTGTTGATGATGCGCCCGCCCTGCGGCGACTGCTCCTTCATCATGCGGAAGGCCTGCTGCGCGCAGAGGAAGGAACCGGTGAGGTTCACGTTCACCACCTGCAGCCACTTCTCCACCGGCAGGTCCTCGAGCAGGTAGCCCTGCACGCCCATGCCGGCATTGTTGAACAGCAGGTCGCAGCGGCCCCACTTCGACTTCACGTCCGCGAAGAGCTTGGCCACGCCCTCGGGCGAGGCGACGTCGGTCGCGACGGCCATGGCATTGCCGGAATTGGCGCCGGCCATCTGCGCCGTCTCGTCCAGCGCCTCCTGGCGCCGCGCGACCAGGGCCACGCGATATCCCGCCTTCAACAGGCCGAGCGCCGAGGCGCGCCCGATGCCCGTGCTCGCCCCCGTCACCACCGCGACTTTGCTCATGCGACTTATTCCCCAGAGTTATGCCGGGCCGAACCGGCCAAGCTTTTGCGGACGCAAGATTGCGTCGGAGACGCGATCGCCGCAATCTCAGGCCCATGGAACCGACCCTGATATTCGATTGCGTCCCCGCAAACGAGAAGACCTGCGCCCCTCGCCAGAAGGCGCCCCCCGGAAGCTGCGACAGCCACTTCCACATCTTTGGCCCCTATGACCGCTTCCCCATGAGCGCGTCGCGGCCCTACACGCCGCCGCCGGCGTCGATCGAGCATTATCTCGATATGGCCAACACCCTCGGGCTCGACCGCCGCGTCGTCGTGCAGGCGAGCGTCTATGGCACCGACAACCGCGTCACGTTGGATGCCGTGGCGCGCTTCGGCCGCGACAATGCGCGCGCCGTCGTCGTGGTGGACGAGGGCGTGATGCCCGACGAGCTGAAGCGCCTTGCCGATGAGGGCGCGGTCGGCCTGCGCCTCAACGTCGTGAGCGGAAACGGCACGCCCGTCGAGCAGATCGAGAGCCTGGCGCGCCGCGTGGCGAGCCTGGGCTGGCACATCCAGCTCTACATGAAGGGCGCCGTGATGAAGGACCTGGCGCCGCAGCTGGCACGGCTTCCGGTTCCGCTGGTGCTCGACCACATGGCGGGCGTGGACGCGGCCGACGGTCCGGAAGGCGCGGAGCTGGAGGCAGCGCTGCGTCTGCTCGAGACGGGCAATGTGTGGGTGAAGATCAGCGGCTACCGTTCCAGCAA
Source organism: Roseococcus sp. (assembly GCF_965227005.1). Taxonomy (NCBI): domain Bacteria; kingdom Pseudomonadati; phylum Pseudomonadota; class Alphaproteobacteria; order Acetobacterales; family Roseomonadaceae; genus Roseococcus; species Roseococcus sp. Next base: position 324,556 of record NZ_CBDDFJ010000036.1, read on the forward strand.
ACCGCCCTACGACAACCTCGCGCCCATCGCGCGCCGCTTCGTGGAGGTGGCGCCCGAGCGTTGCGTCTGGGGCACCGACTGGCCGCACACGCAGTTCCAGACCCAGGCCGAGATGACCGATGGCGGCATGCTGCTCGACTGGCTCTTCGACTGGGTGCCCGATGCCGCGACGCGCGAGAAGATCCTGGTGACCAACCCGGCGGCGCTCTACCGCTTCTGAGCTGGCGAAAATCCTGAGGGAGGCGTTATGATTGGTCGATCATAACGATTCCGATAGGGAGCCATCATGAAACTCAGCGCCAGGAACCAGATCAAGGGCACCGTCGTCAGCGTGCAGAAAGGCCAGACCACCGGCCATGTGCGCCTCGACATCGGCCAGGGCGTGATCGTCACCTCCTCCATCACCAACGAGGCCATCGACGACCTCGAATTGAAGGTGGGCGACACGGCCATCGCCGTGATCAAGGCCTCGGATGTGATGGTCGCGAAGTAGTCCGATGCGCCGGCTCCTCGTGATCGCTGTCCTCGCACTGCTGGCGGCACCGGCCGCCTGGGCGCAGACGATCGTCGTGGAGATCGAGGGACGCTCCCGCGTCCTGGACGCCGCGGCGCTGGCCGCCCTTCCCACGGCGACCTCCAGCGTCGAGCGCAATGGCGCCCGCGTCACCTATACGGGCCCGCTGCTCTGGCAGGTCCTCGCGGCGGGCGGCGCCGCGCCGGAATACGCGCTCGCGGCGCGGCTCGCGCTGCTGGTGACGGCCAGCGACGGCTACACTACGGTGCTTTCGCTCGGGGAGATCGCGCCCGAGCTGGGGAATCGCCCGGTCCTGCTGGGCCTCTCGGCGGATGACGCCTCCATCCGGTCCTTCCCGCGTCTGGTCGTCCCGGGCGAGCGCCGGGGCGCGCGCGGCGTGCGGGACGTGGCCCGCCTCACGGTGCTGCCCGTCCGGACGCCCTGACACGGGCGGGACGCCCGCCACCCATGCCGAGAATGGACAGCCGCCCGGCGGCCCGGCACATCGACGCCGGGCGCGCGCCCCCTTAGGCAAGCGGCCGAGTTTCCCCCGCATCGGATCCCCCTCATGACCAGCGACCAGACGCTTCCCATCCTCGCGACCCATGGCGGCAAGTTCCATTGCGACGAGGTCTTCGCCTATGCCGTCCTGCGCCTGGCGCTGGGCCTGCGGGCGCCGGGCCAGGACCATGTCCTGCGGCGCACCCGCAAGCAGGAACTGCTCGACACGGCGGATATCGTCTGGGACGTGGGCTTCGCCTTCGACGAGGCGGCGCACCGCTTCGACCACCACCAGCGCGGCGCGCCGCTACGCGCGGACGAGACGCCCTTCTCCTCGGCGGGCCTGGTCTGGCGCGTCTATGGCGAGCGCGCGGTCGCCGCCCTGCTGAAGGAGAGCGGTTCGGAGGGCTTCGCCGCCGCCATCGCGGCCGATCTCGACGAGACGATCGTGCGCACCATCGACGAGATCGACAACGGCGTGACGGCCGATGGCCCGGTCCGGCGCGACACCCTCGGCTTCGCCGGGCTGATCGGCGAGTTCAACCCGACCTGGGACAATCCCTCGGCGAACGGCGCCTCGGCCGGCGATGCCGCCTTCCTGGAGGCGGCCGAGCTCGCCACCGGCATGCTGCGCCGGCGCGTGGACGGGCTGCGGGCGCGGCTGGCCGCGGAGGCGAGCGTGCTGGCGGCCCATGCGGCCGGCGAGGATCCGCGCATCCTGGTGCTGGAGCGCGGCATGCCCTGGAAGAACGTGATCTTCACCCACGAGCTTCCGGTGCTCTTCACCGTCTCGCCAGCCTCGAACGGCAACTGGATGCTGGACACGATGCCGCCGGAGCCCGGCTCCTTCGCGCAGCGCCATCCGCTGCCGGAAGCCTGGGCCGGGCTGGAAGCCGGCGTGCTGGCGGAGACGGCGGGCGTGCCTGACGCCGTCTTCGTGCATCTGCGCCGCTTCGTGGGCGCGGCGAAGTCGCGCGAGGGCGCCCTGGCGATGGCCCGCAAGGCCGTGGAAATGCCGGCCTGATGGTGGATTGGTCCCGAACCCCCCGCGATCCCAGGAGAACGGCATGCTGATCCGCCCCGCCCGCCACGAGGATCGCAGCGCGATCCTGTCCATCATCGGGCCGACGATCCGGGCCGGGGAGACCTATACGCTCGACCCGGCCATGGGCGAGGCCGAGGCGCTGGCCTATTGGCTCGCCGCCGACAAAGAAACCTTCGTCGCCGAGGACGAAGGCGTCATCGTCGGCACCTACTACATGCGCCCCAACCAGGCGGGGGGCGGCGGGCATGTCTGCAATTGCGGATATATGACCGATGGCTCGGCCCTGGGCCGAGGCGTGGCGCGGGCGATGTGCGGACACTCGCTCGAGCACGCCCGGTCACGCGGCTATCGCGCCATGCAGTTCAACTTCGTCGTCAGCACCAACGAGCGGGCCGTGCGGCTCTGGCAGTCCATGGGGTTCCACATCGCGGGACGCCTGCCGCTCGCCTTTCGGCATCCGAGCCTTGGCTATGTGGATGCGCTGGTCATGTTCCAGGCCCTCTGATCGGAAGAGGCCTGGGGCGGTTCCCGGCCTAAAGCTTCTTGCGGTACCAGATCCGCGAATGACCGGGCGGCATGCCATCCAGCCGTCCGGCCTCGATCCAGCCATGGCGCTGCCAGAAGTTCGGCGCATGGAAGCTGAAGGTGTCGGTATAGGCGTCGGTGCAGCCGCGTGTCCGGGCAACGGCCTCCGCGCGGGCCAGCAGATCGCCGCCGAGGCCCTTGCCGCGCACGCCGGGCGAGAGCCAGAGCCAGTCGATGAAGAGCCAGTTCCAATAGGTCAGGCCCAATAGCCCGCCCTTGACCACCTCGTCCTCGTCGCGGGCCAGCACCGTCACCGGCTCGCGGTCATAGGGGCCGCCGCGCTCCTGGTTGTAGCTGTGCAGGCCGCGCTGGATGGCGGCGACCGCTTCCAGCTCGGGATAATCGTCGTCGCTGATGATGAGCTTCGGGGAGTCCAGATCGGGCATTCGCCGTTTATTGGGCCTTCAGCTTGCGGAGGGAAGAGGCCAGGGCCTTCACCTCTTCGGCGGCCAGGCTGCGCGGGCTGCTTTCGGTGACGCCCAGGCCCAAGGCGAAGGCCGTCGCGAAGGCCGATCGGTTGCCCAGCGTCTGCTTCATCACGGGCGCCTTGCGGCGGGCAAGCTCGGCCGTCACCACGTCGCGCAGCCGCCCGGTGGGCGGCATGCGGTTCAGCACGATGCGATAGGGCTTCTTCTCGTCCTCGGCGAGCTTGATCGTGGCCTCGGCGGCCCAGAGGTCGGGCAAAGAGGGTTGCAGCGGGATCAGCACGAGATCGGCCGCGCGCACGGCGATGCGGGCATCGGTGTCGGCATGGGGCGGCGTGTCGAGCACCACGTAATCGGCTGATTTGCGATGCCGGTCGATCGCGCCCGAGAGCCGCCAGCCGGAGGGGGACTCGAAGGCGATGGGAGTGGCGCCCTCGGCGCGCAGCCCATACCAGCGCACCAGGCTCTGCTGGGGGTCGGTGTCCAGCAGCACGACCTTCTTGCCGTCCGCCCCCAGGGCCACGGCGATATTGGCGGCCAGGGTGGATTTCCCCGCCCCCCCCTTTTGTTGCGCGACGGCGATGACGATGGCCAAGGCAGGGTCTCCTGCGATTCGGAAGAACCGAGCTTAGCCCGCTTTTCGGGCCTGCACGGCTGCTCTTGCCGCCGCCATCACGCCGATGCCCGGCACGGTCAGCGGCGGATGGCCCGGCATGAGCCCGGCGGCCGGGGCCATCGAGGCCTGGGCCAGGACCACGCGCCCCTCCAGCCCCTCGGCCGCCGCGGCGATCCGGCCGAGATAGGCGCGGGTCTCGCCGGCCTGGAACAGGCCCCAGGCGCCGTGGACCATGTGCATGACCAGCTTCGCCTCATGGGCGCGGGCCGCCGCCTCGAAGAGCCGCCGCGTGGGCTCGCGGGTGGTGGGCGCGGCGTAGAGGACATGCACCACCCCGCCGGCCCGCGTCGCGGCCTCGGCCAGGGCGCCGTCGGCGCGCAGGACCGGCCGGGGCGAGTCCTGCGCCTGTTCGGCGGCCGCGCCGATGGTCGAGCAGGTGAGCAGCACGGCATCGGCATGCCAGGCGAGGTCGCGCAGCAGCATCGCGGCCTCGGCCAGGACCTCGGGCGTGGGCTCGCGCAGCAGGTCGGCGCGGATCTTGTGGGTCAGGCGCAGCGCGCCGCCGGGCAGGGCGGCGGCGACCGTGTCGAAGAGCGGGGCGTTGCTCTCGGCCGTGTGCAGGCAGGCGATGGTGATGGCCATGGGAACTCAGTTCAGGAAGGGGTTGCGGCCGCGCGGTGGGGCGCGGGGGCCGAAATGCTGGGCGAGGTAGTCCACGATCTGGCCGCGCTCGGCCGGCTCCAGGGGGTTCATGCCCTGCTTGTCGACCATCCAGTCCATGAGCCCGTCCCATTGCGCGCGGGTGAGGGCGCTGCGGCGGATGATCGCGGTGCTGTGACAGGCCGTGCAGGCATAGAAGGTGACCTCCTGCGCCTCGCCGGCGGGGAGCACGGAGGGTTCCTCCGGCTCCGGCGTGGTCTGGGCGAGGGCCGCGCCGCAGGTCAAGGCGAGGGCCAGCAACAAAATCCGCATCAACCGACCAGGATCGCGGCGCGGGAGATGGCGTTGGCCGAATAGCCCTGCGGGTTCCAATTGGCCGCGGCATGGGGCTGCATCCGGCCCTGGCTGTCGGTCGCGCGGTACCAGACCTCGAAATAGCCGTCCGAGGGCAGGGCGACGCGGCCCTGCCAGCGCTGCCAGGCGTGGCGGTTGGCCGGGGCCGCGACCTGCATCTCCGTCCAGGTCGCGCCGAAATCGACGCTGGCATGGACGGCGCGCGCCGTGAGGTCGCCCGCCCAGGCCGCGCCGCGCAGGTCGAGGCCGCGCGTGCCCGCCGGCAGCCGCGAACCATGCGCGTGGGAGGAAAGGATGGCCCGCACCGGCATGCTCTCGAGCTCGGCGAAATCGGCGCCGTTGTTGTCGCTGCCGGGCACGATGGGCTTCACCGGCACGCGGTAGCTGGTGCCGCCCATGCCCGCGCCGTCATGGATCTTGTCGCGGATCCAGATGCGGGTGAGCCATTTCTGGCTGAAGCTGCCCGGCCAGCCCGGCGTGATCAGCCGCAGGGGCGCGCCGTGGATCTGCGGGATCGGCGCGCCGTTCATGCGGAAGGCGAGGATGGTGTCCTCGTCCATCGCCTTGGCGAGGCGCATGCCGCGGTTGATCGCCTGGCGGTCCGTGGCGCCCGAGAGATGCGGGTCCGCGCCGAAATGGCCGGTGTAGATGGCGCTGGGCTTGAGGCCGGCCGCGTTCAGCACGTCGCGCAGGCGCACGCCGGTCCATTCGGCATTGGAGATGGCGCCGTTGCCCCATTGGTTGCCGCGCGTCTGCGGCACATAGGCGCCACGGCCGTTGCCGCCGCACTCCATCTGCAGCTGCAGGGTGACGTTGGGGAAACGGGTCCGCAGCTCGCCCAGCTTGATCGAGAGCGGCGTGTTCACCTCGCCGTCGATGGTGAGGGTCCAGGAATCCGGGTCGCTCACCGGCTCGGGCATCTGGCCATTGTTGCGGATGAAGAAGTTCCGCGCGGAGGTGATCGGCTCGTCGAGCTGGCTTTCGGGCGTCTCGGCCACGAGCGGGCGGTCGCCCAGCAGGATGAGGTCGTTCTTGCCTTCCATGCGGAAGACCTGCGGCGCGGCCGTCTGGGCCGCGGCGGGGCGGGCCAGCAGCTCGGGCAGGGTGCCCGCGGGCATGCGGCCGGCGAAGGGGATGGCTGCACCCAGCGCCGCGCCCATCGTCGCCAGGGCGGTGCCCCTGAGCGCGCCGCGCCGGCCCCAGGCCAGGGCGTCCGCGCGCTCCGGATCGTCACGATACAACTCGGGCAGCGAGCGCTCGGCTTGCCGCGGTCCTTTATAGGACGTCATCTGGTCCTCCCTGATCTTGCGAACATATGACGATGACGACGCCTCCCTCCGCAATGTTTTCCGAACTGCTGACGCCGGCGGAGATGGCGCGGGCGGATCGTTGGGCGGGAAACGGGCCCGCGCTGATGGAGGCGGCCGGCCGCGCCGTGGCGATGGCCCTCCGCAAGCGGTTCCGCCCCTGCCGGGTGCTGATCCTGGCCGGACCCGGCAATAACGGCGGCGATGGCTATGTCGTCGCGCGGCTGCTGGAGCGGGCCGGTTGGGATGTGGCCGTCTCGGCCCTCGCGCCGCCGCGCGTAGGCAGCGACGCGGCGGGGGCCGCCATGCGATGGCGCGGGCCGATGCGCGGGCTGGAGGCGATCGGCCGGGCGGGGCTGGTGGTGGACGCGCTGTTCGGCGCCGGACTCGCGCGGGATTTCGACGGCCCGGCCGCCGATGCGCTGCGGCGGGTCGCGGCCCCCGTCGTCGCGGTGGATGTGCCCTCGGGGCTGGACGGCGCGACCGGGGCGGTGCGCGGCTTCGCCGCCCCGGCGGCGCTGACCGTCACCTTCTTTCGCGCCAAGCCGGGGCATCTGCTGCTCCCCGGGCGCGATCTCTGCGGCGAGCTCGTGGTCGCCGATATCGGCCTGCCGGCCGCGGTGCTGGAGACCATCCGGCCACGAACCTTCGCCAACGGACCTGCCCTGTGGACGCTTCCGCGCCCTGGGGCGGCCTCGCACAAGCACAATCGCGGCCATGTCACGGTGGTCTCGGGGCGCGAGATGGCGGGCGCGGCGCTGCTGGCGGCGCGGGCGGCGCGGCGGGCGGGGGCGGGGCTGGTGACGCTGGCCTGCGCCGATGCGTCCAGCGCCTTGCTGCATCGCCTGGCCGAGCCGGGCGCGCTGGTCCTGGAGGCGGAGGGCGCCGAAGCGCTGGTGGAGGCGATCCTCGCCGACCCTCGCCGCGACACCATGCTGATCGGCCCCGGCTTGCCGCCGGATGCGGCCACCCGGGCCATGGTCTGGCGCATCCTCGCCGCCGGGCGAAGGCTTGTCGCCGATGCCGGGGCGCTGACGGCCTTCGCCGACGATCCGGACGGGCTGCGCGGCGCGGCGATCCTCACGCCCCATGCCGCCGAATTCGCCCGGCTCTTCGGACCCATCGGGGAGGACCGTCTTTCCGCCACCCGCACGGCGGCGGCGCGCATCGGCGGCGTGGTCCTGCTCAAGGGCTCCGACACGGTGATCGCCGCGCCGGACGGTCGCGCGGCCATCAACCACAACGCCCCGCCCTGGCTGGCCACGGGCGGCACCGGCGACGTTCTGGCGGGCCTTGCCGCCGCGCTGCTCGCCCAGGGCATGCCCGCCTTCGAGGCCGCCTGCGCCGCCGCCTGGATCCAGGGCGCGGCGGCGGCGAAAATCGGCCCCGGCCTGCTCGCCGAGGACCTTGCGGGTGCCTTTCGCGACCTCATCTAGGGGTCGCGCTTTGTTTCTGAATATTTCCAGTCTAATCTGCACCGAACCCGGAGACCACCCATGGCTGATACGCTGGCTGTCGCGCCCGAAACCCTGGTGGATCGCGCGCTGCGCCGCGTCACGGGCCTGTGGCGCGACATGGCCGAGCGGGTCGTCAGCCGGGGCGAGCCCGATGACGTCGCCGCCCAGATGCAGGCCTGCCTGACCGGCCCGGGCGGCGAGGTGTCCGCCCGCGCTCGCGCGGCCAAGCTGGCCGCGGCCTATCGCGGCTTCAGCGAGGCCGAGCGGGTGCATTTCCTTCGCACGCTGGCGGGGTTCGATGCCGATCAGAATCTGGTCGAGCGCGCCATCGCCGAATGGACGGGCGCCACCGAAAGCGCCGGCAAGGCCGCCGCCAAGGTGAAGCTGCGCCGCGCGCTGGAGAGCCCGCGCATCCGCCTGCTCACCCAGTTCACCGCCATCCCCGACGGGATGAAGCTGCTGGTGGATCTGCGCGAGGACCTTCTGCGCGTCGCCGAGACGGATCCGCTGCTGCAGGCGCTGGAGGCCGACCTCAAGACGCTGCTGATGTCCTGGTTCGACGTGGGCTTCCTGGAACTCCGGCGGATCGACTGGAACAGCCCGGCCGCGCTGCTGGAGAAGCTCATCCGCTACGAGGCCGTACACCGCATCGAATCCTGGGACGACCTCAAGAACCGCCTGGATTCCGACCGCCGCTGCTACGCCTTCTTCCACCCGCGCATGCCCGCCGAGCCGCTGATCTTCGTCGAGATCGCGCTGGTGAAGGGGCTCGCGGATTCCGTGCAGGCGCTGCTCGACCCGCGCGCCGAGCCGATGGACCCTGCGGGCGCGGACACCGCCGTCTTCTACTCCATCAACAATTGCCAGCGCGGCCTGGACGGTATCGCCTTCGGCAACTTCCTCATCAAGCGCGTGGTCGAGGTGCTGGGGCTGGAATTCCGCGGCCTGAAGAACTTCGCGACCCTCTCGCCCATCCCCGGCTTCTGCCGCTGGCTGACCGCGCGCGAGGAGGCCGGCGACGCGGCCCTGCTGACGAATGACGAGGTCACCGCCATCCGCGCCGCCGCGGGCGCGCCGGCGGAAACCTCGCCCCTGGCCGCGCTGCAGCTGCTGGTCGCGCGCAAGGACTGGACGCCCGAGCTGCGCAAGGTGATGGAGCCCGTGATGGTGCGGCTCTGCGCGCGGTTCCTCGCGCTGGAGGGCGGGCGCAACAAGAAGCGCGCGGCCGATCCGGTGGCGCATTTCCACCTCTCCAACGGCGCGCGGATCGAGCGCATCAACTGGCGCGCCGACACCTCGGTGAAGGGGATGCGCGAGAGCGGGGGGATGATGGTGAACTACCTCTATGACCTGTCCTTCATCGAGGACAATCACGAGGCCTATGCGGGCGAGGGCAAGCGCGCGATGGCGGCGGGCGTGAAGAAGCTGACCAAGGCCTGACCGGGGGGGCAGCGCCCCCCGTCGCCTCAGGCGTGCCGTGGGTGCTCCCAGACCTGGGGGTTCACCACATTCACCGGCCGTTCCCCCCGCATCACCCGCAGCACCTCCTCGGCGGCGGCGATGTTCGTCCGTTCCACCGAGGCCGGCGTCATCCCCGCCCAATGCGGCGTGAGCAGCAGGTTCGGCGCGCCGAAGAGCGGGTTGTCCGGCCGTGTCGGCTCCTGGTTCATCACGTCGAGCGCGGCGCCGCCGATACGACCCTCGTGCAGCACGCGGATCAGCGCCTCCTCGTCGATGACGCCGCCGCGCGAGACGTTGATGAGCCAGGCCTGCGGCTTCATCCGCCCCATCCGCTCCTCCGAGGCCAGCCCGCGCGTCTCTTCCGTCAGCGGGCAGGCCAGGACGAGGAAGTCGGACTCGGCGAAGATGCGATCGAGATCGGCGGGCTCGACATGGTCGGGCAGGGCGCCGCCGCTGCGGCGCACCCCCAGCACCCGCATCCCGAAGCCGAGCCCCGCGACCTGCGCGAGGTGCTTGCCGATGGCGCCCAGACCCACGATGCCGATCGTGCGGCCCGAAAGCTCCACGGCCTTGTCCCAGGCCGCGGTGGCGGCCTTCCAGCCCTGGGTGCGTAAGGTCTGGTCGGCCGATTCCAGCCGCCGGCTGATCACCATCATCTGGGCGATGACATGCTCGGCCACGGACACGGCATTGCCGCCGGGCACGTTGGTGACCGGCAGGCCGAGGGCGGTCGCGCGGTCCACCGGGATGAAGTCGTAGCCGACGCCGGCGCGGGCCACGAGGCGCAGCCTGGGGCTGCGGTCCAGCAGGTCGAGCGGGAGGGGAAGGCGGACGATCAGCGCATCGGCCTCGGCGCAGACGGCATAGAGGCCCTCGGGGCCACGGCTCGGCGGCAGTTCCACCTGCAGCCCGGCCTCCTGAAGCAGGGCGACGGCGGCGGGCGCGATGGGGCTGGTGAGGGCGACGAGCGGCAAGGAAATCCCCGATTCAGAAGCGGTACGAAAGGCGTAGCGTTGCGCCGGTGGGCGTGCAATCCGCCGCGCTCTCGCCAGACCGCTCCAACGGGATAGACTGCCCGCAACTCCCGAGGAACGACCCCAATGAACCAGCAGACGCCCCTGATCCGCGCCCCCGAGGAGGCCCGTCGCCTCGCGCTTCTGAATGCGGTCGAACGCAAGCTGCTCTGGCTCTCGGCCTGGATGATCCACAACGCCAACCACATCCGCCCCAATCGCGATGGGCTGAAGGTGGGCGGGCACCAGGCCTCCTGCGCCTCGGTCATCTCCATCATGACGGCGCTGTATTTCGACATCCTCAAGCCGGCGGATCGCGTGGCGGTGAAGCCGCATGCGGGGCCCGTCTTCCATGCGATGAACCTGCTGCTGGGGCGCCAGACGGCCGAGCGGATGGACACGCTGCGCCAGTTCGGCGGCATCCAGCCCTATCCCTCGCGCATCAAGGACGGCTCGGAGGTGGATTTCTCCACCGGCTCGGTGGGCCTCGGCGTGGCGCTGGCGAGCTTCGGCAGCCTCGTGCAGGACTATGTCCGCCTGAAGAACCTGACGCCCGAGGGCATCCCCGCCGGCCGTCACGTCGCCATCGTGGGCGACGCCGAGCTCGACGAGGGCAATATCTACGAGGCCCTGCTGGAGGGCTGGAAGCACGACATCCGCAATGTCTGGTGGGTGATCGACTACAACCGCCAGAGCCTCGACAGCGTCGTGCAGGACCGCCTTTTCGGCCGGATCGAGGGCCTGTTCCGCGACATGGGCTGGAACGTCGTCACCATCAAATACGGCCGCAAGCTGCAGGCCGCCTTCGCGCGGCCGGGCGGCGAGGCGCTGCGCCGCTTCATCGATGACTGCCCCAACAGCCTCTATTCGGCCCTGACCTTCCAGGGCGGCGCCGCCTGGCGTGCGGCCCTGCTGGCCGAGCTCGGGCGCGAGGACGGGGTGCGCGCCATCATCGACCCGCTCTCGGACGCCGAGCTGGCGGATCTGATGAACAACCTCGGCGGCCACGACGTCGAGACGCTAATGGAGGCCTTCCGGGCGCAGGACGCCGAGGGCGACCAGCCGACCTGCTTCATCGCCTATACCATCAAGGGGATGGGGCTGCCCTTCGCCGGCCATAAGGACAACCACTCCGGGCTCATGACCAAGGAGCAGATGGAGACCTTCCGGGAGCTCATGTCGATTCGGCCCGGCCATGAATGGGACCTGTTCGAGGGCCTCGGCCTGCCGGAAGCGGAATTGCGCGCCTTTGTCGATTCAGTGCCCTTCGCGAAGAAGCTGACGCCCGAGGGGCGCAGCCTCGTCGCGCCGAAGATTCCGATTCCCGCCGTCTTCGCGGTGCCGAAGGTTCCGGCGGGCCGCAAGCTCGCGACGCAGATGGCCTTTGGCGAGATCCTCTCGGGCATCGGTCGCGGCGATGGCGAATACGCCCCCATGGCTCAGCGCATCGTCACCACCAGCCCGGACGTGACGGTCAGCACCAATCTCGGCCCCTGGGTGAACCGGCGCGGCATCTTCGATCGCCACCTCAAGAACGACGTCTTCCGCGACGCCAAGCTCGCCTCCGCCCAGCGCTGGGGCATGTCGCCGCAGGGCCAGCATGTGGAGCTGGGAATCGCCGAGCAGAACCTGTTCCTGATGCTCGCGGGCCTCGGCCTGGCGGACAAGCTCTACGGCGCGCGGCTGCTGCCGATCGGCACGGTCTATGATCCCTTCGTGAACCGCGGCCTCGATGCGCTCATCTACGGTTGCTACATGGATGCGCGCTTCCTGCTGGTCTCCACGCCGTCCGGGCTCACCCTCGCGCCCGAGGGAGGACAGCACCAGTCGGTGAACACGCCGCTGATCGGCATGGCGCAGGACCGCCTGTCGGCCTTCGAGCCGGCCTTCGCCGACGAGCTCGCGATCCTGATGCGCCATGCCTTCGCCCATATGCAGGAGCCGAACGGCTCCAGCGTCTGGCTGCGCCTGTCGACGCGCGGGCTGGAGCAGCCGGAGCGGGTGCTGGACCCGGCGCAGGTGATCGCGGGCGGCTATTGGGTGGTGCCGCCGGCCGAGGGCGGGCGAATCGCCATCGCCTATCAGGGGCCGGTCGCCCCCGAGGCCATGGCCGCCTTCGAGGCGCTGCGGGCCGAGGAGCCCGGCGCGGGGCTGCTGGCGATCACCTCGCCGGACCGCCTGCACCAGGGCTGGCTGGAGGCGCGCCGGCGCGCGCGCTCCGGGCCGGGGGGCGAACCTTCGCAGATCGAGAAGCTGCTGGCGCCGCTGGCGCCGGGGGCGGGGATCGTGACGGTGCTGGACGGCCACCCGGCCGCGCTGGACTGGATGGGCGGGGTGCGCGGCCAGCGGATCTCGGCCCTGGGCGTGGACCGCTTCGGTCAGGCCGGGGATATCCCCGCGCTCTATGCCGAATACGGGCTGGACGAGGCGGCGATCCTGGACGCCTGCGCGCAGCTGCTGATCGGCTAACCGAGGGCCGGGAGGGGGTAGGGCAGCAGCTCCGCGTCGCGCCGCTGGTAGAGCGGGTGCTTGGGGCTGCCGTCGTTGTTCACCCCGAAGCACAGGGCCTGGACGCCGGCCCCGGCCAGCATCCGGGCGATGACCGCCCCGCGCCCCAGCAGGGGCTTGGGCGGCTGCCCCCAGGCCACGACGACCAGCGCCGCCGAGCGGGCGTAGTGCAGGATGGTCGCGTCGGTCTCCTCGCCGACGGCGTCCTCCACCTCCAGCAGCCGCTTCTTGTCGGTGGCCCGATAGCTGAAGGCGTTCAGCATCACGAGGCCGGGCAGCCCCCAGCGATACCGCGCCCGCCACATGCAGCCCGCCACGGTGGGGTCGTCCACGTCGACGTCGGCCGTCGAGGGGTTCATCCCGATCACCACGCCGAAGCCCGGCGTGCCCAGGGGCTCGCTGTCCCAGCGGCGTTCGAGCCACCAGCGCCAGCGGCGGTCAGGGGAGAAAGCGGCGGCCGAAACGACGTCGGAAGCGAGCTTGAGACGGACCTTCCCGCCGGGGTCATGGGATTCGCGCATCAGGGCAGTATTGGCGCGGGCGTCCCTTTCGGCTACACGCCCCGCTTCCTACCAGCAGCAAGCACGCGGGCGTGGTGGAATTGGCAGACACGCTGGATTTAGGTTCCAGTGGCGCAAGCCGTGGGGGTTCAAGTCCCTCCGTCCGCACCACTCCTACAAATCTGGCGAATTTGGAAATGGATTCAAGGGCAATGCAGGTCACTGAAGTCGCGAACGAGGGTCTGAAGCGGGCCTATACCATCGTGGTCCCCGCCTCGAGCATCGCGCTCCAGAAGGACAAGCGCCTCGCGGAGATCGCCAAGGACATCAAGCTGCCCGGCTTCCGCCCCGGCAAGGTGCCCCAGAAGGTCGTCCAGGCGCGTTACGGTCAGTCCGTGATGGGCGAGGTCCTCGAGGCCTCCGTCCAGCAGGCGTCCGACAAGGTCGTGGCCGACAACAATCTCCGCCCGGCGCTTCAGCCCAAGATCGAGCTGGTGAACTTCGCCGAGGGCGCCGATCTCGAATTCCGCATGGATCTTGAGATCCTGCCCGAGATTCCGATGCCCGACTTCGCCGGCATCAGCCTCACGCGCCTCAAGTCCGCCCCCGGTGAGGAAGACATCACCAAGGCGCTCGAGAACATCACCCGCCGCCAGGCCAGCCTGGAAGAGACCGAGGCCCGCGCCGCGGCCAAGGGCGAAGTGCTGGTCTGCGACTTCGTGGGCCGCATCGACGGCGTCGAGTTCGAGGGCGGCACGGCCTCCGACATGCCCATCGAGGTCGCCGGCCCCGGCTTCATCCCCGGCTTCACCGAGCAGCTCGAGGGCATGGCGCCGGGCGAGGAGCGCCTCGTGAAGGTGACCTTCCCGGCCGAATACGGCTCGGCCGAGCTGGCCGGCAAGGACGCCGAGTTCACGGTCACCGCCAAGGCGCTGAAGATCTACGCCAAGCCCACGCTGGACGACGACTTCGCCAAGAAGCTCGGCCTCGAGAGCATGGACAAGTTGCGCGAGGCGATCACCGATTCGCTACAGCGCGAATATGACGGGCTCGCCCGCATGGCGATCAAGCGCAAGCTGCTCGACGCCCTGGCCGAGCGCGCCAGCTTCACCGTGCCCGAGGGCATGGTGGACAATGAGTTCGCCCAGATCTGGCAGCGCGTCGAGGCCGACCAGAAGGCCGGCAAGCTCGACGGCGAGGACGCCGGCAAGGACGAGGCCACGCTGAAGGCCGAGTACCGCGCCATCGCCGAGCGCCGCATCCGCCTGGGCCTGCTGCTCTCTGAGATCGGCAAGACCAACAACATCCAGGTCTCCCGCGAGGAGCTGGGCCAGGCGATGCGCGCCGAGGTGCAGCGCTACCCGGGCCAGGAGAAGCAGGTCTACGACTTCTTCCAGAAGAACCCGCAGGCCATCGAGAACCTCCGCAGCCCGATCTTCGAGGAGAAGGTCATCGACTTCATGCTGGAGCTGGCGAAGGTCGAGGACGAGACGGTTTCCGCCGAGAAGCTGGCCGAGGCCGCCCAGCAGGTCTGATGGAGAAGGGGCCTCCCGATGGAGGCCCCCCTTTCCCTGGGCGCTTCTCTGCCCACATGCTGCTGTCTGACAGGGCCCAGGGCGGATTCGCCGGGCCTTAACCAGGCCGTGCCCATCCTGGGGCGGACCTCAGATGATGGGATACCAAGACGTGCGGGACCGCGATCCGATCGAAATCTACAACAACAACCTCGTGCCCATGGTGGTGGAGCAATCCAGCCGGGGCGAGCGTTCCTATGACATTTATTCGCGCCTCCTGAAGGAGCGGATCATCTTCCTGACCGGTCAGGTCTACGACCAGGTTTCTTCGCTCATCTGCGCCCAGCTGCTGTTCCTTGAGAGCGAGAACCCGAACAAGGACATCTCGTTCTACATCAACAGCCCTGGCGGCGTCGTCAGCGCCGGTCTCGCGATCTACGATACGATGCAGTACATCCGCAGCCCGGTGAGCACGGTCTGCGTCGGCATGGCGGCCTCCATGGGCTCGCTGCTGCTGACGGCCGGCGCCAAGGGCAAGCGTTTCGCGCTGCCGAATGCCCGCGTCATGGTCCACCAGCCCTCCGGTGGCGCCCAGGGCCAGGCCACGGACATCGAAATTCAGGCGAAAGAGATCCTGGAACTGCGCAAGCGGCTTAACCAGATCTACGTGCATCACACGGGCCAGGATGTGGCCGCCATCGAAGCCAAACTGGAGCGCGACAGCTACATGTCCGCCGAGGAGGCCCGCGACTGGGGGCTGATCGACCAGGTGGTGGACAAGCGCCCGGCTTCCCCCGACGCCCCGAAGGTCTGACGACCCAAGGGCGGCCCAGGTGGGTGGATTGACGAGTCTTTAGTGTTTACCGAGGCATGGTCGACCTGTGAGGAGGCCATGCTTCCCCCAAGGCCCTTATGGGGTCTATGGTTTTGCAACGCACTGGTAGGAATGGGCGACCAGCTCCACCTTCCTGGGCGCGAGGAGTTGGCATGAGCAAGTCTGGCGATAGCAAGAACACCCTATACTGCTCCTTCTGTGGGAAGTCGCAGCACGAGGTGCGCAAGCTCATCGCGGGTCCGACGGTGTTCATCTGCGACGAATGCGTCGAGCTGTGCATGGACATCATCCGCGAGGAGCACAAGACGCACCTCGTGAAGACCCGCGACGGCGTGCCGACGCCCAAGGAGATCTGCAAGGTCCTGGATGACTATGTCATCGGCCAGGAGCATGCGAAGAAGGTCCTCTCGGTCGCGGTCCACAACCATTACAAGCGGTTGGCGGCAGGCACGAAGAACAACGACATCGAGATCGCCAAGAGCAACATCATGCTCCTGGGGCCGACCGGCTCGGGCAAGACGCTGCTCGCCCAGACGCTCGCGCGCATCCTCGACGTGCCCTTCACCATGGCCGACGCGACCACGCTCACCGAGGCCGGCTATGTCGGCGAGGATGTCGAGAACATCATCCTCAAGCTGCTGCAGGCCGCGGATTACAACGTGGAGCGCGCCCAGCGCGGCATCGTCTATATCGACGAAGTCGATAAGATCAGCCGCAAGTCGGACAATCCCTCGATCACGCGCGACGTGTCGGGCGAGGGCGTCCAGCAAGCGCTGCTGAAGATCATGGAAGGCACCGTCGCCTCCGTGCCGCCGCAGGGCGGGCGCAAGCATCCGCAGCAGGAGTTCCTGCAGGTCGATACGACGAACATCCTCTTCATCTGCGGCGGCGCCTTCGCGGGGCTGGAGAAGATCATCGGTTCGCGCGGCAAGGGCTCGGGAATCGGCTTCGGCGCCGAGGTGAGCAGCCCCGAGGACCGGCGCATGGGCGCCGTGCTTCGCGAGGTGGAGCCCGAGGATCTGCTGAAGTTCGGCCTGATCCCCGAGTTCATCGGCCGTCTGCCCGTCGTGGCGACGCTCGAGGACCTCGACGAGAAGGCGCTCATCGAGATCCTGACGCGGCCGAAGAACGCGCTGCTGAAGCAGTATCAGCGTCTGTTCGAGATGGAGGGCGCGAAGCTCACCTTCACGGAGGACGCGCTGAAGTCGGTGGCGACGCGCGCCATCCAGCGCAAGACCGGCGCGCGCGGCCTGCGCTCGATCATGGAGCAGATCCTGCTCAACACCATGTTCGAGTTGCCTGGCCTCACCGATGTCGAGGAAGTTGTCGTGAACCGCGAGGTCGCCGAAGTCCGCGCTCAGCCGCTGTTCATCTATGGCGAGAAGCCGGCCGAGCAAAGCTCGGCATGAGGGTGGGCGGGCGCGCCGCTTGTTTTGCGGCGCGGTCGTGACCAATTACCTAATCCAACCCGTGGCTTCGGGTGGATGTGCCGAATGCGGGCGTCCACCTGGCCGACTGTCCAAGTGAGGTCCCTATGACGGATGTGACTCGCGGCGATTTGCTACCCGTATTGCCGTTGCGGGATATTGTGGTCTTCCCGCATTTGATTGTGCCGCTCTTCGTCGGCCGTGAAAAATCCGTCCGCGCCCTCGAGGCCGTGATGCGCGAGGACAAGCAGATCCTGCTTGTCGCCCAGAAGAACGCCGAACAGAACGATCCCAGCGCCAAGGATCTCTACGAGACCGGCACCATCTCGACGGTGCTGCAGCTGCTGAAGCTGCCCGACGGCACCGTGAAGGTGCTGGTCGAGGGCGGCCGGCGCGCGAAGATCGTCGAGTTCAAGGAGACCGACAACTACTTCGAGGCCTTTGCCGAAGTGGTCGAGGAAGCGCCCTCCGAGAAGCGTGAGGTCGAGGCGCTGATGCGCAGCGTCGTCTCGCAGTTCGAGGGCTATATCAAGCTCAACAAGAAGATCTCGCCCGAGGTGCTGGTCTCGATCAATCAGATCGACGACGCCAGCAAGCTCGCCGACACCATCGCCAGCCATCTCTCCATCAAGATCCCGGAGAAGCAGGAGCTGCTGGAGATCGCCTCCGTCGGCGGCCGTCTGGAGCGCATCTTCGCCCATATGGAAGGCGAGATGAGCGTCCTGCAGGTGGAGAAGCGCATCCGCAGCCGCGTGAAGCGGCAGATGGAGAAGACGCAGCGCGAGTACTACCTCAACGAGCAGATGAAGGCGATCCAGAAGGAGCTGGGCGACGGCGAGGACGGCAAGGACGAGGCCGCCGAGCTCGAGGCGCGCATCAAGGCGACCAAGCTCTCCAAGGAAGCGCGCGAGAAGGCCTTGAGCGAGCTGAAGAAGCTCCGCAGCATGTCGCCCATGTCCGCCGAGGCGACGGTCGTGCGCAACTACCTCGACTGGATCCTGTCGATCCCCTGGAAGAAGCGCAGCAAGGTCCGCAACGACATCATCGCCGCCCAGGCCGTCCTCGACGCCGACCACTACGGCCTCGAGAAGGTGAAGGAGCGGATCATCGAGTACCTGGCGGTGCAGTCGCGCAGCCAGAAGATCAAGGGCCCGATTCTCTGCCTCGTCGGCCCGCCCGGCGTGGGCAAGACCTCGCTCGGCAAGTCGATCGCCAGGGCCACGGCCCGCAACTTCGTGCGCATGTCGCTCGGCGGCGTGCGGGACGAGGCTGAGGTGCGCGGCCACCGGCGGACCTATATCGGCTCCATGCCGGGCAAGGTCATCCAGGGCATGAAGAAGGCGAAGACGTCCAACCCGCTCTTCCTGCTCGACGAGATCGACAAGCTCGGCGCCGATTGGCGCGGGGACCCGTCCTCCGCCCTGCTGGAGGTGCTGGATCCGGAGCAGAACGCGACCTTCGCCGACCATTACCTGGAGGTCGATTACGACCTTTCGGACGTGATGTTCGTGACGACGGCGAATTCGCTGCGCATGCCCCAGCCGCTGCTGGACCGCATGGAGATCATCCGCATCCCCGGCTACACCGAGGATGAGAAGGTCCAGATCGCCAAGCGGCACCTCTTCGCCAAGGTCTCCGAGGCCAATGGCCTGAAGCCCGGCGAGTGGACGCTGACCGATGACGGCCTGCTCGACCTCGTGCGCTACTACACGCGCGAGGCCGGTGTGCGCAGCCTCGAGCGCGAGCTCGGCGGGCTGGCGCGCAAGGCGGTGAAGGAGATCGTCTCCAAGAAGGCCAAGAAGGTCGCGATCACGGTCAAGAATCTCGAGAAGTATGCGGGCATCAAGAAGTTCCGCTACGGCGAGACCGAATCGGAGGACATGGTCGGTGTCGTCACCGGCCTGGCCTGGACCGAGGTCGGCGGCGAGATCCTGACCATCGAGAGCGTGGTGGTGCCCGGCAAGGGCAACATCAAGCCGACCGGCCAGCTGGGTGACGTCATGAAGGAGAGCGTGAGTGCCGCGCTGTCCTATGTGCGGTCGCGCTCGGTGAGCTTCGGCATCAAGCCGACGCTCTTCGAGAAGCGCGACATCCACGTGCACGTGCCCGAGGGCGCGACGCCGAAGGATGGACCTTCCGCGGGTATCGCGATGGCCGTCTCCATCGTCAGCGTGCTGACGGGCATTCCCGTCCGCCGCGACGTGGCGATGACCGGCGAGATCACGCTGCGCGGCCGCGCGCTGCCGATCGGCGGGTTGAAGGAGAAGCTGCTCGCAGCCCTCCGCGCGGGGATCACCACGGTCTTCATCCCGAAGGACAACGAGAAGGATCTGGCGGATATCCCCGACAGCGTGAAGAAGGCGCTGAAGATCATCGCCGTCAGCCATGCCGATCAGGTGATCAACCAGGCGCTGGTGCGTCCGCCCGAGGCGATCACCTGGGTGGAACCAGAAGAGACGCCGCTCCCTGCCGCCGATTCGGAGACGGCCGTCCGGCCGCACTGAGCGGATATCGCCCGCGCACGGGCCAATATCGCTTCGATTCGGAAGGGGGCGTCGCGGTTGCGGCGCCCCCTTTGCTTATCAAGGCTTTGTGCGGGTCATCCCCAGAAAACCAAGGCTTTCCGCGGGATTCGGCCGATCTGGCGATTGACGCCCCGGAAAACCGGCCCCTAGTGTCCGGCAAGGATCGCGGCGATGGAATGGGTCTTATCGCCCCACGGTCAGTTCAGAAGAGGGGTCATCCCGTGAACAAGCAGGATCTCGTTGCGGTCGTCGCGGAGTCGGGTGAGATGTCGAAGGCGAAGGCCGGCGACGTTCTGAATTCGGTCTTCGAGGCGATCACGAAGGCGCTGAAGAAGAAGCAGGAAGTTCGCCTCGTCGGCTTCGGCACCTTCAGCACCAGCAAGCGCAAGGCCGGCAAGGGCCGCAACCCGCGCACGGGCGAGGAGATCAAGATCCCCGCCTCGACGACCGTTCGCTTCAAGGCCGGCAAGGGCCTCAAGGACGCCGTCAACTAACTCGGCTTTTCGGATTCGAGACGAAATCACGCCTGTGGTTTTGAACGACCCCGAATCGGCGCTCCAAGGCCTGGCCTCGGAGCGTCGATCGGGGTCGAATCATTTGGGCTGGATCCGTCTGGGCGGGGCCGATGGGGCAGGGGGCGTCGCTGGCGACGCGGTCCGTCTGGCACTGACTGCCGGTTTCGGGCATAAAACCGCCTCACGTCTTTGGCGCGAGGGCGCTTAGCTCAGAGGTAGAGCGCCTGCTTTACACGCAGGATGTCGGCGGTTCGACCCCGTCAGCGCCCACCATCATTTTCTTCCCTTTCGGTCGGTTGACAGGTTTGAGGGGCAGGCTTAAACGCTCTTTCAACATCTTAGCGGGTGTAGCTCAGTTGGTTAGAGCGCCGGCCTGTCACGCCGGAGGTCGCGGGTTCGAGCCCCGTCACTCGCGCCAGATTTTCCCCACCTTAAATCTGCAGGAAAAGTTGCCTCAAGGCTTCTTCTTTCTTTGCCTTTCGGTTGCGAATCATTCGCAGGGAAGTCCAAGGTATCCCTCGGTCTGACACGGGTTTAACCCGTGCCCCCCTATGGCATCCGGCCATCCCCTTGCTGTATGGTGCGACGCGTCAGAGGGGCGCCCCCGGCATTCTTCTGGCCGGCGCCTACCCCCGGGCGCGGATTTGTGAACGCAAGGCCGGATGATGACGCAGCCCCTGCTCGCCGAATATTTCCCCATCCTCGTCTTTCTGGGCATTGCCGGCGGCATCGCCATCGCCATGGTTGGCGGGAGCATGCTGGTCGCGCGCCAGAAGCCGAATGCGGAGAAGCTCTCCGCCTATGAGTGCGGCTTCGCGCCCTTCGACGACACGCGCCGGCGCTTCGACGTGCGATTCTACCTCGTCGCCATTCTCTTCATCATCTTCGACCTCGAGGTCGCCTTCCTCTTCCCCTGGGCCGTCACGCTCGGGGACATCGGCTGGCTCGGCTTCGCCTCGATGATGGGGTTCCTGGGCGTGCTGACGGTCGGCTTCATCTATGAGTGGCGCAAAGGCGCCCTGGACTGGGAGTAAGGCCATGAGCGACCTCGCCTGGAATCGCGAAGCCACCCCGCCCGGGGCGCAGCAGGATGCCGTCCTGCGTGCCGTCACGGGCGAGATCGAGGAGAAGGGCTTCGTCGTCGCCAATCTCGATAAGGTGGTGAACTGGGCCCGCACGGGCAGCCTCTGGCCGATGACCTTCGGCCTGGCCTGCTGCGCGGTGCCGATGATCCACGCCTATATGGCGCGCTACGATCTCGACCGCTTCGGCATCATCCCGCGCGGCTCGCCGCGGCAGTCGGACGTGATGATCGTGGCCGGCACGCTGACCAACAAGATGGCCCCCGCGCTGCGCAAGGTCTACGACCAGATGTCCGAGCCGCGCTGGGTCATCTCGATGGGCAGCTGCGCCAATGGCGGCGGCTATTACCACTACAGCTACAGCGTGGTCCGCGGCTGCGATCGCATCGTGCCGGTGGACATCTATGTGCCGGGCTGCCCGCCCACGGCCGAGGCGCTCGTCTACGGCATCCTGCAGCTGCAGAAGAAAATCCGCCGCACGGGAACCATTCTTCGTGGTTGATCTCGCTTTGCTCGATTCCCTTGAGGCCGATATCCGCGCCGCGCTGGGCGACCGCCTCGCTCCCGAATTCTCGCGCGCCCGCTACGGCGCCGAGCTGGTGCTCCACACGGCGCGCGAATCGCTGCTGCCGCTGCTGCTGCTGCTGCGCGATACGCCCGCGCTCGACTTCGCCCAGCTCGTCGATGTCTGCGGCCTGGACTGGCCCGAGCGGCCGGAGCGATTCGACGTCGTCTACAACCTGCTGTCGCTGACGCGGAACGCCCGCGTGACGGTGATCGTCCCGACCGACGAATCGCAGCCCGTGCCCAGCGTCGCGCCGCTCTGGCCGACCGCGACCTGGTTCGAGCGCGAGACCTGGGACATGTACGGCGTCGTCTTCGCGGGCCTGGCCGATCTGCGCCGCCTGCTCACGGATTACGGCTTCGAGGGCCATCCGCTCCGCAAGGATTTCCCGCTCTCCGGCTTCGTCGAGGTTCGCTACGACGAAGAGGCGGGCAGGGTGGTGCAGGAGCCGGTCAAGCTCACGCAGGACTTCCGTTCCTTCGACTTCATGAGTCCCTGGGAAGCGATGACCTCGCTGCCGGGTGACGAGAAGGTCCACCTCAACCGGCTTCCCCCGCCGGAACCTGCCAAGACGGAAGGGGACAAGCCGTGATGGAAATCAGCCCCACGGAAGATCTGAGCCCGACGGGCCCCGCCGAGGTCGATGTGCCGCGCCGGATCGTCGAGGTGGACAGCCACACCATCAACTTCGGCCCGCAGCACCCGGCCGCGCATGGCGTGCTGCGCCTCATCCTGGAGATGAAGGGCGAGGTGGTGGAGCGCGCCGATCCGCATATCGGCCTGCTGCACCGCGGCACCGAGAAGCTGATCGAGCACAAGACCTATCTGCAGGCGCTGCCCTATTTCGATCGCCTCGATTACGTCTCGCCGATGTGCATGGAGCATACCTTCGCGCTGGCGACGGAGCGGCTGCTCGGCATCACGCAGGATATCCCGGAGCGGGCGCAGTATATCCGCGTGCTCTTCGCCGAGATCACGCGAATCCTGAACCATCTGCTGAACGTGACGACCTACGCGCTCGACTGCGGCGCCATCACGCCGGCGCTCTGGGGCTTCGAGCAGCGCGAGCATCTGCTCGAGATGTACGAGATGACCTCGGGCAGCCACTACCACGCGAACTACTTCCGCCCCGGCGGCGTGGCCAAGGACATCCCGGCCGCGCTGGTCCCCAAGCTCGAAGCCTGGATGGCGCAGTTCCCGACGTTCCTCGAGGAGCTCGAGACGCTGCTGACGGGCAACCGCATCTTCAAGCAGCGCACCGTCGATATCGGCGTCATGACCGCCGAGCAGGCGATGGCCTGGGGCTTCTCCGGTCCCTGCCTGCGGGCCTCGGGCGTGGCCTGGGATCTGCGCAAGTCGCAGCCCTACGACGTCTATGAGCGGATGGAGTTCGACATCCCCGTCGGTCGCAACGGCGACTGCTACGACCGCTACCTGGTCCGCATGCAGGAGATGCGCCAGTCGATGCGCATCATCCGCCAGTGCCTGGACCAGATGAAGCCGGGCCCGATCAAGATCCTGGACAATAAGATCGTGCCGCCGAATCGCGGGACGATGAAGCGCTCGATGGAAGCGC
Source organism: Roseococcus sp. (assembly GCF_965227005.1). Classification (NCBI taxonomy): domain Bacteria; kingdom Pseudomonadati; phylum Pseudomonadota; class Alphaproteobacteria; order Acetobacterales; family Roseomonadaceae; genus Roseococcus; species Roseococcus sp. Next base: position 347,541 of record NZ_CBDDFJ010000036.1, read on the forward strand.
TGATCCATCACTTCAAGCTTTACACCGAGGGCTATCACGTGCCGGCGGGCAGCACCTACACCGCGACCGAGGCGCCCAAGGGCGAGTTCGGCGTCTATCTCGTCTCCGACGGCAGCAACAAGCCGTATCGCTGCAAGATCCGCGCGCCGGGCTTCGCGCATCTCCAGGCGATGGAGGAGTTGAGCAAGGGCCATATGCTGGCCGACGCCGTCTCCATCATCGGCAGCCTCGATATCGTCTTCGGGGAGATCGACCGATGAGCGCAGCTGAGCACATCGAGCCCAGCCACTTCGCCTTCGACGCGGACAGCGAGGCGCAGATCGCCAAGATCGTCGCGCGCTATCCGGAAGGCCGGCAGGCGAGCGCGGTGATCCCCGCGCTCTATATCGCGCAGAAGCAGATGGGCCGCCTGACGGGCAGCGCCTGGGTGCCGCGCATCGCGATGGATGCGGTGGCCGCGCGCCTCGGCATGCCGCCGATGCGCGTCTACGAGGTCGCGACCTTCTATTTCATGTTCAACACCAAGCCGATCGGCAAGTTCCATTTGCAGGTCTGCGGCACGACGCCGTGCTGGCTGCGCGGCTCGGACGACGTGATGCGCGCCTGCAAGGAAGCCGGCCATCTCAAGGGCTATGGCGACACGAGCGCCGACGGCCTCTTCACCATGACCGAGGTGGAATGCCTGGGCGGCTGCGTGAACGCGCCGATCCTGCAGGTCGACGACGATTATTATGAGGACATGGACTACGAGAGCACGGTGAAGCTCCTCGAGGCGCTGAAGCGCGGCGAGCGGCCGGCCCCGGGTTCCGTGATCGGCCGGCAGACCAGCGCGCCCGAGGGCGGGCCGATGGTCCTGACCGGGTCGGAGGAATAGTCATGGCGCTTTCCGACAAGGATCGCATCTTCACCAACCTCTACGGCACGCAGCCGTGGAATCTCGCGGCCGCGCGGATGCGCGGCGACTGGGACGGCACGAAGGACATTCTCGCCAAGGGGCGTGACTGGGTTGTCGAGGAGATGAAGCAGTCCGGCCTTCGCGGCCGCGGCGGTGCGGGTTTCCCCACGGGCCTCAAGTGGTCCTTCATGCCGAAGGAGCGTCCGGCCGACGGGCGCCCGGTCTATCTCGTCGTGAACAGCGACGAGTCCGAGCCCGGCACCTGCAAGGATCGCGACATCCTGCGGCACGATCCGCACAAGCTGATCGAGGGCTGCCTCATCGCCGGCATGGCGATGGGCGCGACCGCCGGCTACATCTATTATCGCGGCGAGTATTTCAACGAGGGCAATATCCTCCAGGCCGCGATCGACGAGGCCTATGAGGCGGGGCTGCTCGGCAAGAACGCCTGCGGCAGCGGTTACGACTTCGACCTCTACTCGCACCGCGGCGCCGGCGCCTATATCTGCGGTGAGGAGACGGCCCTCATCGAGAGCCTCGAGGGCAAGAAGGGCATGCCGCGGCTGAAGCCGCCATTCCCGGCGGCCGTCGGCCTCTATGGCTGCCCGACCACGGTGAACAACGTCGAGACGATCGCGGTGGTTCCGACCATCCTGCGGCGCGGCGCGGGCTGGTTCGCGGGCTTCGGCCGTCCGAAGAACTCGGGCACGAAGATCTTCTGCATCCAAGGCCATGTGAACAAGCCCTGCAACGTCGAAGCCGAGATGAGCATCCCGATGCGGGAGCTCATCGACCGCTATGCCGGCGGCGTGCGCGGCGGCTGGGACAATCTGCTGGCGGTGATCCCCGGCGGCTCCTCCACGCCGATGCTGCCCAAGTCGATCTGCGACGACGTGCTGATGGATTTCGACGCGCTGCGCGAACACAAGACGGGCCTGGGCACCGCCGGCGTGATCGTGATGGACAAGTCGACCGACCTCATCAAGGCGATCCAGCGTCTGTCGGCCTTCTACAAGCATGAGAGCTGCGGCCAGTGCACGCCCTGCCGCGAAGGCATGGGCTGGGTGAACCGGGTGATGATGCGCATGGTCGAGGGACGCGCCGAGGTCGACGAGATCGACGTGCTGGAGCAGGTGACGCGCCAGATCGAGGGCCACACCATCTGCGCGCTGGCAGATGGCGGCGTCTGGCCGGTCCAGGGCCTGATCCGCCACTTCCGTCCGATGATGGAAGAGCGGATCGCCGAGTATAAGGCCAAGCATTTCCCGATGGCGGCGGAGTAAGTCATGGCCAAGGTCACCATCGACGGAATCGAGGTCGAGGTTCCGAACGGCACCTCCGTGCTCCAGGCCTGCGAGGCCGCGGGCAAGGAGATTCCGCGCTTCTGCTACCACGAGCGCCTGTCGGTCGCCGGCAATTGCCGCATGTGCCTGGTCGAGGTCGAGAAGGCGCCCAAGCCCATCGCCTCCTGCGCCTATCCGGTCGCCGACGGCATGAAGGTCTTCACCGACACGCCGATGATCCGCAATGCGCGGCGCGGCGTGATGGAATTCCTGCTGATCAACCACCCGCTCGATTGCCCGATCTGCGATCAGGGCGGCGAGTGCGATCTGCAGGACCAGGCCGTGGGCTACGGCAAGGACGACAGCCGCTACCGCGAAGAGAAGCGGTCGGTGAAGGACAAGTATGTCGGCCCTCTGATCAAGACGATCATGAACCGCTGCATCCACTGCACGCGCTGCATCCGCTTCGCCGCAGAAGTGGCCGGCGTGCCGGAGATGGGCGCGACGGGCCGTGGCGAGAGCATGGAAGTCGGCACCTATGTCGAGAAGGCGCTGACCAGCGAGCTTTCCGGCAATCTGATCGACCTTTGCCCGGTGGGCGCGCTGACCTCGCGCCCCTATGCCTTCGTCTCGCGCCCCTGGGAGCTGCGGAAGACGGACAGTGTGGACGTGCTGGACGCGACGGGTGCTTCCATCCGCGTGGACGTGCGCGGCGGCGAGGTGCTGCGCATCCTTCCGCGCAACAATGACGACGTGAACGAGGAATGGCTCGGCGACCGTTCGCGCTTCGCCTTCGACGGTCTGAAGCGCAAGCGCCTCGACCGTCCCTGGGTGCGCCAGGACGGCAAGCTGAAGCCGGCGAGCTGGGCGGAGGCCTTCGGCGCCATCGTGCAGGGTGCGCGCGGCAAGACGATCGGCGCGATCGCGGGCGACACGGTCGAGGTGGAGAGCCTCTTCGCGCTGAAGGCCATGCTGGCCGCCATGGGCAGCACGAACCTGGATTGCCGCCAGGACGGCGCGAAGATCGATACCTCGCGCCCCGACTACTACCTGTTCAACAGCGGCATCGCCGGCATCGAGCAGGCCGATGCCATCGTCGTCATCGGCAGCAATCCGCGCGTCGAGGCGCCGGTGATCAATGCCCGCATCCGCAAGCGCTGGTCGCTCGGCGGCATGCGCGTGGGCGTGATCGGCCCGGCGATCGACCTCACCTATCCGGCGACGCAGCTGGGCTCCGGCCCGAGCGAGATCGCCCGCGCGGCCGAGTTCCTCTCGGGCGCCAAGAATCCGATGATCATCCTCGGCCGTGGCGCGCTCACCCGCGCCGACGGCGCGGCGGTGCTCGCGGCGGCCTGGGATCTGGCCCGGGCCAGCGGCGCGCTGCGCGAGGACTGGCACGGCTTCAACGTGCTGCATCAGTTCGGCGGCCAGGTCGGCGCGCTGGATCTCGGCTTCGTGCCGGGGCCGGGCGGGCTCGACATGGCGGCGATGCTGGGCGGCGGCGTCGAGGCGCTGTGGCTGCTGGGGGCGGACGGCTTCGACGCCGCGCGCATCCCGGCCTCGACCTTCGTGATCTATCAGGGCCATCACGGCGAGGCCGCCGCGGCGCGCGCCGACGTGATCCTGCCGGGCGCGGCCTATACCGAGAAGGACGGCACCTGGGTCAACACCGAAGGCCGCGTGCAGGTCGGCCGCATGGCCGTGACCCCGCCGGGCGAGGCCCGCGAGGACTGGCGCGTGATCCGTGCCGCCTCGCAGTTCCTCGGCGTCACGCTTCCCTTCGACACGCTCGACGCGCTCCGTGCCGAGATGAAGGCGGAGCATCCGGTCTTCAGCCGCAACAACCAGGGCCCGCTGCCCGGTTGCACGGATGATGCCGGCCCGGCCGGCGGCGTGCTGGGTGCGGCGCCCTTCGCGCTGCCCATCGCCAATTACTGGCAGGTCGATCCCATCACGCGCGCCAGCGCGACCATGGCGGAATGCGCTTCGGTCTATCTGAAGCCGCAGCCCTTGCTGGCGGCGGAGTAAGCCGATGGCCGAATTCCTCGCCTCTCCGCTGGGCATCCTGGCGCTCACCGTTGCGAAGACCCTGGCGCTGCTGGTGCCGGTGCTGATCTTCGTCGCCTATCTCACCTGGGCCGAGCGCAAGGTCCTCGCGGCCATGCAGCTGCGCCGAGGCCCGAACGTGGTCGGCCCGATGGGCCTGCTGCAGCCCTTCGCCGACGCGCTGAAGATGCTGATGAAGGAGACGATCATCCCCTCGGGGTCGTCGCGGCTCCTCTTCCTCGGCGCGCCGATGCTCACCTTCACCCTGGCCATGCTCGGCTGGGCGGTGATCCCGGTGAATGACGGCTGGGCCATCGCCGACATCAATGTGGGCGTGCTCTATCTCTTCGCGATCAGCTCGCTGGGCGTCTATGGCGTCATCATCGCGGGCTGGGCGTCCAATTCGAAATACGCCTTCCTCGGCGCGCTGCGCTCCGCGGCGCAGATGGTCAGCTACGAGGTCTCGATGGGCTTCGTCATTGTGACCGTGCTGATGTGCGTGGGCTCGCTGAACCTGACGGAGATCGTGCGGGCGCAGGAGAACGTCTGGTTCATCCTGCCGCTCTTCCCGATGTTCATCATCTTCTTCATCAGCACGCTGGCCGAGACCAACCGCGCGCCCTTCGATCTTCCCGAAGGCGAGTCCGAGCTGGTGGCCGGCTTCTTCGTCGAATACAGCTCGATGAGCTTCGCGCTCTTCTTCCTCGGCGAATACGCGAACATGATCCTCATGTCCTCGCTGACGACGATCCTCTTCCTGGGGGGCTGGTATCCGCCCTTCGGCTTCGAGCCCTTCACCTGGATCCCCGGTCCGGTCTGGTTCATCCTCAAGGTCTGCTTCCTGCTGTTCACCTTCATCTGGGTGCGCGCGACCTTCCCCCGCTACCGCTATGACCAGCTGATGCGGCTGGGCTGGAAGGTCTTCCTGCCCTTCAGCCTGCTCTGGCTCGTGCTGACGGCGGCCTTCCTCAAGCTGACGGGGATGCTTCCCGCATGACGACCCTCGACCGCTACGCGCGATCCTTCCTGCTGGCCGAACTGGTCGGCGGCATGTGGCTCACGCTGAAGTACTTCTTCCGCCGCAAGGTCACGCTCAACTACCCCTATGAGAAGACGCCGCTCTCGCCGCGCTTCAAGGGCGAGCACGCGCTGCGCCGCTATCCCAACGGGGAAGAGCGCTGCATCGCCTGCAAGCTCTGCGAGGCCGTTTGCCCCGCGCTGGCCATCACCATCGAGGCCGAGCCGCGCGAGGACGGATCCCGCCGGACCACGCGCTACGACATCGACATGACCAAGTGCATCTATTGCGGCATGTGCGAGGAAGCCTGCCCGGTGGACGCCATCGTCGAAGGGCCGAACGCCGAATTCGCGACGGAGACGCGCGAAGAGCTGATGTACGACAAGGACCGCCTGCTCGCGAATGGCGACCGGTGGGAGAGCGAGCTGGCCAAGCGGCTTGAGCTCGACGCGCCCTATCGCTGAACGGATGCCGGACATGAACTTCTTCCTCGAAAGGCAGACGCCGTGATCGCAGCGCTCGCCTTCTACGTCTTCGCCTTCATCCTGATTGCCTCCGCGGTGATGGTCGTCACCTCGCGCAATCCGGTGCACTCGGTGCTGTACCTGATCCTGGCCTTCTTCAACGCGGCGGCGCTGTTCCTGCTCGCGGGGGCGGAGTTCCTCGCGATGATCCTGGTCATCGTCTATGTCGGCGCGGTCGCGGTGCTCTTCCTCTTCGTCGTGATGATGCTCGACGTCGACTTCGTGCAGCTGCGCGAGGGCTTCCAGCGCTACGCGCCGATCGGCGCCATCGTCGGCGGCATCCTCTTCCTGGAGCTGCTCCTCGTCTTCGGCGCCTGGCAGTTCTCGACGGATGCGGCCGAGCTGCGCCTATCGCCCACGCCGGCCGGGATGTCCAACACCGAGGCCATCGGGCGGATCATCTACACCGACTACGTCTACCTCTTCCAAGGCGCGGGGCTGATCCTGCTCGTCGCCATGATCGGCGCGATCGTGCTGACCCTGCGCGAGCGGCAGGCCGACAGCAAGCGGCAGGTCATCGCCACGCAGGTCTATCGCTCGACCGAGCTGGTGATGGCGCAACCGGCCATCGGCCAGGGCATCGCGCGCGGGGACATCCTCCGCCCGCTGCCGCCGCCGGCCAAGGCCGCGCCCATCGAACATCACGACGGTCATGGGCATGATTCTCACGGGGGGGGGCATCACTGATGCTGGTCATCGGCCTCGCGCACTACCTCACGGTGGGCGCCATCCTCTTCGTGCTCGGCATCTTCGGCATCTTCCTGAACCGCAAGAACGTCATCGTCATCATGATGTCGATCGAGCTGATCCTGCTCAGCGTGAACCTGAACCTCGTGGCCTTCTCGTCCCGCCTGGATGACCTCGCGGGGCAGATCTTCGCGATGTTCATCCTGACCGTGGCCGCCGCCGAGGCGGCCATCGGGCTCGCCATCGTCGTCATCTACTTCCGGAACCACGGCAGCATCGAGGTCGAGGATATCTCGGCTCTGAAGGGTTAGACCGATGTTCGTCGGCGCAATCTTCTTCCCGCTGCTGGGCGCCTGCATCAGCGGCTTTCTCAACCGCTGGATCGGCGTCAAGGCCTCCATGTGGTCCACCGTGTTCTTCATGGTGCTGGCCGCGATCTGCGGGTCGCTGAGCTTCTGGCAGGTCGCCATGGGCGGGCAGCCGGCCACCGTCACCATCTTTACCTGGATGGACGTGGGCGAGCTCGAATTCGCCTGGGCGCTCCGCTACGACACGCTGAGCGCGATCATGGTGGCGATGATTACCTTCATCTCCACGCTGATCCACCTCTATTCGATCGGCTATATGTCGCATGACGCGACACCGCCGCGCTTCTTCGCCTATCTCGGCCTCTTCACCTTCATGATGCTGATGCTGGTGACGGCGGACAACCTCGTGCAGCTGTTCTTCGGCTGGGAGGGCGTGGGCCTCGCGAGCTATCTGCTCATCGGCTACTGGTACGAGAAGGAGAGCGCCAACGCCGCGGCGATGAAGGCCTTCATCGTGAACCGCGTGGGCGACGTCTTCTTCATGCTCGGCATGGCGCTGACCTTCCTGACCTTCGGATCGCTCGACTTCGACACGATCTTCGCCGCTGCCTCCTCCAAGGTGGACAGCACCTTCATGGGCATCCCCTCGCTGGAGCTCATCGGTCTGCTGTTCTTCGGCGGCGCCTGCGGCAAGTCGGCGCAGTTGGGCCTGCACACCTGGCTGCCGGACGCCATGGAGGGCCCCACGCCCGTCTCCGCGCTGATCCATGCGGCGACGATGGTCACGGCCGGCGTCTTCCTGATCTGCCGCATGTCGCCGATCATGGAATACGCGCCCTTCGCGCTCGCCGTGGTCACGGTGGTCGGCGCCTCGACGGCGCTCTTCGCGGCCACGATCGGCTGCGTGCAGAACGACATCAAGCGCATCATTGCCTATTCGACCTGCTCGCAGCTCGGCTACATGTTCTTCGCCGCCGGCGTGGGGCTGTACCAGGCCGCGATGTTCCATCTCTTCACCCACGCCTTCTTCAAGGCGCTGCTCTTCCTGAGCGCGGGCTCGGTCATCCACGCGATGTCCGACGAGCAGGACATCCGCAAGATGGGCGGCATCTGGAAGAAGATCCCGGTCACCTATGTGGTGATGTGGATCGGCTCGCTGGCCCTGGCCGGCATCCCGCTCTTCGCCGGCTACTATTCCAAGGACGCGATCCTGGAGGGCGCTTTCGCGGCGCATAGCGGTGTGGGCATGTATGCCTTCGTCTGCGGCATCATCGCGGCCTTCCTGACGGCCTTCTATTCCTGGCGCCTGCTGATCCTGACCTTCCACGGCAAGCCGCGCGCCGACCAGCACACGATGGACCATGTCCATGAGAGCCCGGCGGTGATGCTGATCCCGCTGATCCTGCTCGCGGCCGGCGCCGTGCTGACCGGCATGGTCTTCGCGCCGTACTTCATCGGCCATGATCACGAGCAGTTCTGGAACGGGGCGATCTTCAACCTGCCCGGCAAGGACATGATGGACGCGATGCATCACGTCCCGCATTGGGTTCCGCAGATGGTGCTGACCGTCGCGACAAGCGGCATCGTGCTCGCCATCATCCTCTACGGCTTCTTCCCCAAGGTGCCGGCGAAGCTGGCCGCGGCGATGCCCGGCCTGCACCGCTTCCTGCTGAACAAGTGGTACTTCGACGAGCTCTACGACAAGATCTTCGTGCAGCCCGCCAAGCGCCTCGCCGTGCAGTTCTGGAAGGTGGGCGATACGCGCATCATCGACGGCATGCCCAATGGCGCGGCCAGCCTCGCGGCCGGCACGGCGCGCGGCGTGGTCCGGCTGCAGACGGGGCGGGTGGCGAACTACGCCTTCGCCATGATCATCGGCCTCGTGGTCTTCGTGACCCTCTTCCTGTTGGGGCGCTGAGCCATGAACGCCGCGGGTTTCCCGATCCTCTCGCTGCTGACCTTCCTGCCGCTGCTCGGCGTGCTCATCATCATGATGGTGCGCGGCGACGAGGCCGTGGTGGCGAGCAATGCGCGCTGGACCGCGCTGTGGACCAGCCTCATCACCTTCTTCCTGTCGCTCATCCTCTGGGTGAAGTTCGACAAGAGCTCGCCCGACTACCAGTTCGTGGACCAGCTGGCCTGGCTGCCCGATTTCGGCATCTCCTACACGATGGGCGTGGACGGCATCTCCGTCCTCTTCGTCCTGCTGTCGACGCTGCTGACGCCGATCTGCATCCTGTCGGCCTGGAGCGTGATCCAGTCGCGCGTGCGCGAGTTCATGATCGCCTTCCTCATCCTCGAGACGATGATGGTCGGCATGTTCTGCGCGCTCGACTTCATGCTCTTCTATATCTTCTTCGAGGCCGTGCTGATCCCGATGTTCCTCATCATCGGCATCTGGGGCGGGCCGCGGCGCGTCTACGCCTCCTACAAGTTCTTCCTCTACACGCTGCTCGGCTCGGTGCTGATGCTGCTGGCGATCATCGCGCTCTGGTATCAGGCCGGGACGACGAGCATCCCCGAGCTCTCCGAGTTCGACATTCCCTTCAACCTGCAGGTCTGGCTCTTCCTCGCCTTCTTCGCGAGCTTCGCGGTGAAGGTGCCGATGTGGCCGGTGCACACCTGGCTGCCCGACGCCCACGTCGAGGCGCCGACGGCGGGCTCGGTCATCCTGGCCGGCGTGCTGCTGAAGATGGGCGCCTATGGCTTCCTGCGCTTCTCCATCCCGCTGCTGCCCGAGGCGAGCGCCTATTTCGCGCCCTACGTCTACGTGCTGAGCATCGTGGCGGTGGTCTACACCAGCCTCGTGGCGCTCGCGCAGCAGGACATGAAGAAGCTGATCGCCTATTCGTCGGTGGCCCATATGGGCATCGTCACGCTGGGCATCTTCACCTTCAACCAGCAGGGCATCGAGGGCGCGCTCCTCACCATGCTCTCGCACGGCATCGTGGCCGGCGCGCTCTTCCTCTGCGTGGGCGTGGTCTATGACCGGCTGCACACGCGCGAGATCGCGCGCTACGGCGGCGTGGCTAAGGTGATGCCGGCCTATGCGCTGGTCTTCATGCTCTTCACCATGGCGAGCGTCGCGCTGCCCGGCCTCGCCGGTTTCCCGGGTGAATTCCTGGTGATCGTCGGCGCCTGGGCGGTGAACCCCTGGGTGGCCTTCGGCGCCGCCACCGGCATGGTGCTTGGCGCCTGCTACATGCTGACGCTCTATCGCGGCGTCGCGTTCGGCAAGCTCACCAAGGACGATGTGAAGCGCATGCTGGACCTGGAGCCGCGGGAATACGCGATCTTCGCCCCGCTGATCGCCCTGACCCTGTGGATGGGCATCTATCCGCAGTCCTTCCTCTCCTTCTTCTCGGCGACGGTCGCGCAGATGGTGCAGCAGCACCAGGCCGCGATCGGGGCCGCGTCGCGTCTGGCAGGCCTCTGATGAACTGGACCCTCGCCCTCCCCGAGCTGGTGCTGGCCCTTAGCGGGCTTGCCATCCTCGTCATCGGGGTCATCCCCAAGCGGGACATGACCTTCCCCTGCACCATGGCGGTGATCGCCGCCTTCGCGGTGACGGGGGTGCTCATCATCTCCCAGGCCGAGGGCACGGCCTTCGGCGGGCAATATATCGCCGACGCCTTCTCGGCCTTCATGAAGCTGCTCTGCCTCGCGGCGGCCGCCCTGGGCCTGCTGATGGCGCTGGACTGGAACACGAAGGAGGGGCTGTCGCGCTTCGAATTCCCGGTCCTCGTGCTCTTCGCCACCGTCGGCATGATGGCGATGATCTCCGCCAACGACCTGATGAGCCTCTATCTCGGCCTCGAGCTGCTCTCGCTACCGCTCTACGTGCTCGCCGCCTTCGACCGCGATAATCCGCGCTCGGCCGAGGCGGGGCTGAAGTACTTCATCCTGGGTTCGCTGGCCTCGGGCCTGCTGCTCTACGGCGCCTCGCTGGTCTATGGCTTCGCGGGCACGACGAATTTCGACCGCCTCGCCGATGCGCTTTCCGCGGAGACCGGCGTCTCGGCCGGCGTGGTCGTGGGCATCGTCTTCGTGATTGCGGCCCTGGCCTTCAAGCTTGCCGCCGTGCCGTTCCACATGTGGACGCCCGACGTCTATGAGGGCGCGCCGACCCCGGTCACCGCCTTCTTCGCCTCCGCCCCCAAGGTCGCGACCATCGCGCTGCTGGTGCGCGTGCTCTCCGGTCCCTTCGGCGACGTGGTGGGCCAGTGGCAGCAGGTCATCGTGCTGACGGCGATCCTCTCCATGCTGCTCGGCGCCTTCGCCGCCATCGGGCAGAAGAATGTGAAGCGGCTGATGGCCTATTCCTCCATCGGCCATGTGGGCTTCATCCTGATGGGCCTGGCCGTCGGCGGCGAGGCCGGCCTGCGCGGCGTTCTGGTCTACACGGCCATCTACATCGCCATGAACATCGGCGCCTTCGCCGTGCTCGTCGCCATGCGCCGCAACGGGCGCGCGGTGGAGGGCGTGGACGATCTCGCCGGCCTCGGCCGCACCGATCCGGCAATGGCGCTGGCCATGGCGATCTTCATGTTCTCGATGGCGGGCATCCCGCCGCTCGCGGGCTTCTTCGCCAAGATCTACGTGCTGCTCCCCGCGATCGAGCAGGGCTTTTGGGCCATGGCCGTGATCGGCGTGCTCTCCTCGGTGGTCTCGGCCTATTACTACCTGCGTATCGTGAAGGTGATGTACTTCGACGCCCCGGTGACGGGCTTCGATGCGCGTCCGGCCGGGATTTCGGTCGTGCTCGCGGGGACGGGGCTGTTCACCTTGTTCTTCTTCCTCTTCCCGGCCTCGCTCCTGAGCGCGGCCCGGCATGCGGTCGCGGCGATCATCGGTTGAGCGGTCTCGCGGGCTGGCGGCTCCGCATCCACGACAGCCTGCCCAGCACGCAGAGCCTGGCACTCGAACTGGCTGAACAAGGCGAGCCCGGCGGGCTCGCCATCCTGGCGCATCGCCAGATGCAGGGACGGGGCAGGGCAGGGCGGGCCTGGCAGTCCCAGCCCGGCAACCTTGCGCTCTCCGTGCTCCTGCGTCCGGCCGGTTCCGCGCGCGAGATCGCGGTCCATGCGCTGCTGGCCGCCGTCGCGGTGCACGAGGCCGCGGCGCATCACGCGCCCACCCGCGCGCTGCGGCTGAAATGGCCCAACGACCTGATGGAGGACGGCGCCAAGATCGCCGGCATCCTCGCCGAGGCCTCGCTCGATCCTGGCGGCGGCATTGCCCATCTGGTGCTCGGCTTCGGGGTGAACCTCGCTCATGCGCCCGCGGTCGAGGGCCGCGCCGTCGCCTGCCTCGGCCCCGTCCCGGTCGAGGATTTCTGCGCGACCCTGCTCGGGCGGCTCGCGCATTGGCAGGAGGTCCACGTCCGCCAGGGGTTTGCGCCCATCCGTGCCGCCTGGGAGGAGCGTGGCCCTGTGCGCGGGACAGTCCTGACCCTCCGGCAGGGCGACAATCCCGTTTCAGGAAGGTACGAAGGGCTCGCCGAGGATGGCGGATTGCGTCTTTCGACGGTGAATGGCCCGCAGGTCTTCCATGCGGGCGAGGTGATCGGGGACGGGCATGCTTCTCGCGATTGATGCCGGCAATACCAATGTCGTCTTCGCCGTGCATGACGGCGCGGAGTGGCGCGGCCGTTGGCGCATCGCCACCCGCGCCGATCGCACCAGCGACGAATATGCCGTCTGGCTGCTCACCCTCATGCAGCATTCCGGCCTGAAGCCCTCGGACGTCGACCGCTGCGTCATCGGGACCGTGGTGCCCGCGGCGCTCTACAACCTGCGCCGCCTCTGCCGGGACTGGTTCGGGCCCGAGCCCCTGGTGGCGCGCTCCATCCTGGACTGGGGCTTCGAGATCAAGGTCGACCAGCCGCAGGAGGTGGGCGCCGATCGTCTGCTGAACTCGCTGGCGGCGCATCACCACTACAAGGGGCCGCTGATCGTCATCGATTTCGGCACCGCCACTACCTTCGACGTGGTGGATGGCAAAGGATCCTATCTCGGCGGCGTCATCGCTCCGGGCATCAACCTGTCCATCGAGGCGCTGCACCGCGCCGCCGCCCGTCTGCCGCGCATCGGCATCGGCCGGCCGCAGGCGGCGATCGGCCGGAATACGGTCTCGGCCATGCAGTCCGGAATTTTCTGGGGCTATGTGGGGATGATTGAGGGTATCGTCTCTCGCATCCGCAACGAGGCCGAACTTCCGCATATGAAAGTCATCGCCACGGGCGGCCTCGCGCCGCTTCTGGCCGAGGGCACGACCCTCATCGAACGAATCGATCCTGATATCACGCTGGAGGGGCTGCGCCTGTTGGCATCTCGCAACCCCGCCCCCATTTCAACAAAAGACCTTTTGTGATCCCCAAAGAACCCATGGACGATTTGGCCTTTATCCCGCTCGGTGGCACGGGCGAGATCGGCATGAACCTCAATGTCTATCGCTGCGACGGAAAGTTGCTGGCTGTGGATTGCGGCATCGGCTTCGGCGGCCCGGACAATCCGGCCGTCGACGTCATGGTGCCCGATCCCGCCTGGCTGGCCGCGCGCCGCGATGACCTGCTGGCCCTCGTGATCACTCATGCGCATGAGGACCATATCGGCGCCGTCGCGCATCTGTGGCCCAGTCTGCGCTGCCCAGTGATCGGCGGTCCCTTCGTGACCTCGGTGCTGCGGCGCAAGCTCGGCGAGGCCGGCCTCGGCCACGATGTCGAGATCGACACCGTGCCGCTGCCCGGGCGGCGCCAGGTCGGCCCCTTCGACCTGGAATTCCTCCGCGTCACCCATTCGGTACCCGAGGCCAGCGCGATCATGATCCGCACGCGGCACGGCAATGTGCTGCATACGGGCGACTGGAAGCTCGATCCCCATCCGCTCATCGGCCCGCCCACCGACGAGGCCGCCTTCGCGCGCCTCGGCGAGGAGGGCGTTCTGGCCATGGTCTGCGACAGCACCAATGCCATGGTCGAGGGACATTCCGGCTCCGAGGGCGAGGTGCGTCGCAACCTCAAGGTGCTGATGAAGGGCCTCAAGGGCCGCGTGGCCGTGACCTGCTTCTCCACGAACCTGGCGCGCGTCGAATCCATCGCGCTGGCCGGGCAGGCGGCGGGGCGTCAGGTGGCGCTCTTCGGGCGCTCGCTGCGCAATGCCGTGGCCTCGGCCCGCGAGTGCGGCTACCTCGATTCGGTGCATGACTTCGTGAGCGAGGAGGAGGCCCGCTTCCTCTCCGACGACAACCTGCTGATCATCTGCACCGGCAGCCAGGGCGAGGAGCGCTCGGCCCTCTCCAAGATCGCGGCCGACACGCACCCGAACATCTCGATGGGCGAGGGCGACACCGTCATCTTCTCCAGCCGCATGATTCCCGGCAATGAGCGCGGGATCCTGCGCGTACAGGACGAGCTGACCCGCGCGGGTTGCGAGGTCATGACGGCCGACGACCATGCGGTGCATGTGTCCGGACATCCGGCGCGCGACGAGCTCAAGAAGCTCTATGGGCTGGTGAAGCCGAAGTTCTCGGTCCCCGTGCATGGCGAGTGGCGGCACATGTCGGCCCATGCCGATCTTGCCGAGGATTGCGGCTCCGATCCCATCATGCTCGAGGACGGCGATGTGCTGCGCCTTTCGGGCAAGGATCCCAAGGTGCTGGAGAGCGTGCCCGTCGGCCGGCTGGTGGTGGATGGCAACCGCCTTCTGCCGCTCGAGGGCGGCGTGATGGGCGCGCGCAAGCGCATGCTCTTCAACGGCGTGGTCGTGGCCAGCCTGGCGGTCGACACGGCGGGCCGCATCGTCGGCCGGCCGCGCGTCTCCGCGCCGGGTCTCTTTGAGGCGGAAGGTCCCGAGCAGGGCCAGTTGGCCGATGACCTCACGCGTGGCGTGGGCGAATTGCCCAAGGGGCTGCGCAAGGAAGACGAGGCCATGACCGAGGCGGTGCGCGGGGTGATGCGCAAGGCCATCGCGCGCCGGCTCAAGAAGCGGCCGAATATCGAAGTGCATCTTTTGCGGGTGTAGCCGGTGGGGCGTCATGCCCCGGATTCGACGACTGACGAAAGATCCAGGAAACGCTGTTTCCTGGAGTCTGAGGGAGCCTGAGCCCCCTCAAGGAGCGCGCATGGGTTGGTTCCTGAGCCTGGTCGTCTACGCCATCATCTGGTGGACGACACTCTTTGCCGTTCTGCCCATCGGCATCCGCCCCGATGCGCAGGGCGATCCGGAGGCCGGTGGCTGGCGCGGCGCGCCGACGCAGCCGCGCATCCTCCAGAAGGTCATCATCACGACCATCGTCTCGGCGATTCTGTGGCTCGGCGTCTATGTGCTGATCGAAAGCGACTGGATCAGCTTCCGCGATCCCTGGCTGGCCATTCCGGACTGAGGGCGTCTGCACAAAGAAAAGGCGGCTATCTGGGTTGTCCCGGACAGCCGCCTGTATTTTGAGCATCCATTGGCTGAACGCTCTGTTTTTCGCCGTCTGTAGCGTCCTTTGGCGTTGAGCCTTGAAGGGGCTTTGCGGCAATCTTTGTTTTAGAGAGAGGGCTTTCCTCTTTCTGCCGTGTGACTGGCGTTTCCTCCCTAAACTTGGGCCGCTCCCTATGGGGGCGGCCCTTTCTTTTTGTTACGGCTTTCCTCCGGACAACTCAAGACATATTTGTAGGAAAAACGATTGTGCGGCGCAGCATTATTGCGCCTCCCAGTGGTCTGTTCCGGCGCTCCGGTTTCTCGGCTAGGGTCCGCACCCGCCTGACCTGACGAGGAAACTACCTTGCGCCTTACCCGTGCCTTCTTGCCCACATTGAAGGAAACGCCCGCCGAGGCGCAGATCGTTTCCCATCGCCTGATGCTGCGCGCGGGCCTGATCCGCCAGACATCGGCCGGCATCTATGCCTGGCTCCCGGCGGGACTCCGTGTCCTGCGCAAGGTCGAGCAGATCGTCCGCGAGGAGCAGAATCGCGCCGACGCCCAGGAAATCCTGATGCCGACCATCCAGCCGGCCGATCTCTGGCAGAAGTCCGGACGATACGACGACTACGGCAAGGAAATGCTGCGCATCAAGGATCGCCACGATCGCGAGATGCTCTTCGGCCCGACCAACGAGGAGATGATCACCGACATCTTCCGGGCCTATGCGACCAGCTACCGGGACCTGCCGCGCAACATCTATCACATCCAGTGGAAGTTCCGCGATGAGGTGCGTCCGCGCTTCGGCGTGATGCGCGGGCGCGAGTTCCTCATGAAGGACGCCTATTCCTTCGACCTGACGAAGGAAGGCTCGGAGCACACCTATCGCCAGATGTTCCTGGCCTATCTGCGCACCTTCCAGCGGATGGGGCTGAAGGCCGTGCCGATGCGCGCCGATACCGGGCCGATCGGCGGCAAGCTCAGCCACGAATTCATCATCCTGGCCGAGACCGGCGAGAGCACCGTCTTCTACGACGCGAAGTTCGACGAACTCGACTGGGCCGGCACCGAGGTCGGCAATGACGACGTTCCCGCGCTGCAGGGCTTCTTCGACGAAGTCACGTCGATGTACGCCGCCACCGAGGAGATGCACGACGAGGCCGCCTGGTCGGGCGTGGACGCCGCCAGCCGCCGCGAGGGCAAGGGCATCGAGGTCGGCCACATCTTCCATTTCGGCACCAAGTATTCCGAGCCGATGGGCCTCTCGGTTGCCGGTCCCGACGGCACGACCGTGATCCCGCAGATGGGCAGCTACGGCATCGGCGTCTCGCGCCTGGTGGCGGCGCTGATCGAGGCGAATCACGACGAGAACGGCATCAAGTGGCCGGATGCGGTGGCACCCTGGAAGCTGTCGATCCTGAACCTCAAGGTCGGCGATGCCGCCTGCGACGCGCTCTGCGAGAAGCTGCACGCGGCCTTCCCGGACGACGCGATCTATGACGATCGCGCCGACCGCGCGGGGGCGAAATTCGCCGATGCGGATCTGATGGGCCTGCCCTGGCAGGCGATTATCGGCCCGCGCGGTGCGGCGGCCGGCAAGGTGGAGCTGAAGCGGCGCGCCACCGGCGAGCGCATGGAGCTCACCTTTGAGGAAGCCCTGGCGAAGTTGACCGCCTGATGTTCGGGGCGTTCGAGCGCACCGTCGCGATGCGCTACCTCATGTCGCGCAAGAGTGACCGGTTCACCTCCATCATCGGCACCTTCTCGCTGGTGGGGATCATGCTCGGCGTGGCCACGCTCATCATCGTGCTGTCGGTGATGGGCGGGTTCCGCCAGGAGCTGCTCGGACGCATCCTCGGCCTCAACGGCCACATGGGCATCTACGCCGCGGATCGCGGCAACCTGCGCGACTTCGACGCCATCACCGCCACCATCCGCCGGCAACCCGGCGTGGTGACGGCAACACCGGTGGTGGAGGGGCAGGTGCTGCTCTCGGGCGCGGGCAATTCGGCGACGGGTGGCCTGGCGCGCGGCATCCGGCCGGAGGATCTGCGGACCAAGGCGATCGTGGCGAACAACATCCGCGCGGGCTCGCTCGAACAGTTCGAGGGCGATGACGCCGTCGCCATCGGCACGCGGCTGGCCTATCGCCTCGGGCTCAATGTGGGCGACAAGATCACGATGATCAGCCCGCAGGGGCGCGCCACGGTGATCGGCACGATTCCGCGGCTGCGCGCCTATACGGTGGTCGCGCTCTTCGAAGTGGGCATGAACGAATACGACAGCAGCTACGTCTTCATGCCGCTGCCGGCCGCGCAGGTCTATTTCCAGACGACCCCCGAGGCGGTCACGCAGATCGAGGTCTTCGTGCAGGACCCGACGCGCGTGCGCGCGGTGAACGCCGAGATCCGCCGGGCGCTCAACCAGCCGGTGCGCATCATCGACTGGCAGGATTCCAACAGCAGCTTCTTCGCCGCGGTGCAGGTGGAGCGGAACGTGATGTTCCTGATCCTGACGCTGATCATCATCGTGGCGGCCTTCAACATCATCTCCACGCTGATCATGCTGGTGAAGGACAAGGGCAAGGACATCGCGGTGCTGCGCACGATGGGGGCCACGAGCGGCTCCATCATGCGCATCTTTCTGATGTGCGGTGCGTGGATCGGCGTGTCCGGCACGCTCGCGGGCTTCGCGCTGGGCGTGCTGTTCTGCAAGAACATCGAGAACATCCGCCAGTTCGTGCAGTGGGTGATCGGGGCCGAGCTGTTCAGCGCGGAGATCTACTTCCTCACGCAATTGCCGGCGGTGCTGAACTGGAACGAGGTGGGGCAGGTGGTGACGCTGGCGCTCACTCTGGCGCTGCTGGCCACGATCTATCCCAGCTGGCGCGCGGCGAAGACCGACCCCGTGGAGATGCTGCGCAATGAGTAACGCGCCTTTGGAATTGCGCGCGGTCGAGCGTCGCTACAAGACGGAAGCAGGCTCGCTGGAGGTGCTGAAGGGCGCGGAGCTGACGCTGCGGGCCGGCGAGATCGTGGCGTTGGTGGCGCCCTCGGGGACGGGCAAGTCCACGCTGCTGCATCTGGCGGGGCTGCTGGAGCGGCCGGACGGCGGCGAAGTCTTCATCGAGGGAAAGGCCGCCGGGACGCTGTCGGACGACGCGCGGACGTCGATCCGGCGGAACACCATCGGCTTCGTGTATCAGTTCCATCATCTGCTGCCGGAGTTCTCGGCGCTGGAGAACGTGATGCTGCCGCAGATGGCGGCGGGCGTGTCGCGGGCCGATGCGAAGGCGCGGGCCAGCGAATTGCTGAGCCAGTTCGGGCTGGGGGCGCGGGTGGATCACCGGCCTGGAAAACTCTCGGGCGGCGAGCAGCAGCGCGTGGCGATCGCCCGCGCCTTGGCCAATGCGCCGAAGGTGCTGCTGGCGGATGAGCCGACCGGGAACCTGGATGTGGCGACGGCGGAATTGGTGTTTTCCGAATTGCTGCGGGAGGCGCGGGACCGGGGGCTGGCGGCGCTGATCGCGACGCATAATCCGGCGCTGGCGGCGCGGATGGATCGGGTCGTGACGTTGAAGGACGGGAAAATCACAGCGTCCGAAGTTGTCTGAAGCGACCTGATCCTGGTTTGGGCGCGGCCGAAGCAGCAGGCAGCAGTATTGCGAGGGGTCTTGAGTGTGCCATGCTGGGAGGAACGGAGGTGCCGTTCCCGGCAAGATCCAAGCGAAGGCCCCATGACCATTTCACGCCCGCTGCGCCTGTTGATGGTCCTCGCCTTCCCCTTGCTTGCCTCCTGTGAGGGGGCAAGGAGCAGCGATGCTCCGACGCCCATGCGAGCGAGCGGGCCATCGACCCCCGCTCCACTTCCGTCCGAAGTGACGGACGACTACGAGGCTGCGCGGCGAGCCAGCCGCGTGGCCGCTCCGACCGGCCCCAATGCCATGCCGGGCTTCTTCCCGGTCCAGCGCGAAGGTGCCGACGTGCAGTTGGCGCCGATCCCTCAGCCGTTGCCGCGCTAACGCTCTATGGGGAGATTCCGGCGGTAGCATTATAGGCGACGGGCGAGGCCGGCCGTTCAGGTGCCCGTCTCGGATCATGCTTTTCTCAAGGCCAGCGTGACCCCGCCCAGAACCAGCACCATCGCCGCGCCCTCGCGCCACCCCAGTGGTTCCCCCAGCACGAGGCTCGCCGAGATCACCCCGATCAGCGGCACCAGCAGCGTTCCTGTCGACGCCGTCGCCGGTGGCAGCAGCCGCAGCGTCGCGAACCAGGTCACGTAGCAGAGCCCCATCGGCACCAGCGTCATATAGACCAGGACCGCCCACCCGCTCGCCGAGAGCGCTCCCCATCGCGGCGCCTCCACGAGAAACCCGAAGATCAGCATCGGCAGGCATCCCAGCCCCACCTGCCAGGCCGCCGAGGCCAGCGGCGGGATCGGCAGCGCCTTGCGGTTCAGCACCGTCCCCAGCGCGAAGAGCACGGCCGCCGCCAGCGCGAACCCCACGCCGATCAGCTTGTCCGGCCCCAGCGCGAAGCCCTGGCCGCCCAGCAGCACCCCGATCCCGGCAAAGCCCAGCACCAGCGCCCCGATCTGACGTGGCCCCGGCCGCGCGCCCAGGATCGGCCAGGCCAGCAGCGTCGCCCAGAGCGTCATCGTGTAGATGAGCAGCGTGCCCTCCGAGACGCTCAGCCACACCATGCAAAGCGTGCCGAAGCCCATCCAGGCGAAGACATTGGTGAAGCTCGCAAAGAGCAGGCGCGGCCAAGCCTCGCGCGGCACGTGCAGCGTCTCGCCCGCGCGCCAGGCCAGGGCGGCGAGGATCAGCGAGGCCGCGACCCCCGCCACGCCGCGCGAGCTCATCGGCGGCCAGTCGCGCAGCAGGATCTTCATCCCCGGCCAGTTCAGCGCCCAGCCGGCCGTCGTGACCAGGAGGAGAAGGAGGCCGAGCCTGTGGGCCCGTCGCGCGGCATGCGTCATGTCAGGGACAAGCCTGACAGAACGCGGCGGCCGCCGATATGCCTAGTCGAACACGACCCGCGCCTCGCGCACGATGGACTTCACCACCGCGCGCTCCGTCACCAGCCTTGCGCCGAAGGTCTCCGGCTGGGTTTCCGTGGCCTCGCTGCCGATCGCGGCCATGCGCTCGCGCACCGCGGCATCGGCCGTGGCGTGGTTGCAGGCGGCGGCGAGCTTGCGGATCACGCCGGGCGGCGTTCCCGCGCGGGTGAAGACGCCCGTCCAGCTCGTCACGTCGAAGCCCGGAAAGCCGCTCTCGGCGATGGTGGGGATGCTGCGATCGCCGCGCCGGATGCCGCTCGTCACCGCGATGGCCTTGGCCCGCCCGCTGGTCAGCACCGGGGCGAGCGAGTTGTAGCTCAGGATGCCCATGGGAATGGTGCCCGCCGCCAGGTCGCGCGCCACGTCGGCGCCGCCGCGATAGGACACGTGCTCGAGCTGCACATTCGCCCGCGTCGCCAGCAGCGCGCCCGAGAGGTGCCCGATGCTGCCGATGCCCGGCGTGCCATAGGGCAGGGGCTGCCCGCTGGCCTTCACCGCGGCCAGGAAGCCCGCGAGGTCGTTCACGCCCAGGCTGGGCGCCACGGCCAGGACATAGGGCTGTTCCGCGACGAGGCCGACGGGCGCGAAGGCCGTCTCGTAGTCGAAGGGCAGGCCGCGCACGGCCAGCGGCACGATCAGGAAGGAGGCCGCGTCGAAGAGCAGGGTGTAGCCATCCGCCGGCGCGCTGGCGACGATGCCGCCGCCGATGGAGCCGCCCGCGCCGGAGCGATTCTCGATCACCACGGGCTGGCCCAGCGCCTCGGTCATGCGCGGCTGCAGCAGGCGCGCGATGGTGTCCGCCTGGCCGCCGGCCGCATAGGGCAGGATGATGCGCACGGGGCGGTTGGGAAAATCGCCCGCATCGCCCTGCGCCGCGGCGGCGCGGCCCAGCAGGGGCGTGGCGAGAAGGGCGGGCAGGGTGGCTCTCCGCGTGAGCATGGCGATCTCCGGATCGTGAATTCGCGCGGAACCTAGGCCTTCCCGATGCGGCCTCCAACCACCACGTCGTCCTTGCGGATGGAGGGGCGCGGATTGCAACCCACCTCCAGCTGCGTCACCTTCTGGCCGACAATCGGAGAACATCCCACATGGCCGAATACCCCAACGTCCAGCTGCACATCGCCGGCAAGTGGCGCGACGCCGATGGCGGCAAGCGCATCGACGTGCTGAACCCCGCCAGCGAGGAAGTGGTCGGCACCGTCGCCCATGCCTCGATCAAGGATCTCGACGAAGCGCTGGAAGCCTCCGAGCGCGGCCTCGCCAAGTGGCGCAAGGTCAGCGCCTACGAGCGCTCCAAGCTGATGCGCAAGGCGGCCGACCTGCTGCGCAGCCGCGCCGACGCCATCGCCCGCCTGATGACGATGGAGCAGGGCAAGCCGCTCGACCAGTCCAAGATGGAAGTGCTCGCGGGTGCTGACGTCATCGACTGGTTCGCCGAGGAATCGCGCCGCACCTACGGCCAGGTGATCCCGGCCCGCGGCGAGGGCATCTATCAGCTCGCCATCAAGGAGCCGGTCGGCGTCGTGGCGGCCTTCACGCCGTGGAACTTCCCGATCAACCAGGTGGTGCGCAAGCTCTCCGCGGCGCTCGCGGCCGGCTGCGCCATCATCGTGAAGGCGCCGGAAGAGACGCCGGCCTCCCCGGCCGAGCTCATCAAGTGCTTCCTCGACGCGGGCGTCCCGGGCGACGTGATCGGCCTCGTCTACGGCGTGCCGAGCGAGATCAGCTCCTACCTCATCGCGCATCCGACGGTCCGCAAGGTCACCTTCACCGGCTCGACCCCCGTGGGCAAGCTGCTCTCGGCGATGGCCGGGCAGCACATGAAGCGCGTCACCATGGAACTCGGCGGCCATGCGCCGGCGATGATCTTCGACGACGCCGATGTGGACCATGCGGCCAAGACGCTCGCCATGGCGAAGTTCCGCAATGCCGGCCAGGTCTGCGTGAGCCCCACGCGCTTCCTGGTGCAGGAGAAGGTCTACGACCAGTTCGTCTCGACCTTCACGACCTATGCCAAGGGCCTCAAGGTCGGCAACGGCCTGGACGAGGGCGTCACCATGGGCCCGATGGCCAATGAGCGCCGCGTGCCGGTCATGGAGACGCTGATCGCCGATGCCCGCAGCAAGGGCGCGGAGATCACCACGGGCGGCAGCCGCATCGGCAACAAGGGCTACTTCTTCGAGCCGACGGTCGTGGCCGGCGCCACCATCGACATGCGCGCGATGAACGAGGAGCCCTTCGGCCCGGTGGCGCTGATGCGCTCCTTCAAGACGATCGACGAGGTGGTGACCGAGGCGAACCGGCTGCCCTTCGGCCTGGCCAGCTACGCCTTCACCACGAGCGGCAAGACGGCGCAGACGCTGGCGGCGGGCGTGGAGGTCGGCATGATGACGATCAACCACCTCGGCCTGGCGCTGCCCGAAGTGCCCTTCGGTGGCGTGCGCGACAGCGGGTACGGCACCGAGGGCGGGTCGGAGGCGATCGACGCCTATCTGAACACGAAGTTCGTGAGCCAGTTCGGGCTCTGAGCGTGACTTGAGAGGGGCTCTGCCCCTCTCAAACTCTCCCCGCCAGGGCTTTTGGCCCTGGACCCTGTGAGCATCGGGGCGACTTTGCCAACCATTATGCGGTCAAGTCGCCAACAGGGTCGCATTCTAAAGCTCTCAAGCGAGTGAAGAACTACTCGTTCGTCTCAGGTCTCCAGGTCCTTCCGCTTCCGTCATCACCGGATTGGTTCGGTAGGGAGATCGGTGTCGCGCATTTCAAACATCAACTGAACCATCCAGTCGAAGACGCCCGGCAGCCTCAATCCGTGCGGAGGAAGGAGCTCGACGTCGTCCCGATGCAGTAAGGAAGGCCTGGGGTGAGCAAGCCTCAAGGCCGCCGTATTGTCCGGCTTGGGGAGGAGAGACTGCTCCGGCGCAAAGATGTTCTCGTGAGCTGAGGCGACGCACTTTTGGTTCAACATGCCGATCAGCGGGTGATCTGCCTCTAGCACCTGAAACACAGCAGGCGGGTCGCGCCACTCGGCCACGAGGCAGGCATTCATCGCGAGTGGCAAGGTGAGCGTCGCACCTTTGTCGAGAATGGAACAGTTGGAGTCCGGAAGGCCCGATAACCGAAATAGGGCGATTGAGACTGGGTCATCTGAGGTGAGGAACCGCGCGTCTCCGGAGGTCCTGATGACACTCCAGGACATGTGGGAGATGATCTGGCCGAGCTTCATCATGTGCATCAGCGCATGGGCGTGGAGGTGCTCCGGGCGGACTACCGTGAGGCCGAAGTGCCGCCTCAGCGTCTCAGTCAGCCGAGCTTGGAATGCCTTGGTCCGAATGATCATGTTTGCCACGAACGAAGCGTAGTGGTGCCTCTCCTCTATCAAGAGAGCGCCGCCGGCCGCGAGGCGCCGCGTCAGTTCTCCTGCATCTGCCTCCGTGCGCGCGAAGGCGTTCTCGACGTCGTCCCGCTTATTTCCATCCGCACCAGTGAACGTATAGAGGTCCCGCTCCATAGGGGCGCCCTCTAGGTTCGAGGGGCGCGACTTGCCGCTACGAAGGTGATGGATCCATAGGACGGAATCTCTTCGGACGTCGCGCGCTTCCTCCGATCCCGGGCAAAAGCCGGAGAGATACTCGCAGCCGATGATGTGGTGCCGGATCTTTCTCTGCGCCGAAGGCAGCGAGACTGGAAGGTCTTCAAGAGTGATACGGCGAGTCATCGCCTCATACTTTAGGGGATGTCGCGCGTTTCGGACACGATTATCCCTGCCCGCAGCGCTGCAAATTCCGCCAATGAAGTCAAAAGCAGAAACTGAGCGCCGAATACGAAGTCGATAGCCGGAAGGTGCAGGAAACTCAGTTTCCTGCCTCCGCTGTGCTACCCTCCCGCCCATGCCCGAGTCCTTCATCCACCTCCACACCCATTCGAGCTATTCCCTCTCCGAAGGTGCCATCAAGGCCGACAAGCTCCCCGCTTTGGCCCTCGAAGCCGGCATGCCGGCGGTCGCCCTCACCGACACCGCCAATCTCTTCGGCGCCCTCGAATTCGCCCAATACTGCTCCGGCAAGGGCGTCCAGCCCATCATGGGCTGCCAGCTCTGGCTCTCCCGCGCCGCGACCGGCGAGGAGCGGCCCGAGGCCCTGCGCAACGGCGCCGACTGCGTCACGGCCTTGGCCATGGACGCCGAGGGCTGGATCAACCTCCAGCGGCTCTCCTCCCTCGGCTGGCTGAACGACGACATCTCGGGCAAGCCCGCGATCAGCCTCCAACAGCTTTTGGAGAACGCGCCCGGCATCTTCCTGATGACGGGCGGCGACCACGGCCCGCTCTCCCGCCTCATCGTCGAAGGCCGGCGCGACGCGGGGCGGACCTTCCTCCACGCCCTGCGCGAGGCCTTCCCCGACCGCCTGGCCGTCGAGCTCATGCGCCACCAGACCGAGCGCCAGCAGGCCATCGAGCCCGGCCTGCTGCGCCTGGCCGACGAGGCCGCTTTGCCCATCGTCGCCACCAACGACGTCTATTTCGCCAAGTCCTCGATGCACCTCGCGCACGACGCGCTGCTCTGCATCGCCGAGGGCCGCCTCGTCGCCGAGGCCGATCGCCGCCGCGTCACCGCGCATCACTGGTTCAAGCCGGCCGCCGAGATGCGTGCCCTCTTCGCCGACCTGCCCGAGGCCTGCGACAACACGCTCGCCATCGCGCGCATGTGCTCCGTCATGGCGGAGAGCAAGAAGCCCGAGCTGCCCATCTGCCCCAAGGTTCGCCCCGGCAGCACGGAGACGGAAACCGTCGCCGCCATGGCGCGGGAAGGGCTGGCCAAGCGCTTCCCCGAGGGGGTGCCCGAAGTCCATGCCG
Organism: Roseococcus sp.; assembly: GCF_965227005.1. Taxonomy (NCBI): domain Bacteria; kingdom Pseudomonadati; phylum Pseudomonadota; class Alphaproteobacteria; order Acetobacterales; family Roseomonadaceae; genus Roseococcus; species Roseococcus sp. The sequence goes on from NZ_CBDDFJ010000036.1 coordinate 372,622, forward strand.
AGCGCCTGGAATACGAGCTCGGCGTCATCGATAAGATGGGCTTCTCCGGCTACTTCCTCATCGTCGCCGACTTCATCCAGTGGGCGAAGGAGCAGGGCATCCCCGTGGGGCCAGGCCGAGGCTCGGGCGCGGGTTCCGTCGCCGCCTGGGCGCTGGCCATCACCGATCTCGATCCGCTGCGCTTCGGCCTGCTCTTCGAGCGCTTCCTCAACCCCGAGCGCGTCTCGATGCCCGACTTCGACATCGACTTCTGCCAGGACCGCCGCGACGAGGTGATCGACTACGTCCGCCGCGAATACGGCGCCGAGCGCGTCGCGCAGATCATCACCTTCGGCAAGCTGCAGGCCAAGGCGGCGGTGCGCGACGTCGGGCGCGTGCTGGGCATGCCCTATGGCCAGGTCGACAAGATCGCGAGCCTGATTCCCAACAACCCGGCCAATCCCGTCTCGCTCGGCGATGCGATCAAGGGCGAGCCTCGCCTGCAGGAAATGCAGCAGAACGACGAGGCCATCGCCAAGCTGCTCGACACGGCGCTCCAGGTGGAGGGGCTGTACCGCAATGCCTCGACGCATGCCGCCGGCGTGGTGATCGGGCGGCGGCCGCTGATCGACATCACCTCGATCTATCGCGACCCGCGCTCGCCCTCGCTCATCACCCAGTACTCGATGAAATACGTCGAGCAGGCGAGCCTGGTGAAGTTCGACTTCCTGGGCCTCAAGACGCTCACCGTGCTGCAACGCGCGGTCGAGCTGCTGCGCGCCCAGGGCATCGAGGTCGATCTCGCCGCCGTGCCGCTGGACGATAAACTGACCTACGAAATGCTGGCCCGTGGCGATGCGGCCGGCGTGTTCCAGTTCGAAGGCCAGGGCATGCGCGACTGCTTGCGCGCCATGCGCCCCGACCGCTTCGAGGACCTGATCGCCGCCGTCTCGCTCTATCGCCCGGGCCCGATGGAGAACATCCCGGCCTATTGCGCCCGCAAGCACGGCGAGAAGTGGGCCTCGCCGCACGCCTGCATCCACGAGATCCTGGCCGAGACCTATGGCATCATGGTCTACCAGGAGCAGGTGATGCAGATCTCGCAGGTGATGGCGGGATATTCGCTCGGCGGGGCGGACCTGCTGCGCCGCGCCATGGGCAAGAAGAACATGGCCGAGATGGCGCAGCAGCGCGCCATCTTCGCGGAGGGCGCGGAGAAGAACGGCGTCCTCGCCGAGACGGCCGGCGAGGTCTTCGACCTGATGGAGAAGTTCGCCAATTACGGCTTCAACAAGTCGCACGCGGCGGCCTATGCGCTGGTCGCCTATCACACGGCCTGGCTGAAGGCGAACCATCCGGTGGCCTTCCTCGCGGCCTCCATGACGCTCGATCTCGACAAGACGGACAAGCTCGCCTCGCACATGCAGGAGGCCGGGCGGCTCAAGATCAAGGTGCTGCCGCCCGACATCAACAGGAGCGGCGCCGAATTCACCATCGAGGAGTGGACGCCCCCGCCCAGGCCGCCCCAGCCCTCGGGCGAGCCCGCCCCGGTCGAGACCGGCTGGAACAGCCAGGCCATCCGCTTCGCGCTGGCAGCCGTGAAGCGCGTGGGCATGCAGGCGATGCGCGAGCTGGTCGCCGCGCGGCGGGCCACCGGCCCCTTCAAGAGCCTCGCCGACTTCGCCGATCGCGTGGACCCGCGCGTGATCAACAAGATGCAGGTGGAGAACCTCGCCAAGGCCGGCGCCTTCGACAGCCTGGAGAGCAACCGCGCCCGCCTCGTCGCCGGCGCCGAGACCGTGCTGCGTCGCGCCCAGGCTTCGGCCGAGGACCGCAACAGCAACCAGATCGGGCTCTTCGGCGCGGTGGAGCAGGGGCCGTCCCTGCTGCGCCTGCCCGAGGCGGTGAGCTGGCCGCAGCTGGACAAGCTGGCCTTCGAGGCCGAGGCGGTGGGCTTCCACCTCTCGGCCCATCCGCTCGACGAATACAAGGGCGCGCTGCGCCGCCTCGGCACCGTCCCCTCGGCGCTGATCGCCGACCGGGCGCGCGCGGGCACCACGCGGCTCAAGCTCGCCGGCACGGTGACGGCGCGCAAGGAGCGCAACACGCGCACCGGCAGCCGCATGGCCTGGGTCAGCCTCTCCGACCAGACCGGCAGCTTCGAGGTGACCTTCTTCAGCGAGGTGCTCAACCGCTCGCGCGAGCTGATGGAGGAGGGCACGGCCGTGCTCGTCACGGCCGAGGCGCGGATGGACGGCGAATCCCTGCGCCTCACGGCCCAGGACATCGAGAGCCTGGAGAAGGCGGCGGCCGGGGTGGGGCAGGGGATGCGCATCTTCCTCGATGCGGGCACCGCCCTGCCGGATATCCGCAAGGTCCTGGAGCGTGACGGCAAGGGGAAGGGGCGCGTCAGCCTGGTGCCGCATCTCGCGGCCGGGCAGGAGGTGGAGCTCACCCTGCCGGGCACCTGGAACGTCTCGCCGCGGGTGATGCAGGCGATGAAGCTGCTCGCCGGCGTGGAGAAGGTGGAGGAGGTCTGAACTTTGCCGCTCTTCGCGGCAAGGGATGGCTGACCTGCGCCGCGCCCTCGGTTAGCTTGCCTCCCTGGAGCCCGGCGCGGATCCGCGCCGGCATGAATGGGAGTTGAGGCGATGATCCTGCGACTGGCGGAGGAGAAGCGGCTTTCGGGCGCCGTGGTGCATGGCAATATGGTCTATCTGGCCGGCCAGGTCGCCGATGATTCGAGCCTCGACGCCGAGGGCCAGACCGACGACGTGCTGCGGCAGATCGACGCGCTGCTCGCCGTGGCCGGCACCAGCAAGCAGTATCTGCTGAGCATCCAGATCATCCTGGCCGACATCAACGACGCCCCGGCGATGAACCGCGCCTGGGACAAGTGGCTCGACCCCGCCCACAAGCCCGCGCGCATGACGATCCAGGCGCCGCTGGTGGATCCGAGCTGGAAGGTCGAGATCACGGGGGTCGCCGCCCTGCCGTGAAGGCGCGCCCCTCCCCGCACCGGATGGTCCTGCTGGCGACGGGGATGACCCTCGCCTTCATGCTCCTTGTGGCGATGGGCGTGTCGGATCAAGGCTGGGCCTTCGCCGCGGTGGCGCTGGTGATCGCGAGCCTGGCGCTGGGAGGGCTGCATTTCGTCTTCCCGCACGGGCTGCTCTTCGCGCTCGGCCTCGCGAACGGCCTGGCGATCTATGTTTGCCTTTTCGTGGTGATCGCGCGCGCCTCCTTCCCCGAGGCGGCCGAATGGTCGCGCAGCGTGGCCTTCCTGCTGCCGGTGCTGTCCTTCGTGCTGGCCTGCGTGGCGCGGCGCCGCGCGCTGACGGCCGCCGCCTCGTCGGAGATGGGGGCCGACCTGAAGCATCTGCCGCGCTTCGTGCGCTGGATGATCCCGACGGCGCTGGTGGGCGCCGTCTCGCTCTCGCTGCCGGTCAATCGGGTCGATCCGGAATGGCAGACGCTGGCGCTGCTCTTCGCGATGGGCCTGATCGCGGCCATCACGGCGGCCTCGGTCGGGCCCATCGTGCGGCTGCTGGTGGATATCGCGGTGATCATGCGGCAGGTCGGCGACCGGGTGATGGTGCTGGCCGTGCCGATCGCGACCTATGTGAGCCTCTTCGCCTTGCTGGCCGTGGCCTTCGGCTGCCTCTACCGCATCGCGGACGGCTTCTCGAGCGGGCCGATCTTCGTCCTGATGGGGCAACCCGGGCGGCTGTCCTTCTCGGATGCGCTGCACTTCAGCATCGTCACCCTCTCCACGGTCGGCTATGGCGACATCCAGCCGGCGGATGACGGGATCCGGATCCTGACGGCGATTCAGATGATCCTGGGGCAACTTCTGCTGCTCTTCGGCTTTGCGGAAATCATGCGGAGCCACGGCACGGGCAGGCCGGACCAATGAAGCCGTGGGCCCATGAAGCCATGGACAAATGAAGCCACGGGGCTGGCGTGATTCCGCCGTATTGCGCGACAAGATGGCGACAGTGGAACAGGCGATGGGCAAGTGACGGCGATGTTGGGTGATCCTGGCTTCTGGAAGCGCAAGCGGGTGCTGGTGACGGGGGGCGCGGGCTTCCTCGGCAGCAATCTCTGCCACGCGCTGGCCGCGCTGGGCGCGCGGGTCACCGCGCTCGACGCCATGCAGCCCGAGGGGGGCGCGAACCCGGCCAATCTCGAGGGCGCGGGCGTCATGCTCGTGCGCGGCGACCTGCGCGACACCGAGCTGCACAGCCTCTGCGATCGCATCGACGTCCTGTTCAACATGGCCGCCCAGACCAGCCATATGGGCGGGCAGAAGGACCCCGTCTCGGACATCGCGATCAATGCCGTGGCCCAGGTGCGCCTGATCCAGGTGATGCGCACGGCCGCGCCCCAGGCGGCGGTGCTGCATGCCTCCACGCGCCAGTTCTACGGCCGGCCGATCAGCCTGCCGGTGAACGAGCTGCATCCCGTCAATCCGCCCGATGCCAATGGCGTCTCCAAATGGGCCGGCGAGCAGTATTGGATGCTGGAGAACCGGGTGCTGCACCGCCCCGTCGTCTCGCTGCGCCTGACCAATTGCTACGGCCCGCGCCTGCGCATCGCCGATGCGCGGCAGACCTTCCTCGGCATCTGGATGCGCAAGCTGCTGGAGAACGAGCCCTTCGAGGTCTGGGGCGGCGAGCAGCTGCGCGACCTCGCCTATGTGGACGACGTGACGCGCGCCTTCCTCATGGCGGCCGAGCAGGCGTCCAAGCCGGGCGTGTCGGGCGAGGTCTTCAACCTCGGCGGCTCGCCGCCTATCTCCCTGCGCGACCTCGCGGGCGCCATCATCGCCGCCAATGGCGGCAAGGGCGGCTTCACCACCCGTGAATTCCCCGCCGACCGCGCGCCGATCGACATCGGCAGCTATCACGCCGATGACAGCGCCTTCCGCTCGGCCACGGGCTGGGCGACGCAGGTCTCGCTGGCCGAGGGGTTGCGCCTCAGCCTCGACTGGTATCGCGATCGCATGAGCGACTACGTTGACCTCGATCAGGCCGTGAAGGCCTGACGCCGGGAAGGACCACCAAGATGAACGCCTCCCTCCCCATGCTTCCCTTTGCCGATCCGGGCGCGGGCTATCGCGCGCTCCAACCGGAGATCGACGCGGCCGTGGCGCGCGCCTTGGCCTCGGGCTGGTACATCCTCGGCAAGGAGGGCGAGGCCTTCGAGGCCGAATTCGCCGCCTGGCTGGGCGACAAGCCCGAGGCGCCGCAGATGCACGCCGTCGGCTGCGCCAATGGCACGGACGCCATCATGCTCATCCTGCGCGGCATGGGCATCGGCGAGGGCAGCACGGTCGTGACCGTGAGCCACACCGCGGTGGCCACCGTGGCCGCCATCGAGATGGTGGGCGCGACGCCGCTGCTGCTCGACATCGACCACGACACCTACACCATGGACGCCGACGAGCTGGCCTCGGTCCTGGCCGATCCGCCGCCGGGCCTGCCGCCGATCCGCGCCGTGATCCCGGTGCATATCTACGGCCAGGCCGTCGATCTCGGCCCCATCAAGGAGGCCTGCGACGCGGCCGGCGTGATGCTGATCGAGGATTGCGCGCAATGCCATGGCGCGGAGCTGCACGGCTGGAAGCTGGGCACGATCGGCCATGCGGCCGCCTTCAGCCTCTATCCGACGAAGAATCTCGGCGCGCTGGGCGATGGCGGCATCCTGGCCACGCCGGACCCCGAGCTCGCCGCGCGCATCGCCGCCATCCGGCAATATGGCTGGAAGCGGCGCTATATCAGCGACCTGCAGGGCGTGAATTCGCGGCTGGACGAGGTGCAGGCGGCGATCCTGCGCGTGAAGCTGCAGCATCTCGATCGCCAGAACGCCCGCCGGCGCGAGATCGCCGACGCCTATGACGCCGCCCTCTCGGGCACGGCGCTGACGGCGCCGGCGCGCCGGGCGGATGCCTATCACGTCTTCCACCTCTATGTGCTGCGCCACCCCGAGCGCGACGCCTTCATGTCCAAGCTGAAGGCGCTGGGGATCGGCACGGGCATCCACTACCCCATGCCGGTGCACACCCAGCCGGCCTATGCGGGGCGCGTGGCGCTCGGCCCGGCCAATTGCGCCGAGACGGCGCGCACGGCGCAGGAGGTCTTCTCCCTGCCGATGTTCCCCGAGATGACGGACGAGCAGGTCGCTCGCGTCTGCCTCGCGCTGCGGCAGCTCTGATCCCGGCGGTCATCTTTCCGGCCGCCGCGCTGGCGGAAATCGCCGGCTGCTTCGCCTTCTGGGCCGTGCTGCGTCAGGGGGCGAGCGGCTGGTGGCTGGCGGCGGGCGTGGCCTCGCTGGTGGTCTTCGCCTGGCTGCTGACGCTCGCACCCGGCGATGCGGCAGGCCGGGCCTTCGCGGCCTATGGCGGGGTCTATGTCGCGGCGTCGCTGGTCTGGCTGACGGCGGTCGAGGGCTTCCGGCCCACGGCCTGGGATCTCGGCGGCGCGGCGCTCTGCCTGCTGGGCGCAAGTGTGATCGTGCTGGGCGCGCTGCGGGGCTGAAGCTTCTTCCGGGCATCTTCACCGCTCCGGCGAAGGCGCCGGAGCTGCCCTAATCCTCGTTTTCGAGCCGGTCGATATCTTCGTCCGAAAGCCCGAAATGATGGCCGATCTCGTGGATCACCACGTTGCGGATCAGCCGGAACAGATCCTCGCCCGTCTCGATCCATTCCAGCAGGATGGGCTCGCGGAAGAGCAGGATGGTGTCCGGCGCGGCCGGCGCGTCCAGCACGGATTTCTGCGTGAGCGGCGTGCCGCGATACAGCCCGGTCAGCTCCCAGGCGCTGTCCAGGCCCATCTCGGTGGCGAGCTCGTCATCGGCCACCTCCTCGACGAGGATGGCGGTGCCGCGCACCATCTCGCGCAGCTCGACGGGGATTGCGGCGAAGGCATCCTCCGCCATTTCCAGGATGTCCTCGAGGCTTGGGGGCGTGGTCGGGCGCATGCGCCTGAATGACACGGGAGGCTGAAATGGTCGAGAAGCTCGATGCCGCCGGACGGGCGAAGCTGGCGGAACTGCCGCATTGGAAGATGGTGGAGGGCCGCGACGCCCTCCGCCGCGACTTCCGCTTTCCAGACTTCTCCGAGGCCTGGGGCTTCATGGCCCGCGTCGCGCTGCTCGCCGAGGCGCAGGACCACCATCCGGAGTGGTTCAACGTCTACAACAAGGTCGAGATCACGCTCTCCACCCATGACGCCGGTGGGCTGTCGCTGCGCGACCTGAAGCTGGCGGCGGCGATCGACCGGCTGGTTTAAGTTCCCCTCTTGTTCTCGCGTGGCGCCTGGGCGAAAATCCGGCCATGGACGCCGCCGCCCGCACCCTCGCCACCACCCGCGCCGCCATGCGCCACTGCCTCACCCGCGCCTGGTCGCCGCTGAGCGAAGTGCCGCTGCCCGATGGCCGCCGCGCCGACATCCTGGCCCTGCGCCCGGACGGCGGCTTCGTCATCATCGAGGTAAAGTCCTGCGCGCGGGATTTTCTCTGCGACGGCAAGTGGCAGGACTACCGCGCCTTTTCCGACGAGCTGCACTTCGCTGTCGATCTCGATTTTCCCCAGGCCCTGCTGCCCGAGGATGTCGGCCTGATCGTCAGCGACGGCTGGGAGGCCTCGCCGATCCGCGAGGCGCCGCCGCACCCCATGGCGCCCGCCCGCCGCAAGGCGCTCATGCATCGCTTCGCGACCCTGGCCGCCACGCGTCTCGCCGGCCTCACGGACCCCATGGGGCTCACCGAACGCCGCGCCGCCCTGCGGCTGGACTGAGGCCTCCCCCGGGGGCAGCATCGCGCCCGGAGGAACCATGATCCTGTACATCTCGCCGGGCAGCCCTTTCGCCCGGATCATCCGCGTCCTGGCGCGCGATCGCGGCCACGCCTTCGAGGAGATCGAGGTCCCGCTTCGCGACCCGGCCTCGTCTCTGCTGCCCTATAGCCCCGCTGGCCGCGTCCCCACGCTGCGCGACGGCGAGGACGTGCTGGTGGAGGTGCCCCTCATCCTCGCCCATCTGGGCTGGCTGCCCGCCGATGCGCCCGCGCGCGGCCGCCTGGGCCGGTCGCTGTCCTTCCTCGACGGCATCGCGGTGTGGAATCGCGACCTCCGGCGCCCCAAGGGCGAGCAATCGCTCCCCTTCCAGGCCATCGAGCGCGCCCGCGCGGCCCGCACCCTCGATGCCATGACGCCCGAGGATTACGACGCCTTCACCCCCGAGGGCGTGGCCCTGGCCTGTGCCCTGGGCTATTGCGAGCGACGGCACACGGTCTTCCGCTGGCGCGAGGGCAGGGGCACACTCGCCGCCTGGTACGACGCCGCCATCGCACGGCCCGCCTTCCAAGAAACAACTCCGCCCCTATCCGGGATTTAGAACCATGAAGAACAGCGAACCCGTCTGGCGCCACGTCGAGGCCAAGCAGGACGCCGCCATCGAGCTCTCCGACCGCGTCTGGGGCATGCCCGAGCTGGCCTATGCCGAGACCCGCTCGGCCGCCGAGCACACGGCCTATCTTAACGCCGAAGGCTTCCGGGTCACGGAAAACCTCGCCGGCATCCCTACCGCCATGATGGGCGAGTCGGGCGAGGAAGGCCCGGTCATCGCCATCCTCGGCGAGTTCGACGCGCTGCCCGGCCTGTCCAACGAGGCGGGCGTTGCCGAGCACACCCCCGTTCCCGGCGACGGCAACGGCCATGCCTGCGGCCACAACCTGCTGGGCGCGGCCTCGCTTCTCGCCGCCACCGCGGTGAAGGACTATCTGGCCGCCAACGGCCTCAAGGGGCGCGTGCGCTATTACGGCTGCCCGGCCGAGGAAGGCGGCGCCGCCAAGGGCTTCATGGCCCGCGCCGGCCTCTTCGACGACGTGGACATCGCCATTTCCTGGCACCCGGCCTCCTTCGCCGGCGTGAACGAGCCGATCTCGCTGGCCAATACGCGCATCGACTTCACCTTCCACGGCCGCGCCAGCCATGCCGCGGCCTCGCCGCATCTGGGCCGCAGCGCGCTCGACGCGGTGGAGCTCATGTCGGTCGGCGTGAACTACCTGCGCGAGCACGTCCCCTCCGAGAGCCGCATCCACTACGCCTATCTCGATGCCGGCGGCGTGGCGCCCAATGTGGTGCAGGCCAAGGCGAAGGTGCGCTACCTGATCCGCGCCTCGGACGTGGCCTCGCTCAAGCCGCTGGTCGAGCGCGTGCGCAAGATCGCGGACGGCGCGGCGCTCATGACGGGCACGACCGTGACGACGCAGGTGATCTCGGCCGTGTCCAACCTGCTCGGCAACGACCCGCTCGAGAAGCTGATGCAGGACAACCTGGATCGCCTCGGCCCGCCGCCCTTCGACGCCGCCGACCGCGCGGCGGCGAAGAAGTTCCAGGACACGCTTTCGGCCGAGGACGTCTCCTCCGCCTTCCGCAAGATGGGCATGCCGATCATCGAATCCGCTCTGACCGACGCCATCGTGCCGCTCGATTCCAAGCGCGCGCCGATGGTGGGCAGCACCGATGTGGGCGACGTCTCCTGGAAGGTGCCGACCGTGCAGGCACGGGGTGCGACGCATGCCATCGGCACGCCGCTGCATTCCTGGCAGGCGACGGCCCAGGGCAAGCTGCCCCACGCTCATAAGGGCATGGTGCATGTGGCCAAGGTGATGGCCGGCACGGCAATCGACGCGCTGAACAACCCCGCGATCATCGCGGCGGCCAAAGCCGACCACGCCGCGCGCGCGGGCGGCCCCTACCAGTGCCCGCTTCCGGAAGACGCGACGCCGCCGATCGGCATGTCGCTCGCTATCTGACGGATCGTCGCTGAGGATGTTGATCGTTCGTGACGCGGCCGCACTCGCGGCCGCCGTTTCCGCCTGGCGCGACGCGGGAGACCGCGTCGCCGTCGTGCCCACCATGGGCTATCTGCATGAGGGGCATCTGGCGCTCGTCGCCCGCGCGCGGGAGCTGGCGCAGCGGGTGATCGCGACGATCTTCGTCAACCCGACGCAATTCGCCCCGCACGAGGATCTCGGCCGCTATCCGCGCGACGAGGCCGGGGACGTGGCGAAGCTGGAGACGGCGGGGTGCGACCTGCTCTTCGCGCCCCCGGTGGAGGTGATGTACCCGCCGGGCTTCGCGACCCGCATCGCCATGGGCGGGCCGGCCGAGGGGCTGGAGGGGACGCACCGGCCGCAGATGTTCGCCGGGGTGGCCCTGGTCTGCTCGCGGATCTTCGGGCTGACGCGGGCGGATGTGGCGGTCTTCGGCGAGAAGGACTGGCAGCAGGTGATGGTGGTCCGCCGCGTGGTGGAGGACCTGGCGATCCCGGTCGCGATCGAGACGGTGCCGACGGTGCGGGCGGTGGATGGCCTGGCGCTGTCCTCGCGGAATGCCTACCTCGATCCGGAGGCGCGGGTGAAGGCGGCGGCGATGTATGCCGCGCTGACGCAGGCGGCGGAGCGGTTGAAAGCGGGGGCTACGTCGGCGGAGGCCTGCGGGGAGGCGGAGGAACGGCTGCGGGAGGCTGGGTTCCGGCAGGTGGATTACGTGGCGCTGCGAAGTGCGCGAGAGTTTTCGGAGCTAGGACGGCTGGACGAGCCAGCCCGTGTGCTTGGAGCGGCTTGGCTAGGTCAGGTTCGGTTGATCGATAACCTGCCGGTGTGACGGTCTGAAAATAGACCGCCTTTTTGCCGAACATAGCTCCAGGCGTGCTTTTGACGCTGTGCGCCTCAGGCCCGCCGAGAGCGCCCTTGGTTGGATTTCTACTCCAACCTAGCCCCCGAAACCTGCACCAGCCGCTGCCAGACCGGCGTCTCCCGCTCGATCAGCCCATCCAGCGCCGCCGGACTCTCGCTCACCACCGTCTCGTAGCCCAGCGGCTTCAGCTTCTCCACGAAGTCCGGCTGCGCCGCGATCGTCCGGATCGCCGCATGCAGCCGCGTTAAATGCGCCGCCGGCGTTCCGCCCGGCGCCATCACCGCATTCCAGGTCGAGACGTTGTGCTGCCCCAGGCCGAGGTCGGCGAAATCCTTCATCCCCGGCACCTCCGGCAGGATCGACAGCCGCTCGTGCGAGCTCACCGCCAGGGCCACGAAGCGCCCGCTCGTCACATGCGGCATCAGCGCCGGCATCACGTCGAACATCATGTCGATCGTCCCGCTCAGCGTGTCCGTGATGGCCGGGCCGCCGCCGCGATAGGGCACGTGCAGGATCTTGGCGTTCGCCGCCGCGTTGATCGCCTCGATGTTGATGTGGCTCGACGTGCCGGTGCCGCTGCTGCCCATCTTCACCTGCTCGGGATGCGCGCGGCTCCACTCCACCAGCTTGCGGAAGTCGGTCCAGCCGTTGCGCCGCGCATTCTCGGCATTCACCACGCACATCAGCGCGCCGTCGGTGACCTGCGAGACGGAGGCGAAGTCCGTGCGCGGGTTGAAGGGCAGCCGGCTCGTCATGAAGGGGAAGGCGCAGACGACGGTGACGCCGAGCAGCCCGATCATCGTGCCGTCCTTGTCGCCCTTGGCGAGGAAGTCCGCCCCGATCATCCCGCCTGCGCCCCCGCGGTTCTCGATGACGACGGAGGCGCCGACCACGGGCGCCAGCTTCTCGGCCATGATTCGCCCCAGCAGGTCGACGGCGCCACCGGGCGGGAAGGGAACCACGAGCCGCAGCGTGCGTCCCTGGGCGTGAAGGGCCGGCGCTGCCAGAGGGAGGGCGCTTGCCCCAAGAAGCATGCTGCGTCGCATCATCATGGCCGTTTTCCCTTTAATCATACGGCCATGTTGAGGCTTACTTCGTGAGTTCGGCAAGCCTCTGTCGGGACAAAGAAATGACGTCCAGCGCGGCTTTGGTGAGCTGATAGGCAGCCAGCTGCCGCGGTCCTGCCCAGGCCACGGCCGCGACGTCGTCGCCGGGCTTCGCCTCGCCCGCATGCCAATGCGCGCAGTAGTCGATGATCGTATAGTGATAGCGCGGCTGGCCGCGGGCATCGAGCGAGATGGCGTCGATCACGTCGGCCAGGATCAGCGGGCCGGCCTGCAGCCCCGTCTCCTCCAGCAGCTCGCGCCGCGCGGCCATCTGCGTGGTTTCGCCCAGATGCTGCGCGCCGCCGGGCAGCGACCAGGAGCCCACGCGCGGCGGCTTGCCGCGCTGGACCAGCAGCACCTCGTCGCCCCGGAACAGCACCACGCCGATGCCGACCCAGGGGCGGTCGGGGTATTCGCGCTCGTCGCTCACTGCGGCGGGGCGGCGGGCTCGGGCTCCGGTTCGGCCGCCGGGGCCGCGGGCAGCAGGTCGGCGAGGCGCGGGATCAGCGCCTTCTCCTTCCAGATGCCGAGCTGATAGGCCCAGCCGTCCCAGCGCGCCTGGAACGCGCGGGCCTCGTCGCTATCGCCCTCGGCACGCAGCTTCACCCAGAGCACCTGGCCGTCGCGCAGCGGTGTCGCGGTGATGGTGAGGCCGTCGGTGTAGTGGAACCGGCTCTGACCCAGCGCCTCGCCGGGCGTGTCGGCCTCGTGGCGCACCTCGACGAAGGTGAGCATGTCGAAGGCGCGGCCCACCTCGTCCAGCGCGCCGCGATCGGTGACGAGGGGCTCGGCCGGCACCACGACCTCCAGCGGCGCGTCCACCTCGCCGGCGCGGGCGAGCGCGAGCGCGGGCTCCCCGCTGCGGGCGATGTCGATGCGGCGCAGGCGCTCGGGCGCCAAGCTCGCCATGTCGCGGTTGATCCAGAGCGAAGGGTCGGCATCGGCGAGGACGCGCCCTTCCGCCAGCCAGGACCTCTGCTCGTCCGGCCGGCGCACATAGATCGCCTCGGGCACATTGCCCTGGGTGCGGACGCGGCGGCGGCCCAGGATGAGCTCGGCGATCACGCCGCTTTGGCCGTCCAGCACGCGCAGCCGCGCGGCGGTGCTGCCCTCGCGGGCCGGGTCGTCCACGCCGATATCGGCATGGCGCGCGGGGTCGGAGGTGCGCTCCTCGACGAGGCGCAGCTCGGTCAGCCCGGTCAGCATCTCGCGGATGCGCTCGCCGCGGGCGGGGTAGCCGGCCATCTGCTCGATGCGCCAGGCATCGCCGTCGCGCATCAGGGTGACGGCCTGGCCGTGGCGGGTGATCTCGATCCGCATCGCCGTCCCGAGCCGCGCCGCGAGGCCGGGGAAGGCGAGGGTGCCGGGGACGAAGACGCCCTCGGACTCGTTCTGCGGCTTCAGGAGATAAGCGCCGGCGAAGGTGGCGACGGCCGCCCCGCCCAGCAGCAGCAATCCGCGCCGGCCCATCATGCGCGGGCCGCCGCGCGACGGCGGCTCCTCACCAGGGCCATCGTCACCGCGAAGACGGTCAGCAGCACGGGCACGAAGGCGATGTTGAAGACGCGCAGCCAGAATTCCAGCGTCTCGATGTCGCGCCGCAGCTCCAGCTGCACGCCGCGCAGCTGGCGCCGCGTGGCCGCGATCTCCTCGCGGGCGCGGTCGATCTCGGCGCGCTGCTCGGGGGTGATGACGGTCTGGTTGGTGTTGCGCGCGGCACCTTCGACGCCCGCCGGGGCGGTGCCCTGGCGCAGCTCGCGCAGGCGGCGCTCGGTGGCCGTCAGCCGCTCGGTGAGCTGCTGCTCGGACTGGCGGAACTGGGCATCGGCCTGGCGGCGGATGTTGTCCACCAGCTCGAAGGGCCGCTGGCCCTCGCCGCGCGAGCGCAGGCTGATCATGGCGTCCGAACCGGCCAGGGTGTCGGCCAGGTTCACCACGAAGCTGCCATTGCCCGAGAAGGGCGTGGCGACCTGCTGGCCGAAGAAGTCCTGCACGCGCACCCAGAAGCGGTCCTCCAGGATGTCGGAGTCATTGGTCACGACGATATTCGCCGGACCCTCGGTCGCCGCGCGATGGGCGGGGAAGTCGGCCACGCGCTCGATGCCTTCGGCGAGCGGCGGGGCACCGTCGGGGAAGGCGGTGCGCAGGTTGCCGCGGATGCGCGCGGCGATCACGCGCCGCTGCCCGTCCGCGCGGAAGTCGGCGAGGATGCGCGTGGGCGTGGGCTCGTTGCGCACCTTGGCCGCGTCCACGACCATGGATTGTGCCGAGCTGGTCAGCAGCGGGATGAACTCGATGCCCGATCCCTCGCGCGGGCTGAGGAAGCCCGCGGAACCCACCGTCACCTGTTCGATTTGCGCGGTGGCGACCTCGGTGCGGTTCACGCTGTCGCCCTGCAGGTTGAACCAGGCGATGTAGTCGACGGCCTGGACGCGGTCCTGCGGGCCGGCGCGCACGCGCCAGGCGCCGCGCAGGTCCAGCACCACCTGGTCGTCCGGCGCATCCACGCCCCAGGCGTTCAGCAGGCGCGGCAGGGAGGAGGCGGTGTCGGTGTTCGGACGCCCGCCGGGGCCGGGGCGGCTCGCCTGCATCTCGCTATGCGGGTCGAGCATCAGGAAGAGCTTGCCGCCGCGCATGACGAACTGGTCGACGGCGTATTGCGCGACGTCGGACAGATGCTGCGGATGGGCGAGGAGCAGGATCTGCACCGCGGCCGGGATCACCTGGGCGTCCATGGCGACGTCCTGGACGGTGAAGGTCTCGCGCAGCTGGCGGATGATCACCTGCGGCTGGGCGAGCTGCGGCTGGCGCATCATCATCGCGCGCGGATCGCCGTTGAGCGGCAGGGCCGACATCACGCCGATGACCGGGCGCGCGGGGTGCGAGAGCTCGAAGACCAGCCGCGTCAGGTCCGCTTCCAGGAAGCGTTCGCGCTCGGGCTGGAAGAAGGGGATGTTGCGCTCCTCATCGGTGAGGTTCGCCGCCGAGAGGCCGAAATAGACCTGCTCGCCGCCCTGGTCGACGGGGACGCCCTGCAGGCCGAGGGCCTGGGCGCGGTCCTCGACGTCGGAGAAGGGCTCGGGGTCGAAGAACTCCAGCCGGATCTTGCCGCCCGAGGCCGCGACGTATTCGCGCAGCATCTCGCGCACGCGCCCGGCATAGGTGCCGTATTGCGGAACCTCCGAGCCGAGCTTGCGCGAATAGAAGAGGCGGAAGGTGATCGGGTCCTGCAGGCTGCCGAGCACCTGCCGCGTGCCGGGCGAGAGCGTGTAGAGGCGCTGCTGCGTGAGGTCGACGCGCGCGGCGTAGAGCGTGCGGTCGGCCAGCAGGTTGACGCCGATGGCGAGGGCGAGGGCCAGCAGCACGCCGAGGGCGGAATAGGTGAGGCGACGGTTCCGCATGGGATCAATCCGCCTTCTTGTGTTCGAGGATGACGGCGTTCAGGAACAGCCAGAACCCGATGAAGCTGGCGAAGAAGAGGATGTCGCGCGCCGAGACGACGCCGCGCGTGAAGCCCGAGAAGCGCTCGTTCACCGAGACGCCGCGCGCCACATCCGCCAGCACGGGCAGGTTGGCCGAGAGGAACTCCGTCACCACCGGCGAGCCGGCGGCGGCGAAGAGGAAGCAGGCCGCGACCGCGAGCACGAAGGCGATCACCTGGTTGCGCGTCAGCGCCGAGATGGCCGCGCCGATCGCGAGATAGGCGCCCGCCACCAGCAGGCAACCCAGATAGCCGGTCAGCACCACGCCGTTATCGGGCCGGCCCAGGATGTTGATGGTGATCCAGAGCGGGAAGGTGAGGGCCAGGGCCACCGCGCAGAAGGCCCAGGCGGCGAGGAACTTGCCGACCACGGCCTGGGCGGCGGTGATGGGCAGGGTCAGCAGCAGCTCGATGGTGCCCAGGCGCCGCTCCTCGGCCCAGAGGCGCATGGTCAGCGCCGGGACCAGGAAAAGAAAGAGCCAGGGGACGAAGCTGAAGAAGGGGATGAGATCCGCCTGGCCGCGCGTGAAGAAGCCGCCGAGCGTGAAGGTCAGCGACCCCGACAGCACCAGGAAGATCACGATGAAGACGGTGGCGACGGGGGTGGCGAAATAGGCGGCGAATTCGCGCCGCGCGACGACCATGGCCGCGCTCATGCCGCTTCTCCCAAAGTGAGCGCGCGGAAGACGTCGTCCATGCTGCGCCCATCGGCCACCAGCTCGGCGGGCGTGGAATCGGCCAGGACCCGGCCGCGGGCGATGACGATGGCGCGCGAGCAGACGGCGGCCACCTCCTCGAGGATATGGGTCGAGATGATGATGGCCTTTTCCGGCGCCATGGCGCGGATCAGCTCGCGCACCTCGTGCTTCTGATTGGGGTCGAGGCCGTCGGTGGGCTCGTCGAGCACCAGGACGGGGGGCGAGTGCAGCAGCGCCTGGGCCAGGCCGACGCGGCGCTTGAAGCCCTTGGAGAGGGTCTCGATCGGCTGGAGGCGCACGCCTTCCAGCTGGGTCTTGGCCATGGCCTCGGCGATCCGGTCGTCCTTCTCCGAGCCGCGGAAGCCGCGGATGTGGGCGCAGAACGACAGGAAATCCGTCACCGACATTTCGGGGTAGGTGGGCGCGCCCTCGGGCAGGAAGCCGAGCTCGCGCTTGGCGGCGACGGGCATCTCCACCACGTCATGGCCGCAGATGCGCGCGGTGCCGGCCGTGGGCAGCATGAAGCCGGCCAGCATGCGCATGGTGGTCGACTTGCCGGCGCCGTTGGGGCCGAGGAAACCCACGACCTCGCCCTTGGCCACGGAGAAGCTGACCCCGTCCACGGCAGTAAAGCCGCCAAATTTCTTGGTCAGCCCTTCGATCTCGATGAGTGCAGACAATCCAGATCTCCCAATCCGGCCTCCGGTTTACCCTGGGGGGCGGGGTTTTCAAGTCGCGGAGATTTCACCCGGCGGCCAGGATCGCCACGGCATCGAGCTTGTCGAAGAGGCGCAGGAGGTCGCGGGCGGCCATTCCGCGCGGCGAGGTGAGGTCCGGATCGCGCTGGAGCAGCACCTCCGCGTCGGTCGCGCCCATCTCGATCAGGGCGCGCTGGCGGCGCTCGGCGGCCGAGTCCTCCTCGCCGCGCAGGCCCAGCCTGAACAGGACCTGGCCGGCCTGGCGGGTGCCCAGCGCCTCGCCGCCGCCTCGAAGCCGGAGGTCTTCCTCGGCGATGACGAAGCCGTCCTCCGTGTCGCGCAGGATGAGCAGGCGCTCGCGCTCCCTCTCGGTGAGGCCTTCCGAATGGACGAGCAGGCAGGAGGACGGCTTGGAGCCGCGCCCGACACGGCCGCGCAGCTGATGCAAAGCGGAAAGCCCGAAGCGCTCGGCCTGCTCGATCAGGATGATGGTGGCTTCCGGCACGTCCACGCCCACCTCGATGACCGTGGTGGCCACCAGGATCTGCGTCCGCCCGGTCGCGAAATCCGCCAAAGCCTGCTCGCGCACGTCCACGTCCAGCTCGCCGTGGGCGAGGCCGACCTTGCCCGGGAAGCGCTCGGAAAGCTCCGCGAAGCGGGTCTCGGCGGCGATGCTGTCGTCGTGGTCGCTGCCGGTGATGGCGCGCACCACCCAATAGGCGCGCTCGCCGCGCTCCACGGCCGAGGCCATGCGGGCCGTGATCTCCTCCAGCCGTGCGCCGCTGGCGATGCGGGTGGCGATGGGCTTCCGCCCGGCCGGCTTCTGCGCGATCCGGCTCACCTGCATCTCGCCCCATTGGGTGAGCTGGAGCGTGCGCGGGATGGGGGTGGCGGTCATGACCAGCATGTCCACCTCGCTGCCCTTGCGCGAGAGCTCCAGCCGCTGGGCGACGCCGAACCGGTGCTGCTCGTCCACCACGGCGAGGGCGAGATCGTGGAACTCCACCGCCTCCTGGAACAGCGCATGGGTGCCGATGGCGATGGGGATGGTGCCATCCGCGAAGCCTGCCAGCACGCGGCGGCGTTCCGCCCCCTTCACGCTGCCGGCCAGCAGCGCGGTCGGGACCGGGCAGATGCGCTCCAGCGTTCGCGCGTGCTGGCGGGCCAGGATCTCGGTCGGCGCCATGAGGGCGGCCTGGCCCCCGGCCTCCACGGCCTGGAGCATGGCCAGCACCGCCACCAGCGTCTTGCCCGAGCCGACATCGCCCTGGAGCAGGCGCAGCATGCGGTGCGGCGCGGCCAGGTCGGCCTCGATCTCGGCCAGGGTGCGGGTCTGGTCGGCGGTGGGGGGGAAGCCGAAGGCGGCGAGGGCCTTGCGGCGCAGGCTCCCATCGCCGGTCAGAGCGCGGCCGGGCGCGTCGCGGCGGCGGCGGCGCAGCAGGCCGAGGGCGATCTGCCCGGCCAGGATCTCGTCATAGGCCAGCCGCTCCCAGGGCTTTTCCGAAGCACGGACGACGGGGGCGTGCAGGGCGCGCAGGGCCTCGGCGAAGGGGGGCCATTGCTCGCGCGCCATCAGCGGGCCGTCATGCCATTCGGCCAGATCGGGCAGGCGGTCGAGGGCGGCCCGCATCGCCGGCGCCATATGGCCCCGCGCCAGGCCCTCGGTCAGGGTCCAGACGGCCTCCAGAGTCGGCAGGGCGTCCTCGTCCTTGGCGACGTCGGGGCTGATGCAGGACCAGGCCTCGCCCTCGGGGCGGATGCGTCCCGAGATGAAGCGGTTCTCCCCGCGCGGCAGCAATCGCTCGATCCAGCCGAGGTTGGACTGCATGAAGCGCAGCGTGACCTCCTCCTCGGTCCGCACCTCGATATAGCGGCGGGCGGCGCGGCTCATGGCGGAGCGGTAGGACATGGGCGTGACGCGCAGGACGCAATCGACATCCGGCGCGGCTTCCATGGGGTGCGTGATGCGCCGTCGCTCGGCCACGCGGTCCGGAAGATGGAAGAGGAGGTCGAGCACGCGCGCGCCGCCGCAGGCCTTCTCCAGCAGCAAGGCCCGTTTCGGACCTACGCCAGGAAGCGAATCAAGGGGTTCTAGGAGACCCGGGAGGCTGACAGTCTGGCTCACGCGGGCCTATATGGCACTCGTGACGAGTCCTGACGAAGCCCCCGAACTTCCCACCCGCCAACGCCGGATGCTGTTTCGGGCCCTGCACCGCGGCACGAAGGAGTGCGACCTGATGATCGGCGGCTTCGTGCGCCGGAACATCGCGGGCTTCTCCGAGGCGGAACTGGACGAGCTGGAACGCATCCTGGAAATGCTGGATGTGGACCTGACCGACTGGCTCACCGGCCGCCAGCCCGTCCCCGACGCGGCGCGAGGGCCGCTGCTGGACCGCATCATCGCCGCCGCCGACCTCCCCGGCTCGGGCCTGCCGGACCATCTGCGATGAGTGGCGGGCTGCCAAAGGGGCTGGACGTCTATGGAGCGGCGGAAGGTTATGACGCCCTCCTGATCCGCCAGCGTCGCGTCGAGAGCCAGGAGCCGGTGCTCCACGTCTGCCGCGACGACGCACGCATGGCCCGCCTCGCCGATGCCCTGGCCTTCTTCATGCCCGAGGCCGAGATCCTGCGCCTGCCGGCCTGGGACTGCCTGCCCTACGACCGCGTCTCGCCGAATCCTGAGCTGGTGGCCGAGCGCGTGGCGACCCTGGCCGAGCTGACCACCAAGCCGGCCGGCCACCGCATCGTGCTGACCACGGTGAACGCTCTGGTCCAGAAGGTGCCGCCGAGCACGGCCTTCGCGGGCTCGGCGCTGCTGCTGCGCAAGGGCGGACGGGCCGAGATCGATCAGGTCACGCGCTTCCTCGATTCCAACGGCTACAACCGCACGGGCACGGTGATGGAGCCCGGCGAATACGCCGTGCGCGGCGGCATCCTGGACCTCTTCCCCTCGGGCGAGAGCGAGCCGGTGCGCGTCGACCTCTTCGGCGACGAGATCGAGAGCATCCGCCGGCTCGACACCGGCACCCAGCGCAGCGGCGCGGGGCTGGACCGGCTGACCCTGCGCCCGGTGGGCGAGGTCTTCCTCGACCAGCCCTCCATCGAGCGCTTCCGGGCGGAGTATCGCGAGCTCTTCGGCAATGCGGCGGCGGAAGACCCGCTCTATGCCTCCATCAGCGCGGGGCGGCGGCATCCGGGGATGGAGCACTGGGCGGCGCTCTTCCACGACCATATGGAGACGCTGCTCGACTACCTGCCCGGCGCGTCGGTGAGCCTCGATTCCCAGGCCGACGAGGCCCTGGCCGCGCGGCTGGAGATGATCCAGGACCATTACGAGGCCCGCCGCATCCCCGCGCGGATCAGCGAGGGCGAGGTGCCCTACCGGCCCGCCCCGCCGAAGATGCTCTATCTGGATCAGGCCGGCTGGGACGCGATGCTCGCGGGCGGCAAGCGCCTCAATTTCTCCCCCTTCCACAAACCGGATGGCGCGGCGGGCTATGACGCCGGCGGGCGGGCAGGGCGGCTCTTCACCGAGATCCGCCAGGCGGGCGAGAACCTCTTCTCCGCCTATGGCGCCCATGCCGAGACCGAGCGCGGACGTGGCCGCCAGCCCATGCTGGCCGCCTGGACGCGCGGCTCGCGCGAGCGGCTGGTCACGCTGCTGCGCGAGAACCGCGTCGCGGCCGAGCCCGTCGAGGATTTTTATCAGTTCCAGAAGCTCACGCCCGGCACGGTGGGCGTCGGCATCCTGGGGCTGGAACGCGGCTTCACGGCCGACAACATCTCCATCGCCGCCGAGCAGGACCTGCTGGGCGAGCGCATCGCCCGCCCGCCGCGCCGCAAGAAGCGCGCCGACCAGTTCATCGCCGACGCCACCCAGATCGAGGTGGGGGACCTGCTGGTCCATCAGGACCACGGCATTGGGCGCTATGACGGCCTCGCCACCATCGAGGTGAGCGGCGCGCCGCATGACTGCCTGCGGATGATCTATGACGGCGGCGACAAGCTCTTCGTCCCCGTCGAGAACATCGAGATTCTTTCCCGATTTGGCAGCGAGACCGCGGGCGTCGCGCTCGATAAGCTCGGTGGGGCCTCCTGGCAGGCGAGAAAATCCAAGGCCAAGCAGCGCATCGCGGACATGGCCTCCGCGCTCATCCGCATCGCGGCCGAACGCCAGACGCGCGAGGCGCCCATCATGGCGCCGCCCGAAGGCAGCTGGGACGAGTTCTGCGCGCGCTTCCCCTATGTCGAGACCGACGACCAGGCCCGCGCCATCGCCGACGTGCTGGAGGATCTCGCGGCCGGCAAACCGATGGACCGCCTCATCTGCGGCGACGTCGGCTTCGGCAAGACGGAGGTCGCGCTGCGCGCCGCCTTCACCGTCGCCATGGCCGGGGTGCAGGTGGCGGTGGTCGTGCCCACGACGCTGCTGGCCCGCCAGCATCATCGCACCTTCACCGCGCGCTTCGCCGGCCTGCCGGTGAAGGTGGCCCAGCTCTCGCGCATGGTGACGGGCAAGGAGGCGGCTGCCGTGAAAGCCGGCCTCGCCGATGGCTCCATCGACATCGTGGTCGGCACCCATGCGCTGCTGGGCAAGACGATCCAGTTCGCCGATCTCGGCCTCGTCATCGTTGACGAGGAGCAGCATTTCGGCGTGAAGCACAAAGAACGCCTGAAGGACCTCCAGGCCGGCGTTCATGTTCTGACGCTCACCGCCACGCCCATCCCGCGCACCCTGCAGATGGCGCTCTCGGGCGTGCGCGAGATGAGCGTGATCGCGACGCCGCCGGTGGATCGCCTGGCCGTGCGCACCTTCATCATGCCCTGGGACGGCCTCGTCCTGCGCGAGGCGGTGCAGCGCGAGCGCTTCCGCGGCGGGCAGATCTTCTGCGTCGTGCCGCGGATCGAGGACATGCAGCGCATGTCCGAGCGCCTGGTCGAGATCGCGCCCGATGCGCGCGTGGTCCAGGCCCATGGCCGCCTTGCGCCCACCGAGCTCGAACAGGTGATGACCGAGTTCGGCGACGGCAAGTACGACATCCTGCTGGCGACCAATATCGTCGAGAGCGGGCTGGACATGCCCGCCGTGAACACGCTGTTCATCCACCGCGCGGACATGTTCGGGCTGGGCCAGCTCTACCAGCTGCGCGGGCGCGTGGGGCGCGGCAAGCAGCGCGGCTATGCCTATCTGACCTGGCCGCCGCACCACCGCCTCTCGCCCACCGCGCAGAAGCGCCTGGAGGTGATGCAGACGCTCGACAATCTGGGCGCCGGCTTCACCCTGGCCAGCCACGATCTCGATATCCGGGGCGCGGGCAATCTGCTGGGCGAGGAGCAGTCGGGCCAGATCCGCGAGGTCGGCATCGAGCTCTACCAGGAGATGCTGGAGGAGGCCGTGGCCGATCTGCGCGCCGGTTCGCGCAAGCATCGTGAGACCGAGGGCAGCTTCACCCCGCAGATCAATCTCGGCCTGCCGGTGCTGATCCCCGAGAGCTATGTGGCGGAGCTGCCCGTGCGGCTCGGCCTGTACCGGCGCATCGGCGCGCTGATGACGGATGCCGAGGTCGAGGCGATCGCCGCCGAGCTGGCCGATCGCTTCGGGCCCATCCCGGTCGAGACCGAGAACCTGCTGCAGGTCGTGGCGCTGAAGCTGCAATGCCGCGCGGCGGGGGTGGAGAAGGTGGATGCCGGGCCGAAGGGCGTGGTGGTCGCCTTCCACAAGAACCGCTTCGCCAATCCGGCCGGGCTGGTGGCCTGGGTCTCCAGCCAGAAGGGGCTGGTGAACCTGCGGCCCGACCACAAGCTGGCCCTGCTGCGCGAACTGCCCTTCGAGGCGCGCGTGAAGGCCGCGCGTGGGCTCGTGGCGAAGCTGCTGGAAGTGGCCCTGCAGGCCCAGGCGGCGTGACGCTGCGGCGATGCGCCGCTCAGAACCCCAGGCCGAATCGCAGGCCGACCGTGTTCAGCCCCTCATTGCTCCGCGACAGCCCGCCATTGGACATGTGGTCGATGAAGAGCGCGACCGAGTGGCGCGGCGTGAACTGGTAGCCGATCTCGCCGCCGCCGCGGAACAGCAGGCTGCTCCCCAGCGCCTTGCGGTCGGTCAGATGCGTGTTGCGCAGCCCGTCATGCACGGCGCCGCCGCCGAAGAGATCCAGGCGGATGGCGTCGCCGCGCCGGAAGACATCGTGGGCGAGAGGCACGCTCCAGGTCGCGCCGAAATAGCCCGAGCTGGTATTGCCCGAGGTATTGGCGGTGAAGCCGAGATGCGGACGGGGCGTGGCCAACCAGCGCCAGCTCGGCGAGAGGCTCTCGGCCCAGGCGCGGGGGAGGGGCGTCACGAAGAGCAGTTCCCCATTGATGTCGAGGCCGCTCTCGCGCCCGCCGGCCAGCCAGGCAGGATCGTGCCAGGTCAGGCCGCCGCGCAACTCGCTGAGCCAGGTCGCGGCGGTCTCGCCGGCATGCATGCGCGGGAGGGCGTCCTGCGCCTGGGCGGCGAGCGGCAAGGCGGCCAGCAAGGGCACGACGAAAGCCAGTCGGAAGGCGCGATGAAAAGAAATCACTGCGAGCACCCCGGGAAATGACGTGTTGCGACCAAAGATCGGGATTTGGGAAGCGACGTCAGTCTGGCAGGGAAAATTATATGGGTCGCGCAATAAATTCTTCTAAAAAGACTGACAAAGTCAGAAGGCCAGCGCGACCTCGATGAGCCGTTCCAGTACCTCGGGCTCCTGGGCGCCGGCGATGGCGTGCTCGCCCTCCACCAGGAAGCAAGGCACTCCGTTGATCCCCAGCCGGTGCGCCCGCAGGTTTTCCAGATGCACCCATTCCATCTCGCCCGGCCCGGCGAGGAAGCGCTGGGCGGCGGCGGCATCGAAGCCCTGCTCGCCCGCCAGCATGGCCAGGGTGGCGTGCTGGCCGATATCCAGGCCCTCGCAGAAATAGGCGGAGAAGATCCGCTCCACCAGCAGGTCCGCATTGTCCTGCCGCGCGGCCCAGCGCAGCAGCCGGTGGGCGTCCAGGCTGGCGGGGATGCGGCGGACGAGGTCGAATCGGAAGTGGATGCCCTCGGCGAGGCCGAGCTCGGCGATGGTGCCGTGCAGGCGCCGCGCACGGTCCTCGCCGCCGAATTTCCGGGTCAGCCAGTCCTGACGGGGGATGCCCCCCGGCGCGATCTCGGGGTTTAGCAGGAACGGGCGCCACTGAATGTCCGGCTGGATGTCGTGCCGCCCGGCCAGGACGCGCATCAGCCGCCGGATGCCGAGGTAGCACCAGGGGCAGACCAGGTCGAAGACGACCTCGATGGACAGTCTGGGCCGGGGAGGAGCGAGGACGTTCACATCTGCATTGTAGCGCAAGCCGGTTCCGGGCAAAGGGTTCTGATGGAAAGCGGCAAGCAACAACTGGCACGGCTCGTGGCACTGGTGGGGGCGGCGGCCCTGGCGGCGGGTTGCTTCCTGGTACTGAAGCCGTTCATTTCATCGCTGCTCTGGGCCGTCATTCTGGTCTTCTGCACCTGGCCGGCCTATCGGATGCTGACCGACCGGCTGAAGCTCGGCCCCAACACGGCCGCGGTGATCATGGTCTCCGTCGAGTTCCTGGTGATCGGCCTGCCGCTGGTCTTCGCGACGCCGGTGAGCCGCGAGGACATCGATGGCATCCGCAACTGGATCGAGCGCGTCTTCTCCGAAGGACTGCCCGATCTCTCCGGCGTCTTCCTCTCCATTCCCCTGGTGGGCGAGCGTCTGAGCACCTGGTGGCAGGCCGTGGCCGGCGACACCTTCAGCATCGTCGCGGTGTTCCGCCCCTATGCCGGGACCATCGCCCAGACCCTGCTTGGCCTGCTCCTGGCCCTGCTTTCCGGCATCGCGGAGATGCTGATCGCCATCCTGCTCGCCTTCTTCATCTATCGCGACGGCGAGGCGCTGGCGAAGCACGCCTATTCCCTGCTGGAGCAGGTCGCGGGCCCGCGGGCGCAGCCGCTGTGGGATCTCACGGGAAACGTGACGCGCGGCGTGGTCTACGGGCTGCTCGGAACGGCCGTGGTGCAGGGCTTCATGACCTTCATCGGCCTGTGGATTTCCGGCGTGCCGCAGCCGGTGCTGCTGGGCGTGATCGCGGGCGTCATCTCCATCCTGCCCGTGGGCGCGCCTTTGGTCTGGTTGCCGGCGGCGATCTGGCTGCTGGCCTCGGGCAGCATCGGCTGGGGCATCTTCATGCTGGTCTATGGCGCGGCGGGGATCTCGTCGGTCGACAACTTCATCCGCCCCTGGCTGATCGCGCGCGGCGCGGACCTGCCTTTGCTGCTGACGATCCTCGGCGCGCTGGGCGGCGTCTTCGCCTTTGGTTTCCTGGGATTGTTCCTGGGGCCCGTGCTGCTGGCGCTCGGCTATTCGCTCATCAAGGAATGGTCGACGGGTCAGCGCGATGAGACTTCCACGGAGCCGCGCCAGCCCCTATAGCGGAAGTCGACCGGATAACATTCCGGCGGGGGACGGCTTAGATGCGAATGCTTCGAATCACGGCCCTGGCCGTGGCACTCTCGTCCATCTGGATGGCGAATGGGCAGGCGCGAACGGTCCGCTGGGCTGCCAGCGGCGATCCCAACACCATGGATCCGCACAGCCAGAATGTCGGCACCGTCACGATGGTGCTTCAGCAGATCTACGACAGCCTCATCCAGCGCAACCGCCAGCTGGGGCTTGAGCCCGGCCTCGCCACCGCCTGGCGGCAGGAGGAGCCCCATCGCTGGCGCTTCACGCTGCGGCCGGGCGTGCGCTTCCACGAGGGCGAGGCTTTCACCAGCGACGACGTCGTCTTCAGCATCACCCGCGCTTTGGCGCCGACGAGCAATTTCGGCATCTTCGTCGACACGATCGAGCGCGCCGTCGCCGTCGACGCGCTGACGGTCGACATCGTCACCAAGGCGCCGGACCCGATCCTGCCCAACAAGCTCGCCAGCGTGATGATGATGTCGCGCGGCTGGAGCGAGCGGAACAACGCCCCGCGCCCGCAGAACACCCGCCAGCGCGAGGAGATGCATACCACCCGCAACGCCAACGGCACCGGCGCCTATCGCCTCCAGTCGCGCGAGCCCGATGTGCGCACGGTTCTGGTGCGCAACACCGACTGGTGGGGATGGCAGCTGCCGGCCAATGGCGGCAACGTGACGGAGATCGTCTTCCGGCCGATCGCCTCGGACGCGACGCGCATCGCCGCTTTGCTGTCCAATGAGGTGGACTTCGTGCTGGATCCGCCGCTGCAGGACCTCCAGCGGCTGCGCGCCCAGCCGGCGCTGCGGGTGCAGGAAGGGCCGGAGGTCCGGACCATCTTCCTCGCCATGGATACGGCGCGCGACGAGCTACTCTATTCCAACGTGACGGGGCGCAATCCCTTCCGGGATCTGCGGGTGCGCCAGGCGCTCTATCAGGCGATCGACATCGACGCGATCCACCGCACGACCATGCGCGGCCAGAGCGTTCCCACCGGCACGCTTTTCCCCGAGCAGGTGAACGGCTGGGTGCGCGAGGAGGATGTGCGCCTGCCCTTCGATGCGGCGCGCGCCCGCGCCTTGCTCGCCGAGGCCGGCTATCCCAATGGCTTCGAAATCACGCTCGACTGCCCGAACAACCGCTACATCAACGATGAGCAGATCTGCCAGGCGGTCGCGGCCATGTGGGCGCGGGCCGGCGTGCGGACGCGGATCAACTCGCTGCCGCTCGGCCCCTTCTTCGCGAAGATCCAGCGCGACGACACGAGCATCTATCTGCTCGGCTGGGGCGTGCCGACGCTGGATGCGCTCTATTCCTTCCAGTCGCTGATCGCGACGCGCAACGGCGCGCAGGGCGACGGTATCTGGAATTACGGCCGCTATTCCAACCCGGCGATGGACGCCCTGATCCAGCGCATGAAGGTCGAGACCGGCGACACCCGCGCGGCCACGATCCGTGAGGCGCTGCGTCTCTACCGCGAGGACGTGCCGAATATTCCGCTGCACCACCAGATGATTCCCTGGGCGATGCGTGCCACGCTCGACATCCCGCACATGGCGAACAACCAGCCGTATTTTCGATGGGCGACCATGAATTGAAGAAAACTTCCAGCCGGAATCCTGCCTGATGTTCTCCTTCGTCGTCTCGCGCATCCTTCAGGCTTTGCCGGTGATGTTCGTCGTTTCGCTCATCTCCTTCGCCATGTTCGCCTATGTCGGTGATCCCGTGTCGATCATGCTGGGGCAGGACTTCACCGAGGCGCAGCGGGCCGCCCTCGTGCACGACCTCGGCCTGGACGAACCCTTCTTCGTGCAATTCGCCAAGTTCATCTGGAACGCGGCCCAGGGGCAGTTCGGCCTGTCCTACCGCCTCTCGCGCCCCGTCGCGGAGCTGATCGCCGAGCGCGCGCCGGCGACGCTGGAGCTGGCGCTCTGCGCCGCCTTCATCTCGCTCTGCGTCGGCGTGCCGATGGGCATCTATACCGGCCTCTTCCGCCATTCCTGGCTAAGCCGCTTCCTGCTGACCTTCAGCCTGGTCGGCGTCTCGCTCCCGACCTTCCTCATCGGCATCCTGCTCATCCTCGTCTTCAGCGTCTGGCTCGGCTGGCTGCCGAGCTTCGGGCGGGGCGACGTGGTGCGGATCGGCTGGTGGACCACGGGCTTCCTGACCCTCTCGGGCCTCAAGGCGATGATCCTGCCGGCGATCACGCTGGGGCTGTTGCAGCTGACGCTCATCATGCGCCTCGTGCGCAGCGAGATGATGGAGGTGCTGCGCACCGACTACATCAAGTTCGCCCGCGCCCGCGGCCTGCCCAACCGGTCCATCTATTTCGGACATGCGCTGAAGAACACGCTGGTGCCGGTGATCACGATCGCCGGCCTGCAGCTCGGCTCCATCATCGCCTTCGCCATCGTCACGGAGACGGTGTTCCAGTGGCCGGGGATGGGGCTGCTCTTCATCCAGAGCGTGGGTTCGGCCGATATCCCCGTCATGGCGGCCTATCTGATGCTGATCGCGATGGTCTTCGTCACCATCAACCTGATCGTGGACCTGCTCTATTACGCGGTGGACCCCCGACTACGCGTCGGTCGCGGGGGTGGCCACTGATGAAGGCCTTCTTCGATTCCGACATCTGGTGGAGCTTCAGGAGCTCGCCGGTCACGGTCATCTCGGCCATCGTGGCGCTGGTCTGCGTGGTGGGCGCGCTCTTCGCCTCCTTCATCGCGCCGCACAATCCCTTCGACCTGGCCTCGCTCCAGCTGATGGACGCCTTCAAGCCGCCGTCCTGGGAGGCGGAAGGCGATCCGGTCTATCTGCTCGGCACGGACGACCAGGGCCGCGACATGCTCTCGGCCATCATGTACGGCGCGCGCGTCTCGCTGATGGTGGGCTTCTGCGCGGTCATCTTCTCGACGCTGGTCGGCGTCACGGTCGGGCTGGTGGCGGGCTATATGGGCGGCAAGGTGGATTCGCTGCTGATGCGCATCGCCGATATCCAGCTGACCTTTCCCTCCATCCTCGTCGCGCTGCTGGTGGACGGCGTGGTCCGCGCCGCCGTGCCGCGCGAGGTGCATGACCAGATCGCGCTCTTCGTCGTGATCTTCGCCATCGGCATTTCCAACTGGCCGCAATTCGCCCGCACCGTGCGCGGCTCGACGCTGGTCGAGCGCAACAAGGAATATGTGCAGGCGGCCCGCGTGATCGGGCTCTCGCCGCTGCGCATCATGCGCAGCCACGTGCTGCCCAACGTCATGTCGCCGGTGCTGGTCATCGCCACGCTGAACCTGAGTTTCGCGATCCTCTCGGAGGCGACGCTCTCCTTCCTTGGCGTCGGTGTGCCGCCGACGCAGCCCTCGCTGGGCACGCTCATCCGCATCGGCAACGACTTCCTGTTCAGCGGCGAGTGGTGGATCGCGATGTTCCCCGGCATCGCGCTGATCGTGATGGTGCTCTCCGTCAACCTGCTGGGCGACTGGTTGCGCGACGCCCTCAACCCGAAGCTGCGCTGACATGTCCCTGCTGCAAGTGAAGAATCTGCGCGTGGAGTTCCCCACGCGCCGCGGCACGCTGGTCGCGCTGGACGACGTGTCCTTCGAGATCGCGCCGGGCGAGGTGCTCGGCGTGGTGGGCGAGAGCGGGGCAGGCAAATCCATGACCGGCGCCGCCATCATCGGACTGCTGGAGCCGCCGGGGCGCATCGCCTCCGGCCAGGTCCTGCTCGAGGGCCAGCGCATCGACAACCTGCCCTATGAGAAGATGCGCCGCATCCGCGGCCGCCAGATCGGCGCGATCTTCCAGGACCCGCTGACCACGCTGAACCCGCTCTACACCATCGGCCGGCAGCTGGTGGAGACGATCACCACGCACCTGCCCGTCGGCCCCGGCGAGGCGCGCGAGAAGGCGATCGGCTGGCTGGAGCTCGTCGGCATCCCCGCCGCGCGCGAGCGCATCGACAGCTATCCGCATGAATTCTCGGGCGGCATGCGCCAGCGCGTGGTCATCGCGCTGGCGCTGTGCGCCGAGCCCAAGCTGATCGTCGCCGACGAGCCGACGACCGCGCTCGACGTTTCCATCCAGGCGCAGGTCATCGCCATGCTGAAGACGCTCGCCCGGGAGAAGGGCACCGCCATGATGCTCGTCACGCACGACATGGGCGTCATCGCCGAGACGGCCGACCGCGTGGCCGTGATGTATGCCGGCCGCATCAGCGAGATCGGCCCGGTGCGTCAGCTGGTGCGCCATGCGCGCCATCCCTATTCGCAGGGGCTGATGGGCTCCATCCCGCCGCTCGACCGGCGGGTGGAACGGCTCCAGCAGATCGACGGCGCCATGCCTCGGCTCTCGGCCATTCCGCGCGGCTGCGCCTTCAATCCGCGCTGCCCGAAAGTCTTCGACCGTTGTCTGGTCGAGCGGCCCGAGCTGATGGATGCGGGCACCACCCGCGCCGCATGCTGGCTCTATGCCGAAGGGGCCTCGGCATGAGCGCCGCGCCGATGCTGGAAGTGCAGAACGTCGCGCGGCATTTCGACGTGTCCAAGCCGCTGCTCCAGCGCCTCATCGCCCGCGAGGGCAAGCGCACCCTGCGGGCGGTGGACGGCATTTCCTTCGCCATCCCGACGGGAACCACCCTCAGCCTCGTGGGTGAGTCCGGCTGCGGGAAATCCACCGTCGCGCGCCTCGTCGTCGGGCTTTATGGGCCGAGCTACGGCACGGTGCTCTTCGACGGGCAGGACCTGTCGAAGGCGCGTGCGGATTCCACGCAGCGCAGCCGCATGCAGATGATCTTTCAGGATCCCTACGCCTCGCTGAACCCGCGCTGGCGCGTGGTGGACATCGTGGCCGAGCCGATCCGCGCCTTCGGCCTGCTGAAGGACAAGAAGGCCATTCTCGCCCGCGTCGGCGAACTGCTGACGCAGGTCGGTCTCTCGCCGCTGGACGGCCAGAAGTATCCGCATGAATTCTCGGGCGGGCAGCGCCAGCGCATCTCGATCGCGCGCGCGCTCAGCTCCAACCCGGAGTTCCTGGTCTGCGACGAGCCCACCTCGGCGCTGGACGTCTCGGTGCAGGCGCAGATCCTGAATCTCATGAAGGAACTGCAGCAGCGCCTGGGGCTGACCTTCCTGTTCATCAGCCACAACCTCGCCGTGGTGCGCCAGGTCAGCGACCGCATCGGCGTGATGTATCTGGGCAAGCTGGTCGAGCTCTCGCCGGCGGAATCCCTCTTCGAACGGCCGCGCCATCCCTATACGCGCGCCCTCATGGAGGCGATCCCGGACCTGGAGATGACCGGGCGTCAGCGCATTCCTGTGGGGGGCGAGGTGCCGAGCCCGATCTCCCCGCCGCCGGGTTGCACCTTCCATCCGCGCTGCCCGCTGGCCAATCAGCGCTGCCGGACGGAAGTGCCGGTGATGAAGCCGGCCCAGGACGCCCTTGTGGCGTGTCATGCCGTCGAGGAAGGGCGGGACCACGCCGCCCTGGTCCTGGCGGGGGCATAGGCACCTTAGCCAGAAAGCTATTATGATCCTCGCATGCCGGGACAATTAAACCCGGTCCGGAGGAAATGAATCATGAACCGTCGCGCCTTCGCGCGAGGCCTCGCCGCCACGCCCTTCCTGCCCGCGCTTGCCCAGGCCCAGACGCCCTGGAAGCCCGATCGCCCGATCCGCTTCGTCGTGGGCTTCGCGCCCGGCGGCAGCACCGACACCTCCGGCCGTGTCGTCGCCGAAGCCATCTCAGGCCTGCTGGAACAGCCCGTCGTCATCGAGAATCGCGTGGGCGCGGCGGGCAATATCGGCTCCGAATTCGTCGCGCGCAGCGCGCCCGACGGCTACACCTTCGTGGTCGCTTCGGTCGGCACCCATGCCACCAATCAGTTCCTGTATCGCAACATGGGCTTCCACGTGGTGCGGGACTTCACGCCCGTCTCGCTGGTGGTGCTCG
Organism: Roseococcus sp.; assembly: GCF_965227005.1. NCBI lineage: Bacteria > Pseudomonadati > Pseudomonadota > Alphaproteobacteria > Acetobacterales > Roseomonadaceae > Roseococcus > Roseococcus sp. The sequence goes on from NZ_CBDDFJ010000036.1 coordinate 403,718, forward strand.
GCGGCGCCATACTGGCGGTGCATCCCTCGGTTCCCGCGCGCAACGTCACCGAGTTCATCGCCCATGCGAAGGCCAATCCCGGCAAGCTGAACATGGGCACCAGCGGCCCCGGCAGCACGCAGCATTTCGCGGGCGCGCTCTTCGAGCAGCGGGCGGGGGTGCAGTTCACCCACGTGCCCTATCGCGGCGGCGCGCCGGCCATGGCCGACCTGATCGCCGGACGGATCGACGTCCTCTTCGCGCCCGCGGTGGAGGTGCTGCCCTTCGTGCGCTCCTCGCAGGTGCGCCCGCTCGGCATCACGCGTTCGGAACGGGTGGCGAGCCTGCCGGACCTCCCCACGATCGCCGAGACGGTGCCCGGCTACAACTTCAGCAGCTGGATCGGCATCTTCGGCCCGGCCAACCTACCGCAGCCGATCGTCCAGCGCATGTCCGCCGCTATCGCCGAGGCGGTCCGCACGCCCCGCACGAAGGAGCGGCTGGAGCAGCTTGGCTATATCCCGGCCGGCGGGGATGCGGCGGCCATGGCCGAATTGCAGCGCCAGGACGTGGTGCTCATGGAGGAGCTGGTGCGCCTGACCGGGGCCAACGCCGATTAGAGCAGCTCCCGATCGAGCTGCTTGGCTCGATCGGGTGAAGATGCTCGGAAAACGACAGGCTGGCAGGCGAGGAGGGGGCGGGAGCTCCCTCCTCGCATCTCAGCGCCGGTTGACGCAGGCCCCTGGGTCCTGCGCGGCCATGCCCGTCTTGAACGACTGCACCCGCTGCGCGCTGCTGCCATGGGTGAAGCTCTCGGGCACCACCTGTCCGCGTCCGCCGCGCGACTGAAGGCGATCGTCGCCCACGGCGGCCGCCGCGCCCATGCCTTCCTCGATATCGCCCTGCTCGAGGATGTTGCGCATCTCATTCGCCCGCCGCGCCCAGAATCCGGCCAGGCAATCGGCCATCAGCTCGGTCCGCACCGAGATGGCATTGGCGTCGCGCTGGCTCGACGCCTGCTGCGCCTGCTGGTTGCGGCTGAGGATGCCGAGCAGGTTCTGCACGTGATGGCCGACCTCATGCGCCACGACATAGGCCTGGGCGAAATCGCCCGGCGCGCCGAGGCGCTGGGACATCTCGCGGAAGAAGGAGAGATCGAGGTAAACGCGCTGGTCGTTAGGGCAGTAGAACGGCCCCATCGCCGATTGCGCCGCCCCGCAGCCCGATTGCACCGCGCCCGAGAAGAGCACGAGCCGCGGGGCCTGGTATTGCCGCCCGGCCCTGGCGAATTCGGCGGTCCAGACATCCTCGGTGCTCGCCAGCACGCGGCTGACGAAGCGCGCCGAAGGGTCGTCCTGCGGCGGGGCGGGGCCGCGCGCCTCCTGGGTCTGCTGCTGGTAGCCGGAGCTGGGCGCGCCGCCGCCCTCCAGCCCGCTCAGGATGACGCTGGGGTCGACGCCGAAGAGCAGCGAGATGACGATGACCGCGACCAGCCCGAAACCGCCGATCCCGCCGGCCCGGCCGATCTGGAATCCGCCGCCGCCGCCGCCGCCACCGCCGCGGCGGTCCTCGAGGTTCGCGCTTTCGCGCTCGTTGTCCATCCGCACTTCAAGGGCCCTTTGCGCGTCAGGCGCGTTCGAGGATGCTCACATAATTCGCGACGGCCGCTCCCCCCATGTTGAACACGCCGGCCCGGTCGGCCTTGGGAAGCTGCATATCGCCCGCCTCGCCGGTGAGCTGCATGGCGGCGAGGGCGTGCATGGAAACGCCAGTGGCGCCGATCGGATGCCCCTTGGACTTCAATCCGCCGGAACGGTTGACGGGCAGTCGGCCGTCGCGGGCGGTCCAGCCCTCCAGCGCGGCGCGGCTGCCCTGGCCCTCGGGGGTGAGGCCCATGGCCTCGTATTCGATCAGCTCGGCGATGGTGAAGCAGTCATGGACCTCGGCGAAGGAGAGGTCCAGCAGGCTCATCCCGGCGGTGTCGAGCGCCCGTGCCCAGGCCTCCTTCGCGCCCTCGAAGCGGATGATGTCGCGCCGGGCGATGGGCAGGAAGTCGTTCACCTGGGCGGTCGCGCGGAAGCGCACGGCGCGGCGGGCGTTGGACGCCACGTCGCCCTCGGCGATCACGATGGCGGCCGCGCCGTCCGAGACCAGGCTGCAATCCGTCCGCTTGAGCGGGCGCGCGACATAGGGGTTCTTCTCGCTCTCGTTGCGGCAGAAGTCGTAGCCGAGGTCCTTGCGCATCTGGGCATAGGGGTTGTCGACGCCGTTGCGGTGGTTCTTGGCGGCGATGGCGGCCAGCGCGTCCGAGGCGTCGCCATGCCGCTGGAAATAGGCCTCGGCGATGCGGCCGAAGACGCCGGCGAAGCCCGCCTCGATGCCGGCCTCGGTCTTGAGATAGGAGGCGGAGAGCAGGATCTCGCCCACGCGCGGGCCGGGGGTGGAGGTCATCTTCTCCACGCCCACCACCAGCGTGGCCTTGCCGCGCTTCGCCCCCAGGAAGTCGAGTGCGCCGTGGATGGCGGCGCTGCCGGTGGCGCAGGCGTTCTCGAAGCGGGTGGCGGGCTTGAAGCGCAGCTCGGGCACGGCCTGGAAAACCAGGGAGGCGGGGAAGTCCTGCTGCTGGAAGCCGCCATTGAAGGTGCCGAGGAAGACGGCATCGATCTCATGGGGCTCCAGCCCGGCATCGGCGATGGCCTGGCGCGCGACGAGGCCGATCAGCGCCTCGGCGTCCGGCGCCTCCTCCAGCTTGCCGAAGCGGCTATGGGCCCATCCGATGATGGCGGCGTCATGCTGTGCGGACATTTTTTCGGGCTCCCTCGATTCAACCCGAGACTAAGGGAGAACCGGCCGGGGGACCAATTAACTGACGCGGCGGGTGACGAAAACAGACTTTGATCGAGGGGGGGCAGCCAGTAATTGGAAGCTGGTTCAAATGATTGAGTGGGACCGAACTCTCCTTCCAAATTCATGACCTGGCGGCCGCCCTTTCCCGGAGGACGGCCGCTTTTTTTCACCCGGGCTCCGCCGCCACGACGTAATCCGCCCCATAGGCGAGGCAGCCGAGCCGGCCGATCATGGCCGAGGCCTTCCTGCGCAGTTTCCCGGCCTGGGCCGAGAGCGCCCGCGCCAGCCCGCGGTCGGCGATCCGCTCCATGAGCGCCTGGCTGGTGGCGAGCTGCATCTCCACCCATTCCATCGTGTAGTGGTTGGGGAAGCGCTGGGCGAAGAGGATGCGCATGCCGGCCTGCTCCAGCCGCTCCAGCGCCCATTCCGCCGGAAATTCGCGATAGGGCGTCTCGCCGGCCAGCAGCGCGCAGCCGTCGCGGAAGCGCCCGATCGCCTGGACGAGGCGACCGGCTTCGCCCTCGGCGGATCCCGAGACATAGGGATCCAGCCCGACGACATAGAGCCGCCGCCCGACGAGCGGCCGCAGCCGCGCGAAGAGCCGCTCCTGGAAGTACGGGGAAAAGCCCTCCACCGCGCCGAGAAGGTATTCCGCGAGCACGGTGTCATGGACTTCGCCGGCCAGCAGGGCCGGGTCGGTCCAGTTGCCCGCGACCAGCCGGTCCTGCGGGCGGAGCGGCTCCCGAAGGCCGGCCCGGGTCTCGGCGAGATGGCCGGGATCGGCGGTGACCGCCGTCCATCGCTCCGTCCGGAGGCCGCCCGCCCAGAGGGCGGATTTCATCCCTGTCCCGGCGTCGAGGAGCGAACCCCAGGGCAGGTCGCCCTGAAGCCGCTCGATGACGCCGAAGAGTGGGGCGGGGATCATCTGCGTCACGCTCAGAAGGTGAGGGTGGCGCCGCCGATGACGGTCGCGCCGCGACCGCCGCCGATCGTCTCGGCCGCCGGCACGGTGTAGACGGTGTTGCCGATGTTCGTCGCATTCACGAACAGCGTGAGCCGGTCGATCGGGCGGTAGGAGGCGTAGAGGTCCACCGTCGTGTAGCCCGGGATGGGCGAGGTCGTGCCGGTCGTCGTGGCGCTCTGGGTGCTGCCGACCGAGCGGACCCGCCCGCCCAGCGTCAGGCGGCGGTCCATCAGCCGCACGCCGGCATCCACCAGCAGATTGTTGCGCGGCAGGAAGCTGCGATCGGCGCCGTTGGCGTAGCTGATGTTGGTGTTGGTGTAGTTCAGGTTGATGTAGGCGACGCCCATGTCGTAGCCGCCCTCGAGCTCGACGCCGCGCAGGCGGCTGGTGCCGGGCACGTTGTTGTAGAAAGAGTAGGAATAGGCCGTCCGCCCGACGGTGCCCCGGATGTTGACGAGGTTGATGAGGTCTTCGACGTCGTTGTCGAAATAGGCGACCTTGAAGCGCAGCCGGTCGCCCTCGGTGAGAAGGTTGCGCCGCAGGACGTTCGTGCCGACCTCCCAGCCTTGCGACGTTTCGGGACGCAGGAAGGGGTTCGGGTAGAGGGTCGAGGCGCCACCGGCGGTGTGCGGGCCGGAATACATGGTCTCGGCGATGGTCGGCGGACGGAAGGTCCAGCCGTAGCTGACATAGGGCTGCAGCCAGCTCAGCGCCTGCACCGCCAGGGTGAAGCGCGGGCTCACGCGGCCCTCGCCGGAATTGGTGGTGTAGGCGCCGGTCACCGGGACCGGACCGAGGGCCGGGTTGGCGAAGCCCGAGCCGTTCAGCGAATAGTGGTCGTAGCGCAGGCCCTGGGTGAAGCTGAAGATGCCGCGGCTGAAGGTGGCGCGCGAATAGGCGCCGAACAGGTCCAGCGAGCCGTCGCCGTTCACCCCGCCCTTGCGGCTCTTGGCGTCGTCCGTCGCGTATTGGAGACCGTACTCCCAGTTCACCCCCACGCTGCCGAGCGCGAAGCGCGACGTGTTGGAGATGTGGCCCTGGTAGGAGTCGTTGACGATGCGGCGCCCCGAGGCGGTGGCCGAGAAATTGCCCGCCTCCGTCAGGTAGTTGTTCATCCGGATCTGGTTCCACGCCACGGCCGCGTCGAGGTCGACCAGCGGGTTGCCGGTCGGCTGGTAGCGGTAGCCCAGCCGCACGAGGTTCGACTGGATGTTCTGGTCGTAGAAGTTCGAGGTGAAACGGTTCTCGTAGACATTTGCCAGCAGGGAGATGCGGTGCTCCTCGTTGGGCTGCCAGTTGATTCGCGCGATGCCCGAGCGCAGCGACTGCTCGGTATTGGGCACGGTCACGCCGTCGCCATTCTTGAAGCGGGAGTTCTCCCGGCCGCTGAAGCCGCCGAGCACACTGACGCCGTTGCCCAGGCGTGCGGCGGTGACGAGGCTGGTGTTCCACTGGTAGCCGTTCGAGCCGGTCATGCCCGTCGCGCGGCCGCCGATGTTCTGGCCGGGGCGCAGGATGTCCTCGACGTCGAGAAGGCGGAAGTTCACCGCGCCGACCAGGGCGCCCATGCCGCCGCGGCCGGTGACGGCGCCGCGCTCGACGTCGATGCCGGCCAGGAAATTCGGGTCGACATAGGCGAAGGAGCCGCCCTCATGCCCCGCATTGCGGAAATTCTGGCGGATGCCCTCCACCATCATGTTGACGCGGCCAAAGCCTTCCATGCCGCGCATGTTCACCGCAATGCCGGGCTGCGAGGCGAAGCCGGCGGCGGTGGCGCCCGGCACCGTGTCGAGCAGCCGGTTCGTGTCGGCGCCCGGCAGCAGCCGGTCGGGCTGGACGGTGCTGACCGCCGCGGGCGTCTCGAAGGCCTCGTCCCCGGCGTCACCATGCACATGGACCTGAGGTAACTGAAGGCTTCCCGGATCGATCGGCGGCTGTTGGGCTGCTGCCCCCAGATTGCCCACGGCATAGAGCGCAGTTGTTACGAATGCGTATCTGAGAGCGCTGATGTGGCTTCGCCGCACAATCGGAATCCTTTGCGTTTTCATGTTCATGGGCATTCGCTCTGCCCAACCCGATGTGCTCATTAGTGATAATGATTCTTATTTGCAATGCGAGTGAGTCTCATTTGCATATCGAGATTCTGCCGCTATGGTCCCGAACAGCTTCCTGAAAGGTAATTTGGATGACGAAACGATTTATTCTTGCCGCTGGCCTCACCATCGCCGCCGCCGCGGCGTTCGGTCCTTTCGCGGCTGGGGCCCAGACCCCCGCGCCGGCCACGCCGGCGGCCCGCCCGGCCGATGGGCAGCCGGCGCCCAGCCCGGAGGCCGTCGCGGCCACGCGCCGTCGCTTCCGGGACACCTTCCTTCAGCAATACGACACCAACCGCGACGGGCAGGTGACGCGGGCGGAGTACGACCCGATTCGGGCCGAGACCTTCCGCCGGACGGACGCCAACAAGGACGGCAGCCTGTCGGAGGTCGAGTACGTCGCCGAATACGCGGGCCGGCTGCGCCTGCAGTATGGCGAGCGCGAGATCGACGACGCCTTCCTCCGGGCGATCGTGCAGGCGAGCCCTCGCTTCGAGTCGATCGACCGTGACCGGAATCTCTCGATCAGCCGGGAGGAATACGACGCCGTGGCGCAGCGCACCTTTGACCGCGCCGACCTCAATCGCGACGGCGTCGTGACGGCGGCGGACTGGGACGCGCTGCCCGGCGTCCATCCCTGACCAGCGGGCCCTGACCAGCAGCGGGGCCGCCGCGATGGCGCGGCGGCCCGTCACCCCCCGACGAGGATGACCTCATGCGTTCCCTTCTTCCCGCCTTGGCCGTTGTCGGCCTGACGGTCGCGCCCGCCGCCGGCGCGGAGTTGCGCGTCAGCATCGAACTGCCTCAGCTGAGCGTTGCCGAATATCACCGGCCCTATCTGGCGGCGTGGCTGGAGAACCGCCGGCAGGAGCCGGTCGCCAGCCTGTCGGTCTGGTACGACACGCGCATGCGCAACGAGCATGGCCAGCGCTGGCTCAAGGATCTGCGGCAATGGTGGCGGCGCACCGGGAACGCGATGACCCTTCCGGCCGACGGCGTCAGCGGCGCCACGCGCGCCCCGGGCCGCCATCAGCTGGTGATCGACGCCGCGAATCCGCGCCTGGCCGCGCTTCCGCCTGGCGAGTACAGCCTCGTCGTCGAGGTCGCGCGCGAAGCCGGGGGACGCGAGATGGTTCGCGTGCCGTTGCAATGGCCGCCCACCGGCCCGGCCACCAGCGCCTCGGGCTCTTCGGAGCTGGGCGTCGTGGCCGTCAGCAGCCGGCCCTGAGCGGCCGGCGAGGGGGCGGTCAGTCCGGGATCAGCAGGCTGACGGCGGCCTGGGCGGCGATGCCCTCGCCGCGGCCGGTGAAGCCCAGCCGCTCGGAGGTGGTGGCCTTCACGCCGATGCGCTTCTCCTCGACGCCGAGCAGCTCCGCCAGCCGCGCGATCATGGCCGGGGCATGCGGGCCGATCTTGGGCTGCTCGCAGATCAGGGTGACGTCGGCATTCACCAGCATGCCCCCCCGCGCGGCGATCCGCCCGGCGGCGTGGATGAGGAACTGCGCGCTGTCGGCGTCCTTCCACTTCATCTGGGAGGGCGGGAAGTGGCGGCCGATATCGCCCTCGGCCAGCGCGCCGTAGATGGCGTCGCAGAGCGCATGGATGCCGACATCCGCATCCGAATGCCCGTCCAGCCCGAGGTCATGCGGCACGGTGATGCCGCAGAGGGCGAGGGGGCGGTCCGGCACCAGGCGATGCACGTCGAAACCGGTGCCGACGCGCGGCAGGAGGCGGGGCAGGAGGGAGGCTTCCACGCGGGCGAGATCCTCTGGGAAGGTGATTTTCACGTTGCTCTCATGGCCGGGAACCAGCGCCACCGCCGCCCCCTGCCATTCGAGGAGCTGGGCGTCGTCGGTGGCCTCGGCCGTCGCGGCCTCATGGGCGGCGCGGAGCGGGGCGAAGCGGAAGGCCTGGGGCGTCTGGGCGCGGAAGAGGCCGGCGCGGGGCACCGTCTCGCCGATCCGGCTCTCGGCGCCGCGCTTGAGCGTGTCCGAGACGGGCTGGGCGGGGATGGCGCCCGGGCTCGTCTCCAGCGCGGCCAGCAGGGCCTCGACGGTGCCCGCCGGGATGATCGGGCGGGCGGCGTCATGCACGAGCACCACCTCGGGCCCGTGGGATACGAGGGCGGCAAGGCCGGCTTTCACGCTGGCCTGGCGGGTCGCCCCGCCGGTCACGGGGGGCAAATGGGGCAGGCCCTCCAGCATTCCCGCGATGCGCGCCTCCTCGCCGGCCGCGCAGACCGGCTGGAGCAGCTGGACCTGCCCGCCGGCCAGCAGCGCCTCGGCGGCCACGCGCAGGACGGGGCGGCCCAGGAGGAGCGTATATTGCTTGGGTTCGGGGGCGCCGAAGCGCTCGCCGCGCCCGGCGGCCATGAGGAGTGCTGCGATCATTGCGCCCATCGCATAGGCCAGATCGCCCCGGTTGCGGAAGCCGGGCGGTGAAATGCATGCCGCCGCCACGGGCGACGTGGACGTGAGGCGACATTTTGCGTAGACCTGCACAAATGATGAGCACCCGTCTCCGCCCGATCTCGCTCTCGCGCGACGTGACGATCGAAACGCCGGTGATCCTGGCCCCCATGTCCGGCGTGACCGACCTGCCCTTCCGGCGGCTTGCCCGCGCCGAGGGCACCGGGCTGGTGGTCAGCGAGATGATCGCCTCGGCCGCCATGGTCCGCGAGAACTGGCAGAGCCTGAAGATGGCCGAGACCGACGGCTTCGGCGCGCCCTCCTCGGTGCAGCTGGCCGGTTGCGAGCCCTCGGTCATGGCCGAGGCGGCGAAGCTGGTGGTGGATCGCGGCGCGGCCATCGTGGACATCAATTTCGGCTGCCCGGTGAAGAAGGTGGCGCTCGGCCAGAGCGCCGGCTCGGCCCTGATGCGCGACGAGCTGCGCGCGGCGGCGATCCTGGAGGCCACGGTGAAGGCCGTGAACGTGCCCGTCACGCTCAAGATGCGGATGGGCTGGGACCACACCAACCTCAACGCGCCCAAGCTGGCGCGGATCGCGCAGGAATGCGGGATCAAGCTGGTCACCATCCACGGCCGCACCCGCCAGCAGCTCTACACCGGCGTGGCGGACTGGGACTTCATCGCCTCGGTGAAGGCCGCGGTGGACATCCCCGTCATCGCCAATGGCGACATCCTCACGGTGGACGACGCGGCCAGTGCGCTCACCCGCGCCAATGCCGATGGCGTGATGATCGGCCGGGGCTGCTACGGCCGGCCCTGGTTCCCCCGCCAGGTCGCGGCCTTCCTGAACGAGGGCATCCGCATCCCCGATCCGACCATCGAGGAGCAGCTGGCCATCCTGCTGCGCCACTATCACGCGATGCTGGAGCACCATACCAACGGCTATGGCGTGCGCATGGCCCGCAAGCACATCGCCTGGTATTCGCGCGGCCTGCCGGGAAGCGCCGAGTATCGCGCGGTCGTGAACCGGGTGGAGACGCCCGAGGAGGCCGAGGAGCTGATGCGCCGCTACTATGGCGGGTTGATCGAAAGCGGCGTGACCTCGGCGAGCGAGCCCTTCCAGGAAGCTGCGTGATGCCCACGGGGGTCATCGGCAAGGTCGCGGCCCTCGCGCGGCGGCCGCGGCAAATCGCGATGCCGGAATCGGCGGCCATCCTCTCGGCCCTGCCCATGCCGGCCATCGTGCTCGACGCGGAGGATCGCTTCCGCTTCGCCAATCCCGCCGCCGAGATCTTCTTCCAGCATTCCAGCCAGACGCTGCAGAACATGCCGCTCGGCGAGATGCTGCCGCCCGACAGCCGGCTCTTCGCCTTGCTGCGCCAGGTGCGCGTGCAGGAAAGCCCTGTCGCCGATCACGACCTCACGCTGGAAAGCCCGCGCCTGCACCGCCACGGCGTCTCGGCCTATGGCGCGCCCATGCCCGACATGCCGGGCGGCGTGGTGCTGACCCTGCAGGACGGCTCGACGGCGGCCATGCTCGACCGGCAGATGCATTTCCTGGGCGCCGCGCGCGGCGCCACCGCCATGGCCGCGATGCTGGCCCATGAGGTGAAGAACCCGCTCTCGGGCATTCGCGGCGCGGCGCAGCTGCTGGAGCAGGGCGCCTCCGAGGGCGACCGCGAGCTCTGCACCCTCATCCAGGAGGAGACAGACCGCATCCGCAATCTGGTGGACCGGATGGAGATGTTCTCCGACCGGCCGATCGAGCGCCGGGCGGTGAACATCCATTCCGTGCTGGATCATGTGCGCCGCGTGGCGCAGACGGGCTTTGCCGCGCATCTGCGCATCAGCGAGGAGTACGATCCTTCGCTCCCCGCCGTCTGGGGCGATCGCGACCAGCTCGTGCAGATCCTGCTGAACCTCGTGAAGAACGCGGCCGAGGCGGTCTCCACCGGCGCGGCCAGCGGAGGGCCGGGTGAGATCCATCTCATCACCGCCTATCACCATGGCGTTCGCATCGCGGTGCCCGGCAGCAATGAGCGCGTCCACCTGCCGCTGCAGGTGATGGTGCGCGACAACGGGGCCGGCATCCCCGAGCCGCTGCGCAGCACGCTCTTCGAGCCTTTCGTGACCACCAAGCGGGGCGGGCAGGGGCTCGGCCTCGCCTTGGTCGCCAAGCTCGTCGCCAATCACGGCGGGCTGATCGAATGCGACAGCCGCCCCGGCCGCACCACCTTCCGACTGTCCCTCCCGGCGCCGCCGCCAGGCGAGCCGGGCCATGAGAGTGACGAATGACCGAATCACGCACCGTCCTGATCGCCGATGACGACCGCGCGATCCGAACCGTCCTCTCCCAGGCCCTGACGCGGGCGGGCTACAACGTCCGCGCGACCTCTTCCGCCTCCACGCTCTGGCGCTGGGTGGAGGATGGCGAGGGCGATCTGGTGGTGACCGACGTCGTCATGCCCGACGAGAACGGGCTCGACCTGCTGCCCCGTATCAAGCGCATCCGGCCGGACCTGCGGGTGGTGGTGATGAGCGCGCAGTCCACCTTCACGACCGCGGTGAAGGCCGCCCAGCGCGGCGCCTTCGAATACCTGCCCAAGCCCTTCGACCTGAAGGAGCTGCTGAGCGTGGTGGAGCGTGCCTTGGCGCATCCCGCCAGCGCCCAGGCGCCCGAGGAGGAGACGGAGGGCGAGCGCCTGCCGCTCATCGGCCGCAGTGCCGCCATGCAGGACATCTATCGTACCGTTGCCCGCCTCACGACGGCGGACCTCACCGTCATGGTCACGGGCGAGAGCGGTACGGGCAAGGAGCTGATCGCCCGCGCGCTGCACGACTACGGCAAGCGCCGCACCGGCCCCTTCGTCGCCATCAACATGGCGGCCATCCCACGCGAGCTCATCGAGAGCGAGCTCTTCGGCCATGAGCGCGGCGCCTTCACCGGCGCGCTGACCCGCGGCGTGGGCCGCTTCGAGCAGGCGGCCGGCGGCACGCTCTTCCTCGACGAGATCGGCGACATGCCGGCCGAGGCCCAGACCCGGCTGCTGCGCGTGCTGCAGGAGGGCGAGTTCACCACCGTCGGCGGCCGTGCGCCGGTGAAGGCCAATGTGCGCATCGTGGCCGCGACCCATCGCGACCTGCGCGCCTCCATCCGCGCGGGCCTGTTCCGCGAGGACCTCTTCTACCGCCTGAACGTGGTGCCGATCCGCCTGCCGCCGCTGCGCGAGCGGACCGAGGATATTCCCCTGCTGGCTCGCCATTTCCTCGACCGGGCGCGTTCGGCGGGCCTGCCGCTGAAGTCGCTGAGCCCCGAGGCGCTGGAGCGCCTCAAGCGCCACGCCTGGCCCGGCAATGCGCGCGAGCTGGAAAACCTGATGCGCCGCCTCGCGGCCCTCTACCCGCAGGAGATCATCGGCGAGGAGGCGGTCGCCTCCGAGCTCGCGGAAGCCGAGGCCCCGGCCGATGGCGCGGCGCGCAGCAGCGAGACGCTGGAGCAGGCGGTCGAACGCCACCTCAAGCTCTTCATGGCCGCCCACAAGGAGGGCATGCCGATCCGCGATCTGCACGAGCGCGTGATCTCCGAGGTGGAGCGCCCGCTGCTGCGCCTCGCGCTCAGCGCCACGCGCGGCAACCAGATCAAGGCGGCGGCGCTGCTCGGGCTGAATCGCAACACGCTGCGCAAGAAGCTGCGCGACCTGGAGCTGCCGGTCGTGCGCGGGCTTTCATGAGGCGATGAGCGCGAGTCCGGCCGCACCCCGCCCGCGCGTCTCTCTGCTGCGGCGGATGGCGGATATGCTGCTGGGCCGCGGCGTCACGCTCGGACTGGGCGTCGGCGCGCTGCTGATGGGCATCGCGACCTTCGTTCTGCTCTCCGACGGCAGCCCCTTCGGGCCGACCCGGCCAGGGCAGGTCGTCGTCATCTTCCTGGTCAACACCTCCATCATCCTGCTGCTGCTGGTCTCGCTGCTCGGCCAGCTGGTGCGCGTCTGGGCGGAGCGGCGGAAGGGTTCGGCGGGGTCGCGGCTGCACACCCGGCTCGTGCTGCTCTTCTCGGTGGTGGCGATCGTGCCGGCGATGACGGTGGCGGGCTTCTCGGTCGGCTTCTTCAACCTCGGCATCCAGGCCTGGTTCAGCGACCGTGTGCGCACGGCGCTGGAGGCTTCGCTGGTCGCCAGCCGCGCCTATTTCGAGGAACACCAGAACAACATCCGCGCCGATGCGCTGGCCATGGCCAACGACCTCAACCGCGCCGTGGTGCTGCTGCCCGACCAGAGCCTCGCCTTCGCCCGCGTGCTTGCCACCCAGGCCAGCGCGCGGGGGCTGACCGAGGCGGTGGTCTTCGAGCCGCTGCTGGGCCGCATCGTCGCCCATGCCGGCATCAGCTCGGCCTTCCAGCTCTCCCCGCCGCCCGACTGGGCCATGGAGCTGGCGACCAACGGCGAGGTCGCGGTCATCGCCGTCGGGGAGGAGAACCGCGTCCGCGCCGTGATCGCCCTGACGCCGACCTCCGGGCTCCAGCTGATGATCGGCCGGCCCGTGGATTCCTCCGTGCTGGAGCATATGCAGCGCACCGAGCAGGCGGTGACGGCCTATCAGCAGATCGACCGCAACCGCGAGGGGCTGCAGGTCACCTTCGTGATGATCTTCGCCATCGGCTCGCTGCTGGTGCTGCTGGCCGCGGTGCTGATCGGCCTGGTTCTCGCCAACCAGCTGGCGGTGCCCATATCGCGGCTCATCGTCGCGGCCGAGCGGGTGCGCGGGGGCGACCTGTCCGTGCGCGTGGTCGAGGGCGATGCCGATGACGAGGTCGGCAGCCTCAGCCGCGCCTTCAACCGCATGACCAATCAGCTCGCGGCCCAGCGCAGCGAACTGATGGAGGCCTATCGCCAGATCGCCGAGCGGCAGGGCTTCACCGAGGCCGTGCTGGGCGGCGTCTCGGCCGGCATCGTGGGGCTTGATTCCGAACTGCGGGTGAACCTGCCCAATCGCAGCGCGAGCCAGCTCCTCGGCATCGACCTGGAGCGCGAGATCGGCCGGTCCATGGCCGAGATCGCGCCGGAATTCGCGTCCCTGCTGGCCAATCCCGGCGCCACGCGTACGGCCGAGATCCGCGTCGGTCCCCACAATGCCCGGCGCACGCTGCTCGCCCGCCTCTCGCCCGAGACGGAGCAGCAGGGCCATGTGCTGACCTTCGACGACATCTCCGCCCTGCTGACCGCCCAGCGCCAGGCGGCCTGGGCCGATGTCGCCCGGCGCATCGCCCATGAGATCAAGAATCCGCTGACGCCCATCCAGCTCAGCGCCGAGCGCCTGAAGAAGCGCTACCTCAAGCAGATCCACGACGACCCAGAGACCTTCATCGCCTGCACCGAAACCATCGTCCGCCAGGTGGGCGATATCGGGCGGATGGTGGATGAGTTCAGCGCCTTCGCCCGCATGCCCCAGCCGGTGATCCGCACCGAGGAGATGGGCAAGATCGTGCGTGACGCGCTGATCCTGCAGCAGAACTCGCGGCCCGAGATCGTCTGGACGACGGAGCTTCCGGAGATCAGGGTCTATGGCGCCTGCGACCGGCGGCTGATCAACCAGGCGCTCACCAACCTGCTCAACAACGCGGCCGATGCCATTGCCATGCGGGTGCAGCGGGCCGAGGATGAGGGGCAGGAGCGCCCGAATCCGCTTGGTCATATTCGGGTGAGCCTGCAACCGGATGGCGATATGCTCGTCATAGCCGTGGAGGACGATGGAATCGGCCTCCCGGAAGGGGTCGAGGTCGATCGTCTCACCGAACCCTATGTGACCCATAAGGCAAAGGGGACCGGCCTTGGTCTTGCTATCGTGAAGAAGATCATGGAGGACCATCGTGGGCGCATCGTGCTGAGCGATGCCCCAGGGGGGCAAGGCGTGCGCGCCGAGCTGTTCCTCCCCGCGCGGGAGGCCGAGGTTCAGGACGGGGAAGTGATGGAGCGCGGCAATGGCGCATGACATCCTGATTGTCGACGACGAGCCGGATATCCGCTCGCTCATCGACGGCATTCTCTCGGACGAGGGCTACGAGACCCGTCAGGCTCATAATTCCGACACCGCCATCGCGCATTTCCGCGCCCGCCGCCCGTCGCTGGTCATCCTCGATATCTGGCTGGCCAATTCCCGGCTCGACGGCCTGGGCATCCTCGACACGCTGCATCGCGAGGAGCCGCATGTTCCCTGCGTGATGATCTCGGGCCACGGCAATATCGAGACGGCGGTGCAGGCGATCCAGCAGGGCGCCTACGACTTCATCGAGAAGCCCTTCAAGAGCGACCGGCTGCTGCTCATCGTCTCGCGCGCGCTGGAAGCGGCCAAGCTGCGGCGCGAGATCAGCGAGCTGCGCCTGCGCGCCGGCTCGGAGATGGAGCTGGTGGGCGTGTCACCGGCGATGGCGCAGATGCGCGCGGCCATCGAGCGCGTGGCGCCGACCAATTCGCGCGTGCTCATCAGCGGGCCGGCGGGCACGGGCAAGGAGGTCGCGGCGCGGATGCTGCACGCCCGCTCGCGCCGCGCCGACGGGCCCTTCGTCGCGCTCAACTGCGCCACGCTGAACCCCGCCCGCATCGAGGAGGAGCTCTTCGGCGTCGAGCCGCAGGGCGACCAGCCGCGCCGCGCCGGCACGCTGGAGCGGGCCCATGGCGGCACGCTGCTGCTCGACGAAGTGTCCGACATGCCCATGGAGACCCAGGGCAAGATCGTGCGCGCGCTGCAGGAGCAGGGCTTCGAGCGCATCGGCGGCGCCACGCGGGTGAAGGTGGATGTGCGCGTCATCGCCACCACCAACCGAGACCTCCAGGCCGAGATCACGGCCGGGCGCTTCCGCGAGGATCTCTTCTACCGCCTCTCGGTCGTGCCGCTGCGCATGCCCGCGCTGCGCGAGCGGCGCGAGGACGTGCCCGCTCTGGCGCGCCATTTCCTGGCGCGCTCCATCGAGACCTCGGGACTGTCGCCGCGCGTCCTGGCCGAGGACACGATCGCCTCGCTGCAGACCTATGAATGGCCGGGCAATATCCGCCAGCTGCGCAACCTGATTGACTGGCTGCTCATCATGGCGCCGGGCGAACTGGGCCAGCCGATCCGCGCCGAGGCCCTGCCGCCCGAGATCGTCTCCGCCGCGCCCTCGATGCTGCGGCTCGACCGCTCCAGCGAGATCATGACCCTGCCGCTGCGCGACGCGCGCGAGATGTTCGAGCGGCAGTATCTGGAGGCGCAGCTGCTGCGCTTCGGGGGCAATATCAGCCGGACCGCCAATTTCGTCGGCATGGAGCGCAGCGCGCTGCACCGGAAGCTGAAATTCCTGGGCGTGCAGGCGGAAGACAGAGCCTCGGGGACGGCGTAACCTCGCCGGGTTTCAATGGAAGGCCGGCATGTCCAAGATCGCCTATGTGAACGGGGCCTATCTGCCCCAGAGCGAAGCCAGCGTGAACATCGAGGATCGCGGCTACCAGCTGGGCGACGGGATCTACGAGGTGGTCCACGTCCATCGCGGCTGCTTCATCGACGAGGAGCGCCATCTGGGCCGGCTGGAGCGCTCGCTGGCCGAGATCCGCCTCCCCATGCCGATGAACCGCGCGGCGTTGCGCATGGTGCTGATCGAGGTGCTGCGCCGCAACCGCATCACGGGCGACGGGCTGGTTTATATGCAGGTCTCGCGCGGGGTCGCGCCGCGCGACCATGCCTTCCCCAAGAAGCCGGTCCCGGTCTCCTTCGTGGTAACGGCCAAGCGCATCGCCGCCTATCCGAAGAATCTCGACGCGACGGCGATCGCGGCCATCACCCATCCCGACCAGCGCTGGGCGCGCTGCGACATCAAGAGCGTGAACCTGCTGCCCAACGTGCTGGCCCGCCAGGCGGCGCGCGAGGCGGGTGCGGCGGAGGCCATTCTCTACAACGAGGCGACGGGGATGGTGACCGAATGCGCCGCCACCTCCTTCTGGAT
Source organism: Roseococcus sp. (assembly GCF_965227005.1). Lineage (NCBI taxonomy): Bacteria > Pseudomonadati > Pseudomonadota > Alphaproteobacteria > Acetobacterales > Roseomonadaceae > Roseococcus > Roseococcus sp. Next base: position 419,982 of record NZ_CBDDFJ010000036.1, read on the forward strand.
CATCGATGCCCAGGGCGTGTTGCGCACCCGCCATCTCGACCAGTCGATCCTGCCTGGCTGCACGCGCGGGGCGCTGATCGCCGAGCTGGAGGCGGCGGGCATCGCCTATAGCCTGGAGGAGTTCAGCCTGGAGACGATGCGCCAGGCGCGCGAAGCCTTCCTCACCTCGGCCACGAGCTTCGTGAAGCCCATCACCCGGATCGACGGCCAGGACGTCGCCGATGGAAAGGTGGGGCCGGTGACGCGGCGGCTCTTTGAGGTCTTCACGCGCCATGTGCAGGCGCAGCTGGGCAACGCGGCGTGACGGCGGCTCCCGTCGCGATCCTGTTCGACTGGGACAACACGCTCATCGACGGATGGGCCGCGATCCAGTCCGGGCTCAACACGACCTTCGCCGCCTTCGGCATGCCGCCCTGGACGCGCGAGATGGTGCTGGCCAATGTCCGAAAGTCCCTGCGCGACAGCTTCCCCGAATACTTCGGCACAGAGTGGGAGCGTGCGCGCGACATCTTCTACGACGCCGTGCGCGCCACTCATCTGGAGGTCATCCGGCCGCTGCCCGAGAGCGTCGCGATGCTCGACGCGCTCGCGCATCTGCCGCTCGGCGTCGTCTCCAACAAGCAGGGGCCGCTGCTGCGGACCGAGGCCGGGCATCTGGGCTGGGATGCCCGATTCCGCGCGCTGATCGGGGCGGGCGACGCGATGGCCGACAAGCCCTCCGGCCTGCCGCTGCACCTCTGCCTTTCGCGCATGGGCCTGCGCGCCGGGCGCGAGGTCTGGTATGTCGGTGACACCGCGATCGACATGCAGGCGGCCCGCTCCGCCGGCTGTACCGCCGTGTTGCTGGGCGATGCGGCCCATGACGGGGGCGTGGAATCAGTGGCTCCAGACATGCATTTCGCGGGGGGCTCCGCGCTGGCTCGCTGGGTCCAGGCCCTGGACAAGCAAGGCTAGAGGCCCGAAATTCGGACCTCGCACGCGGCGCCCGCCTGGGGTCCCTTTGGGATCCACCCTTAGGGGGTATCCATCCAGGGTTCCGCGAAAAACAAGAAGGAGGCCTTCATGGCCGAGAAATCCCAGAACGTGCAGGACGTGTTCCTGAATCACGTTCGGAAAAGCAAAACTCCGGTGACGGTGTTCCTGGTGAACGGCGTCAAGCTCCAGGGGATTATTACCTGGTTCGACAACTTCTCGGTGCTCCTGCGTCGGGATGGGCATACCCAGCTGGTCTATAAGCACGCGATCAGCACGGTCATGCCGGGCGCCCCCATCATGCTCTTCGATCCCCAGGCGGTTGGCACGACGGCCGGCGTCGCGGGAGCTGCGCCGGCAACGGCAGCCGCCCCCCTGCGCGAGACCACGCTGACCATCGGTTCACGGTAGCCCGCCGCTGCCCGTGACGAGTGACGACACCGCGGCCGCGCTCACGCGCGCCGCGGTCATCCTGCCCTATGAGCGGGCGCAGCGTTCCAACGTGTTGGAATTCGCGCCCGCCGGCGCCATGCCGCGAGCCGCCGAAGCGCGGCTTGCGGAGGCCGTGGGCCTCGCCGCCTCCATCGGCGTGACCATCGTCCACACCGGCATCCATCCGCTGCGGCAGCGCCGTCCCTCGACGCTGTTGGGCGAGGGCCAGGTGGAGATGATCAAGCAGGCGCTGGAGGAGCAGGGCGCGACGCTGGTCGTCGTCGACGCAGCCCTCACCCCCGTGCAGCAGCGCAACCTGGAGCGCGCCTGGGGGGCCAAGGTCATCGACCGCACGGGCCTCATCCTGGAGATCTTCGGCGACCGCGCGCGCACGCGCGAAGGCACGCTGCAGGTCGAGCTCGCGCATCTGGAATATCAGCGCACGCGCCTCGTGCGGTCCTGGACCCACCTGGAGCGGCAGCGCGGCGGTTTCGGCTTCCTCGGCGGCCCCGGCGAATCCCAGATCGAGATCGACCGCCGCCTCATCGGTGACCGGATCGTGCGGCTCAAGAAGGAATTGGAGCAGGTGCGCCGCACACGCGGCCTGCACCGGCGGGCGCGCGAGCGCGTGCCCTATCCGGTGATCGCGCTGGTCGGCTACACCAATGCCGGCAAGTCCACGCTGTTCAATGCGCTCACCGGCGCGGTCGTCTATGCGCAGGACCAGCTCTTCGCGACACTGGACCCGACCATGCGGCAGATCACGCTGCCCTCGGGCCGCAATGCGATCCTGTCGGACACGGTCGGCTTCATCAGCGAATTGCCGACCCAGCTCATCGAAGCCTTCCGCGCCACGCTGGAGGAGGTCGCCTCGGCCGACATCATCCTGCATGTGCGCGACGTGGCGCATCCCGACAGCACCGCCCAGCGCAACGACGTGGTCGGCGTGCTGGACGAGATGACCGAAGGCTCCGACGCCGCGCTCGACGAGGGCTGGCGCGCGCGCAGCATCGAGGTCCTGAACAAGGCGGACCTGCTCGGCGGCACCGAGGCCATCGCAGCCCGCTCGCAGGGCGGCCTGGCCGTCTCCGCGCTGACGGGCGACGGGCTCGACCGGTTGCAGCAGGTGCTCGACGAGCGGCTCTCGGCCAGCATGGTCGTCGAGCGCTTCGACCTGCCGCCCGAGGACGGCGCCCGTCTCGCCTGGCTCTATCGCCATGGCGAGATCATCGACCGCGCGGAGACCGAGGGGCTGATTCAGGTGACGGTGCGGCTCTCGCCGACCGACCGCGCGCGCTACGCCCAGCTGCCATGAGGATCACGACCACGCAGGCGAGCGACGTCGCCGCCCTGCTGCGCGACGCGGCCCGGGCGGAGATCCTGCCGCGCTTCCGCCAGCTCGCCGCGGGCGATATCCGCGTCAAATCCGGCCCGCTCGACCTCGTGACGGAGGCGGATGAGGCGGCGGAACGCAGGATCAGCGCCGCTTTGTCCACGCGCTTCCCCGACGCCATGATCCTCGGCGAGGAGGCGGCCGCGGCCGATCCCTCGCTGCTGGAGAAGATGGCGGAGGCGGAGCTCTGCTTCATCATCGACCCCGTCGACGGCACGGCAAATTTCGCGGCCGGCGTGCCGCTCTTCGGCGTGATGGTCGCGGCCGTGCGCAACGGCGAGACCATCGCCGGCTGGATCCACGACCCGATGGGCGACGACACCGTCATCGGCCTGCGCGGCGAGGGCGCCTGGGTACAGTCGCCCGACGGCGCCCGGCGCGACTGCCGCGTCAGCGCGCCCGCGCCGGTCGGCTCCATGGTGGGCGCGGTCTCCTGGGGCTTCATGCCGCCGGAGCGCAAGGCGCGCGTGCTGCCGCGCCTCTCGCGGCTCGCCGGCACGCTCAACTTCCGCTGCGCGGCGCATGAATACCGCCTGGCCGCGACAGGCGGTGCGCATCTGCTCGTCTACAACAAGCTGATGCCCTGGGATCACGCGGCCGGCGTGCTGATCCATGCCGAGGCGGGCGGCCACTCCTCGCATTTCGACGGCGCGCCCTATTCGCCGCGCCGGCACACGGGCGGGCTGCTCTGCGCGCCCGATGCCGCCAGCCACGCCGAGGCGATGCAGTCTCTCTTAGGCGAGGATTGATGGCCTTCGGCTTCGCCCCGCGTGAAGCCGACCGTAAACCCCAGCGGCCGCCCGAAGTGGACTACGGCCTCGACGACCGGGTTCCTTTTTCCGCCGCCGCCGGCCTCGCTTTCCAGCATCTGGCCGTGCAGGCGATCTTCCTCGTGCTCCCGGCGGCCATCGCCGTGGGCTATGGAATGGGCCCGCGCGAGGCCACCAATTTCCTCTGCCTCTCGCTGCTGGCCGTCGCGCTCTTCGCCGCGTTGCAGGGGCTGCGGCGGGGCGCGATAGGCGCGGGCTATCAACTGCCCGCGATCCCCTCTCCGGTCTTCGTGGGCATCTATCTGCTTTGCGCGGGCGCCGGGCTCACCCTGGAGCGGACTGGCGCCTTGCTGGTCGTGGCGGGCGTCATCGCGATGGCGGCGACCTTGGTCATCCGCCGGCCGCAGGCTCTGGTGCCGACCGAGCTCGCGGGGCTCGTGGTCATGCTGCTGGGCGTCTCGCTCGTGCCGGTGATGCTGGACGAGTTGCGGCTGCGGGGGCCGGTGGCGGGGGCAGGGCAGGTCACGGACATCGCCATCACGCTGGTGGCCTTTCTGGTGATGGTCGGCGTCGCGCTCTCGCGGACGCGGCTCGCGCCCTATGGCGTGCTGGTCGGCGCCATCCCCGCCTGGGGCGTGGTCGCGCTGCTGCCGGGCGATTCCGGCGTCATGGCGATCCTCGCGGCCAATCCCTGGCTCGCCTGGCCCGCGCCGGTCCTGCCGCGCTTTGATGGTCTGCCGGTGGCGCTGCTGCTGGGCTTCGTCTTCGCCCTCGTGCCGGCCAAGGCCGTGCTGCTGGGCAATCTCCTGGCCTTGCAGCGCGCGTCCGACGCGCAATGGCGCAAGCCCGATGGCGGGCCGCTGCGGCGTGGGCTCCTGGCGAATGCGCTGACCCTCGTGGCCTCGGGCCTCTTCGGCGGCATGGCGCCCTCGGCCTCGGCGGCCTGCGCCGGACTGTCGATCGCCAACCGCACGCTGGCGCCGGCGATCGCGACGATCGGGGCGGCGATGATGGCCGCGCTGGCCTTCTCGCCGAAGCTGGTGGCGCTCTTCGTCGCCATGCCGGGGCCGGTGAAGGCGGCCATGGTGCTCTATGCGACCTGCTTCATCATCGCGACGGGCTGCCAGCTCATCACCGCGCGCATGCTGGACGTGCGGCGCAGCCTGGTCGTGGGGCTCGGCCTGGTGACGGGACTGTCGGTCGTGATCGCGCCGGGCCTTTTCGCCGAGCATCTGCCGGCCTTGGCCTCGCCGCTCACCTTCGGCGCGATGACGGGCTTTCTGCTCTACGTCGTCACAGCGCCCTTCATGACGCGGCAGGCCAGCTTCACGCTGCGGCTGGACGCCTCGCTGCCCCGCCTTGCCGAGGACGAGGCGCTACGGCTCGGCGGCGCCTGGGGCGCCCGGCGCAGCACCATGGAGAAGGTGGAGCATTTCCTGATCGAAATGGGCGAGGTTCTCGCCGGGCGCGGGCTCTCCAGTCTTCAGGTGCAGGCGCGCCACGCCGAGGGAGAGGTGTCCATCGCCGTGCGCTTCGCCGGCCCGCCGCTGCCGGCACCCGCGATCGCGCCGAATGCCGCGGCGCTCGAGGGTGAAACCGACGAGCAGGAAGCCTTCACGCTCTGGCTCGCGACGCGCGAGGCCAGCCGCCTCGAACGCCGCGCTCGGGAATGGCGCGCGGTGTTCGAGGACGTCTGAGGGCCGGAGCGGGCAAGCGCCGTATCAGGCGCAGCCCATCTTGGCGGCGAGGTCCACGAAGTCCGTCCCCACCCAGTCCCAGGGATCCTCCGCGCCGAGGTCCTTGTCCTGGCCCTCGCCATGCTCGGTCCGACGCGGCACGAAGGCCGTCTTCAGCCCGGCCTTGCGCGCCGCCCGCAGGTCGCCGTTATGGGCGGCGACGAGGCAGACCTCCTCGGGCTTCATCGCGAGGATCTCGGCCGTGCGCAGATAGGCCTCGGGCTGCGGCTTATAGGCCCGTGTGGGCTCCGCGCCGAGGATCGCGTCCCAGGGCAGGCCGGCGCGCTTGGCCATGTTGGCCATCAGCGCGATATTGCCGTTGGACAGCGTGCCGAGGAAATACTTCCGGCTCATCCGCGTGAGGCCGAGCACCACATCCGGCCAGGGATCGAGGCGATGCCAGGCGCGGTTCAGGTGATCGAGATCGCCCTCGCTCGCGCCCGTGATGTTGTTCGCGGCGAGCACCTTCTCCAGGCTCTCGCGATGCAGCACGTCCAGCCGCGTCCATTCACGCCGCCCGGAGCGGCACTCCTCCATCCCCGGCTGGTAGAGCCGCCGCCAGGAATCGGCGAGCGCGAAGGGGTCGAGGTCGGTGCGGCCGAAGGCGGGCAGGAAGGCGGCGAATTCGCGCGCCACCCCCGTCCGCCAATCCACAACGGTTCCGAAGACGTCGAAGACGAGGGCTTTGACCTGGCTCATTTCGCGGATTCCTTGGCGGCGATTTCCGCCCAACGCTTGTCGAATTCCCAGACCTCCGGGAAGCCCATCAGCTCGCAGATGCGGCCGAAGCCGTAACTTTCCTGGGCGGGCAGGCCGTTGCTGTCGCCCACCTGCTTCAGCTCCTTATAAACACGCTCCAGCGCGGCCGCGACGGCGAGGAAGCCGACCGCCGGATAGATGGCGATGCCGTAGCCGATCTCGCTCAGCCGCGCCTTGGAGAGGATGGGCGTGCGGCCGCCCTCCACGTTGTTGGCGAGCAGCGGCTTGTCGGTGATGGCCTTGCCGATCGCGACCATCTCCGCCTCGCTCTCGGGGCTCTCGATGAAGACGACGTCCGCGCCGGCATCGCCATACATGCGCCCGCGGCGGATGGCCTCCTCAAGCCCGAGGCCCGTGCGCGCATCGGTGCGCGCGACGATGAGGAAGTTGGGATCGCGCCGCGCCTCGGCCGCGACCTTAATCTTGAGCACCATTTCCTCGGCGGGGATGACGCGCCGGCCGGGCGTGTGGCCGCATTTCTTCGGGACCTCCTGGTCCTCGAGCTGGATGCCGCTGACGCCGGCCGCCTCATAGCCCATCACCGTGTGGCGCACGTTGAGCAGGCCGCCATAGCCGGTATCGGCATCGGCGATGACGGGCGTCTTGGACATCTGCGCGAAGCGGCCGATGCGCGAGATCATGTCGGTATAGGTCGCGATGCCGGCATCCGCGACGCCGAGCCCCGAGGCGACCGTGCCGAAGCCGGTGACGTAGAGGCAGTCGAAGCCCATCCCGTCCGCCACCTTGGCGCTGATCATGTCGAAGATGCCCGGCGCGACCACGAATTTCTTCGCGTCGAAACAGGCTTTGAGGGAGGGGTTCGCCATCGTGCAATCCTATTGCTTGGGAAGGGTGCCGGCCGCCGAAGCCGCGGCCCAGATACGGTCCTCGCGCCGCATGGCGTCGAGGCAGGCGGCGGGCGCGCGCAGGTCCGGCTCGATGCCGAGCGCGGTCAGGCGGGCGAGGAAGTTCGGCTCGGCGAAGGCGCGCTCCACATGGCCGTAGATGCGTTGGGCGAGGGTGTCGGGCATGGCCTTGGGGCCCAGCAGGGCGACCCATCCGGAGAAGTCGAAATCGGGAATGCCCTGCTCGATCACCGTCTTCACCTCGGGGAAGAAGGGCGTGCGGGTGGCGGTGCTGACGGCGATGATGCGCGCGCGCCCGGTGCTCATATGCGGCGTGGCGCTGGCCGTGCTGGTCCAGCCGAGCGGCAGGTTGCCGGCGACGACGTCGGTCATGAGCTGGCTGCCGGCGCGGTACTGCACGTCGGGAATCTCGGCGCCGATGCGCCGCGCCAGTTCGAGACCGATGAAGCTCGACAGCGCCTCGGTGCCGCCGCTGGACAGGCGCGTGGGGTTGGCGCGCGCGAAGGCGGCCAGGCTCGGGATATCGGTGAAGGGCAGGGTGGCCGAGGCGGCCAGCACCATCGTGTTGCGCGTGAGCATGGCCACCGAGGTGAAGTCCGCGATCGGATCGAAGGGGATCGCGTTCAGCACGTGCTTGTTCATCACATGCGTGGAGACGACGGCCATGAGCGTGTGGCCGTCGGGCTCCGCGCGCGAGACGGCCTCGCTGCCGATGACGCCGGACGCACCCGCGCGGTTCTCGACCACGATGGGGAAGGGCAGGTGCGGGCGCAGCGCCTCGCCGAGCGCGCGGGCCAGGATGTCGGTGCCGCCGCCCGCGGCATAGGGCACCACGAGGCGCACTGGCCGCTGCGGCCAGGCCGATTGCGCCGAGGCCAGCCCGGGGATCAGGGCCGGAAGGGCGAGCAGGCTTCGCTTGCTGATCATTCTCGTTGTTTCCTCCGTTGCCGGAAGCTTCGCGCGGCGCGGTCTTGTGCGGAAGCCCCGCTTTCGTGCCAACCTCGCCTCATGTCGCGAAGCGTCACCGTCATCGGCCTCGGCTATGTGGGGCTGCCCACGGCGGCCTTGCTCGCCAGCCGCGGAATCCACGTGCGGGGCGTGGACAGCAGCGCCGCCGTCCGCGCGACCCTCACCGCCGGGCGCATCCACATCGACGAGCCGGATGTCGGGCCGCTCGTGGAGCGCGCGCTGCGGGAGGGGCTCTTCACCCTGCATGAGACGCCGCCGCCGGCCGACGTCTTCGTCATCGCCGTGCCCACGCCGCTGGACGCCGATCGCGCGCCGATGCTGGACCATGTGATGGACGCCACGCGCGCGCTCGCGCCTGCGCTGACATCCGGCGACCTGGTGCTGCTGGAAAGCACGAGCCCCATCGGCACCACCGCGCGGATCGCGGATCTGCTGCGGCAGCTGCGCCCGGAGCTGGAGGACCTCGCCATCGCCTATGGGCCGGAGCGCGTGCTGCCCGGGCGCATCCTCGCCGAGCTCGTGGCGAATGACCGCGTGGCCGGCGGCCTCACGCCGGAGGCGACGCGCCGGGCCATCGCATTCTACCGCCTCTTCGTGCGCGGCGCGGTGCACGGCACCAATGCGGCGACGGCCGAGATGGTGAAGCGTTCTGACTTAGAGGGTCGCCCCCTCGAAACCCAGGTCTAAGGCCGTCTTGCACCGGAAAACTGCTCCACGCATCATCTTCAGATGGAAGACGCTGACGTGGCCAAACTGCCCTACCTACGCCAAGGCAAAGATCGCAACTGGACAATTCGGCGGATCGTTCCGCCTGAGCTTCGGCCCGTCGTCGGGAAGCGCGAGCTGTGGGCCAGTCTGCGCACCCCGGACAAGAAGATCGCGGCGAAGCGATACCATCCGGCCATGGTGGAATTGGAGGCCGAGCTAGAGCGCGCACGTCACACGCTCGCTGCCGTCTCACCGCCGGCCGAGCCCACAGAGGCAGACATCCGCGCCGCCATCCGCAGACGCTTCGCCCTTGCCGACCGCGAAGCTGAAGCCGCCGATGCCCACGCCCTGGCCACGGGCATGGCCGATGTGCTCATTGACCATCGCCGCGAGGATTCCGCGCACCTGACCAACTTGGCCTCCGCATTTGAAGAAGCTGGCGCCAGCGTCACCGCTGAAACTCTGCACCGGGTTGCAACGCCCGATCCTGCCGACAAGAAACCAATTGTCTCCACCGTGGCGGGTGCCAGACCGAAGCGCATTGATGCCCTCATGCACGCCCATCGCTTCGGCAACGTGCCTGACCCGCTGCGCCTGTATGCCGCCCGGCTGCTACTCGCGGCCGAGGCTGAGAATGCAGCCCGCTCCCTCCACCGTCTTGGGGACCATGCTGCCCCGCCACCGCATCCCGCGTTCCTCGATCTGCACGGCCTCATGGAAGCGCCGCCTGCACCTGCACCGCCAGCACGGCCGCTGCCGGCCGCCGAGCTGGTCAAGGCGTGGGCCGCCGAGAGGAAGCCCACCGAGCGCACTCAAAAGGCCGCCGAGCGCCGCTTCGCGCAGCTTGCAAAATTCCTCGGCTACGATGATCTCCGCAGGGTCGCGAAGTTGGACGCCGGAAACTGGAAGGCCGATCTGCTGGAGAAGGGCCTGGGGGTTAAGACGGTTCGCGACTGCCTGTTGTCCCTGAGCGCCGTCTGCGCCCTCGCCGTGGCCAACGGCAAGCTGGAATCCAACCCCTTTGCAGGAGTGGCCCCGCCGCAGCCCCGCAAAGATGCCTCGACATCGCGTCGTGGTTATACGGACCGGGAGGCCGCCACGCTGCTCGGCGCTGCCCGCGCGGAGCGCGGCTTCCTCCGCGTCGCCGCGCCTGCCTTGTGCTTTACCGGCATGCGCATATCCGAGCTTGTCGGTCTTCGGCGCCAGGACCTCCGCGAGGTGGACGGCGTGCTAATCTTCGACATCGTGCCCACCCCAGAACGCCCATTGAAGACGGCCGCCGCGCGCCGCATGGTCCCGGTGCATCCCGCCCTCTTGCCGGACCTGATGGCTTACCGCGCCGCTCTGCTATCGCCCGACGATCCCGCCGGTCCGCTCTTCCCCGACATCAAAAGCAAGCGGGGTGACCGAGTAGGGCTGGCGACTAAGCGCATGTCGGTATGGGTGCGCAGCGCGGGGGTGACGGACACGCGGACAGCTCCCGCCCATTCGTTCCGACATCGCCTGAAGCGCTCCCTGGTCACACTTCGCGTCCTGCCGCATGTGCAAGACGCTCTGCTTGGCCATGAGGGACGACACGGGTCCGGGGACGCTTACCTGGAGCCGCTTTCCGAGCAGCCGGCAGAGACGCTGAAGGACCTCCGTCGCGTGCCGGACCCGCTCAATCCGGAGTGAAGGGTGCCGCGCGAGTGTCAGCCTCGGCCAAGACGTCGCTACCCAGGTCGGTCAGAGCGGCGGTTCCGCCACGTTCGACGACCAGCTCATGGCGGAGAAGTGCTGCCATAGTGGCCACATGAAAGGGCAGGGCGGTCGAGCCCCCCTCGGCGCCGATGGCGTGCAGAAGGCGCCATTGCGGCCCCGTGAGCTTCGAGGCGATCCGTTCATGCGCGGGCCTAAGCCAACCAGGGCCTAGGTAGTCCTCCCCCGTCACGTCACGACGCCAGCGGCTGCCAGCCCGGCAGCAGCGCGGGGTCCTGGCCCGGGACCAGCAGCACCCCGCGCTCTGTGGTGTAGCTGCCGTCCGGCCTGAAGACGTTCACCTCGCCGATCCCGAAGCGTTCCATGATGATCGACTTCGCGCCGAACAGAGGCACGTCATAGGCATCTATCGTGCCCTCAGGCACGTCGCAGCGGCCGGAAAGCCGCGTTTCGCCGGTTGCCTTGGAGAAGACCTTCATGGGCGCCGAATATGCCGCAGGCACTGGAATGCAAAAAGGCTCTTGATGGTCGGCTGAGAGCCATGGGTAGGGCGGCGCGAAACGGGTGCGGCGCAGATGCCGCTGCTGTAGCATCGGCCGATGCTCACGCACCTCAACTTCACCAACTTCAAGTCCTGGCCCAGGGTGGACTTGGCCTGCGGACGGATCACGGGGCTGTTCGGCACCAACTCTTCCGGCAAAACCAGCATTCTTCAATTCCTGCTGCTGCTTAAGCAGACGAAGGAAGCGACCGACCGCGCGGTCTCGCTGGAGCTGAACGGCTCCTATGTGGAACTGGGCACCATTCGCGATGCAATCCACCGGCATGACGAATCGCTGGGCATCGAGCTGGAGGCGACGTTTCGGCTGGATGCCCCCTTGCTTCTGGCAAACCCTTCCGAGGGAAAAAGCAGTGCGCCCCTGGCGGCGGGCGACGCGATGACGCTCCTGGCCAGCATGGCCGTCGAGAAGCGGGCGCCCGTGGTCAAACGGCTGGCTTATCGGTTGGCCGACCAGGAGTTCGCCCTGACGCAAAGCAAGCGAGCGGATCGCGGTTATGACCTTAGCCCACGTGGCGAGGGGGCAGGGTTTCGCTTTGTGCGAACCCAAGGTCGTCAATGGCCGCTGCCGGGACCGATCAAGGGTTACGCTTTTCCCGATCAGGCAAGGACCTACTTTCAGAACGCCAGCTTCCTATCCGACCTGGAAGCGGCATATGAGAAGGCCGTAGACCGCATCTTTTACCTTGGACCGCTGCGCGAATTCCCTAAGCGCGATTATCTCTGGGCGCGTTCTCGGCCTTACGATGTGGGCCAGCGCGGCGAGAAGACGATCGACGCCATCCTCGCTGCAACTGAAGCCAATGTGCAGTTGAACCTGAAGCCCAAGACGCGGCTAAGGCCCTTCCAGGCCATGGTCGCGCACTGGCTAAAACAGCTTGGGCTGATTCACAGCTTCAAGGTGGAAGAGATTGCCGAGGGCTCTAACCGATGGCAGGCGAAAGTGACTACCCGGGAGGGGGGCAGTGAGGTCCTACTCACGGATGTTGGCTTCGGCGTGTCGCAGGTCCTGCCGGTAGTCACGCTTCTGCTCTTCGTGCCGGAAGGCTCGACCGTGATCTTGGAGCAGCCGGAGATTCACTTGCATCCGCTTGCCCAGGCGGCGCTTGCCGACGTGATCATCCATGCCGCGATCCATCGTCGCGTGCAGGTGATCTTGGAGAGCCATTCTGAGCACCTGCTGCTTAGGCTGCAACGCCGCGTTGCCGAGGAGGCGCTGAACGCGGGCGATGTCCGCCTGTATTTCTGCGACGCCGCCGGGGGCCGGTCGAGCCTGACTGCATTGGAACTCGACCTGCTGGGCCAGATTCGGAATTGGCCGCCGAACTTCTTCGGTGATTCATTCGGTGAAACGGCGCAAGCGGAACTTGCCCGTCTGAAGCGGCTCCGCGCCCGAGCCACGAAGTGAAGCGGTTCGTTGTGGACACTAACGTCCCCATCGTGGCGAATGGCCGAGCGGACGGGGCGGGCGGTGGCAGCCCGTCCGTGGATTGCCGGCAGGCTTCGATCGAATTCCTGACCCGGCTTCTGAGCGACGGTCGTGTGCTGCTCGACCTCAATGGAGAGATTCAGGCCGAGTATCATCGGCACTTGCATCCGAAAGGGCAGCCGGGGGTGGGGGATCGCTTCTATCTGGCCGTCCTGCAAAGTGCGCCAGAGCGCGTGGAACGCCTGGAATTGCCGAAGGCGGCGGACGGATCGTTTGAGGACTTCCCCGTTGATGCAGCGCTGGCGTCTTTCGATCTTTCGGATCGAAAGTTCGCCGCCCTGGCGCGACGCGCCAAGGTCCCTGTTGGCGTTGCGACCGATAGCGACTGGGTCCATGCCGGAGCAGCCCTGCGCAAGAATGGCGTGAAGATCAAGTTCCTCTGTGGATGTGCCCCTGGCATATGGTTCCAGACATGAACGAGGAGGAAATGCACCGAGGAGCCATGGCGAAACTCAAGTAGATCACGAAGCATCCGCCATCAGACGCTGGTAGACGCCGGCCCTTAATGATGGAGCTACCCACATGTCCCTTCGTCAACTCGCGTTGTCAGCTGCCCTTGCGGGTTCCATCGGCTCCACTGCACTCGCCCAAGGAACTCCGAATCCGCAGGCACAGCCCAGCATCGGCACCTTTTGCGGGACGGGTGCAGCCTCCGTTATCCGGAGGCTGGAGAATCAGGTGCGGGCCGGCTCCAGGAATCCAACTCAGCCGGCCGCACCCAGCATCACGACGCTATACGAGAGGTGCCAACCCGGCGACATCATCGCCATAAACGCCGAAGAAATCGGGGGCATCGGCTCCATGTGCGACTTCACGAAGACGGTCGTGTGGTCAGCCAACACGGTTCTCTGCGTCTATGTCGGGGTCCGGTCCGACCGATAGGAAATCTGCGCCCTGGGGTGCAGGCCAACTGTCGCCTACCTGCGGTGGCTCGCGCAGCGGCCGTTCGGTAGGCGATATCCGGGGCCGCCGCGACTGCCGCATCCGGAGCCTGATGAGGCTCCCTCATAGGGTGCTGTGAGCGTGGACGGTGCGGCCCCCACCTCTCCACGTCGTCGCCGTTGCTCCTGGAGCACCCAAACGATGATGATATCGACGGTTCGGTTGATGCGCACTTCTCGCGCTTGTTTGGCGGGTGCGGCGGCTCCTCGTCGAAGTGAAGGCTCAGCCGCCTCGGCAAGGGCGCGAGCCCGTTCCGCCATCACGCCGGGCATCATGTTCAGAAGCGGGCGCATCTGCTCTTCCGAAAAACCGGCCGGCGGCGGGGGCTCTGTGCTTGATGCCATCACCAGTGGCGCCGGCACCGATGCCGATGGGGACGGTGGGGGTGCTGCACAGGCCGCCAACGCGAGCATGACCAACAGCGCCCTCATTTCCTGGCCCCTTCATTTGTAGGTAACCAGACTAACCATGGCTCGGCCATGTGGATATGCGCATCAGTGCCGACGCCAGGCGTATAAAATTCAGCCAACGTTCGTTGACTAGAATTTACACATCAATCTGAGCGGGGTATCTGTCGCTCATGAACAGCACGCCCCGCACCTTCGTTGCCTACCTTCGCGTCAGCACCGACAAGCAGGGCCGCAGCGGTCTCGGCCGGGAAGCTCAGGAAGCCGCCATCAACGGTTTCCTCCGGCCCGGTGACCGACTTCTCTGCCCGACCTTTGTGGAAGTCGAAAGCGGCCGGAAGTCAGACCGGCCCGAGCTGGCGAAGGCCCTGGAACGCTGCCGCCGCACGGGCGCGACGCTTCTGGTGGCGAAGCTCGACCGGCTGGCCCGCGACGTTCATTTCATCTCGGGGCTCATCAAGCAGGGCGTGCCTTTCATCGCCACCGACTATCCGGACACCGACCGCTTCATGCTGCATATCCGCGCCACCGTTGCCGAAGAGGAGGCCCGCATGATCGCGACCCGCACCAAGGCCGCCCTGGCCGCCGCGAAGGCCCGGGGCACGAAGCTCGGCGGCATCCGGGAGGGGCAGCGGCCTCTCACGCGCGAAGAGGCGATGAACGGTCGCGAGCTGGCCGCCAAGGCCCTTCGACGCAAGGCGGACCACTTTGCGAACCACCTCGTGGCGCATGTGGAAACAGCCCGCGCGAGCGGCGCCGTCAGCCTGCGCGAGATTGCGGCCTACCTGAACGAGAACGGCGTGCCGCAGCCCCGCGAAGTGGCCAGGGCCAAAAAGGCCGGCATCCCAGCCGTGGCCTCCGGGAAGTGGACGGCAACCGGCGTGCGCAACGCGCGGCTCCGGGTGGACGCTATCCAGGGCTCCACCTCTTCCGAGCCGCTGGGCGCTGAGAGCTGACGGAACTGCTCCACCCTCGCGCTATTCGATGGCGGGGAGTCCGGCCGCCGCGCGCTCGGCGTCGATCCGGCTAAACAGGGGCGAGGTTCCGCCCCGGATACCAACCGCGCGCATGCGTCGTGGCACGGTGTCACAAGGCACGAAGGGCGTGGCGGCACCGTCCGGGCCGCGCGCGTCGATCCCATTCCAATGAACGCAAGTGTCGGTCGCGGAGCGCCAGTCCGCGCAGCGCCCGCCGCTGTAGTGCTCCGCGCAGACCGCGAACCCGCCGGGCAGCGGCGATCCCGGGGCTGTCGCCATCTGGGCTGTTGGGCCGCAACCCGCCAACAGCAGCATGCACCCGGTTGCAGCGATCCATCCGCGCATGTGCGCTTTCCTCCGATTCCCTGCGGGCAGGTTACCGCCTGATCACCCACCGCCGACGAGAGCCATTCAGTCCAGATCGTTTTGACCGGTCGCCCACTCTGCTCCCTGCAACCCGGTGCAGGCTGGAGTGTAGGCGGCACATCTGCCGCCTACATGTATTTTATTTTCAATCACTTAAGGGCTTTTACGGCCCGCCTGTCGGGGCTCATAATCCACCGGCACCGTGCGCAGACCTGCGGCCATCTCGGCCGGCCGCGCGGTGCTCGGAGGACATGAGATGAAGAGTTTGGCCACGATGCTGCTCGGCCCTGAGTGGTTCTGCTACGCGCTGGCGCCGCGCATCGAGCCACCGCCAGGGGTCCAGTTCCAGACGCCGGTTTTCGCCTTCACCACCGCCTGGGAGCGCAACGCCGCCGCCGGCCGGAACTACAAGCCTTCGATCCAGCGGACCCATGCGCTGCACGTGGCCTCTGGCCCGATCCGGGCCCGGACGAAAGAAGCCGCCGCCGAGAGGTTCGCCTTCGAGGTCATGGACATCCCCGCCGAGCAGCGGGTGGCGTGACCCATTCCGCCTCCATTTCCTCTGACAATAAAGAATTAATAGCACAAGAATTCTTTGTCAGGGCGTACTAATGGCATCGAGAAGAGTCAGTCCTTGGCAAAGGAACGTAAAATTTTCCCGTATGGCTATGGTGATTGGACAATCTTTAGTATAGCCTGATTAAGGTAGTTGATCATGAATCGAGGTGGGTTTCGTCCCGCGTGTTTCACGGTTGCCGCCACTCCATGCTGGTCGGTACCAAACGGTAGCGGCATGGTTTCATCCGCCACTATGGGAACTTCTCAAACGCGGTAACCCGGTCCTGAATGCATAAGGGTGAGAAGCGCGGCGTGTGAGAGCCGCGATAAGTAGATGCAGAGGCAACGGGCACACACGCCACGTTGCTGCCAAGGCGAGGGGCGGCTCCATACCATAGGACCGCAACATTCGCGGAGGCATAGGGACCGTCCTCGCTGAAATGGCGGGGATGGTCGTCCTATGCCTTCAGCTCAGGGCTCACCACCCATAGTGATACCTGAAAGAAAGGATCACTCCACGTACCGAAGAAACTGCACCCGGGTGCAGAATGCGTTGGAGTACCGCGCAGGAGGAAAGGTAACCACATGACCTTGATCCATCCAGTCCGGCGCGCTGCGTGAACACTTTCCGCACTCGCAATAATTTGTATTATTATTTACACGGTAACCGATTGGTGGGATTGATCGCTCTCGGCCGTGCTTCGATTGGAGCAATCGCGGCGGTGTCGTTTTTCGATGGCCCCGAGGCCCATACCTGCGGTCAGCATCTTGGGGCGACCCGTCGCAGGCGCTCCTCGGTAATGCCTACAGGACATCCCCGGCCCTTGGGGCACCTCGGTAGATTCTACCGGACTCCCTCCTAGCCATCTCTGGCGATCATGAGCCTTCCACCTCGGTAATATCTACCGGGGTCTCCAAGATTGCACCCGGTTGCAGGGGTCAGAAATGCGAAGCGGACCCGGAGGGCACTCCTTGGGGTCCGGTAGATTTTGCCGGGGTGAACTAGGTCCACGGTCATCAGACAGCGGGTCAGGCCGCCCTCACAGAGGCTGAGGCCCGCAGGGTCTGCCACGGTCCGTGCCGAAAGTGATCGACTTGTCCGCTGCCCGCGCAGCCCGAACTGCCGCCTGACCTGCATGACCCGTTAGTTATCTTAAAAAATCAGTAATTGACAAGTATGTCATCATTAAATCCCGCATTAAAATCCGAATTACCGTTGAAGACAGTTGAATAAACGGGCAAAAAATCGTAGGGTACTTTATATATTCATGAGGAGGTCTCCATGGCCAAGATGTCCTTCATCAGCATGACCATCGATCCCGAGGCGAGGGAGGCCGTTTTCTCGTTCGCGGAGGCGAACGGCATGTCCGCCTCCGAGCTTTTGCGGGCGGGGCTTCGTTCTATGGGCGTAAACATTCCCGGGGTTAGGCGGCCCGGCCGACCCCACCGCCCGCCGACTGCGCGCCCGGTATCTGCCCGTGTCAGAACCCGCACCGCCGTCCCGTCCGCATCCTGACCGAGGAGGCCACCATGGCCGGGAAATTCCACAGCCTCAGCACCGGCCTCCGCCCCGAGGCGTTCGATGTCGTGATGGCTGCTGCCGGCGCGCGTGGCCTAACGATCTCCGCGCTTTTGAGGGAAGGGCTACGGGCGCTGAACATCCCCGTCCCCACGACCGCCCAGGAGCGGAGCCGGCTGGCCACGAAACCCAACCAGCCCATGCAGCCTCGCCAGCCCACGCCTCCGTCCCGCAGCGTAGCCATCACCGGGCTCACGCCCCATGCGCGGCTCTGCCGCCTCCGCCGCCCCTGACCAAGGAGGTTCCCATGACCGATCCCCAGTTCTCCACCATTTCCATGGTTCTTCCGCGCGAGGTGGTGGCCGACATCAACGCCTTCGCCCGCGAGCGGGGCCGCACCCGAGGCGCCTTGCTCCGCGAGGGCCTGCGCCGTCTGGGCGTTCCTGTCCCGGAGGATGACGTGCTCGGCTTCAGCGAGGCGCCAGCTCCTACCACCTGATGCCGTCCAGGCATTCCCCACCGCCACACACAGGAGGCCCACCATGGCCAATCAAACGATATCCACGTTCTCGGGCACCCTGAGTTTCATTCCCTCCTCGGAACATGCCGCACCCCAGGACATCCGCCAGAAGGCCGAGGCTGAAGCTCAGAGCGCGGCCGAGCAGAGCCGCCTCGACCGGCTGCCGGGCGCCGCGAAGGGGTGGGCTGATCGTCACACGCTGCCGGAGCTGGAACTGCTCGGTGCGATCATGCAGTCCTTTAAGGCCGAAGGTTTCGCCCCGGTCCACGTCAACGGCGGCGCCTACGCAGCCCGGATCAAGGCCAGCCCGGATGATGTCCGCGCCCGCCTGGACAAGCTGCTGAAGAGTGGCGCGGTTACCAAGACCGAACGGCTCGCCGGCCCGCCCGTCTTCAAGCCCCACCCGAAGACCAGTGAGACCACCGCCGCCAAGGCCGAGGCCCCCTTCACCGGGTTCGCAGGCGCTGCCCTTGGTCTCCGCCAGAAGCGGGACCGCGCCTAACCAAGATCGGGGCGGCTGGGTTCTGCCCCCCCTGGCCGTTCCGTAGGGGGATGTCGAGTAGGGGCGGCATCCCCTTCCACTCCTCCGCCGGTTCGTCGGGTCGCTGGTGGCGGGGGCGCGACCGAGTGTTGATCTCCGGGCGCTCGGTCCCATCCGCCCAGCACCGACCTGAAGAGGGTGTCTCGGCCCGGAGCAGATGACAGAATCTGACAAGTTTGAAGTCCCGACAACCAACCGCTTGAGGTGCCGCCATGTCCACGGAAACCCTGACCTATGACCCCGGCGCATTTGGCGCGATGCCGCTGGCCCCCGAGATCAACCACGTCGTCGGCACGGCCGCCATGCTGCTGGCCCGCCCGTCCGGCGAGCGGTTCCTGGTGCTCCGGGCCGACAAGGGCGGCTTCCGTGTGCGGCGCGGTGATTTCGCCGCATCCGGCATGCCGGCCACCGAGCTGCCGGATGCGGCGGTGACGGACGGCTCCGGCGCCCTCTACCTCGCCGAGGGCCAGACCCTGCCCATCCCCTGCAACGCCGCCTCCGTCTTCACCGTGAAGGGCTACGCTGCCGCTTCCGTTCTCACCTATTTCTGGCGCTGAGGGAGCTGAAGACATGTCCGAGATCCTTTTCGCCGAGCCCACGATGATGATGCGCAAGGTGATCCTCCACGGCCGCCTGAAGCGCGTGGTGGGCCAGGAAGAATTCAGCATGATGGCCTCTACACCTAAGGAAGCCATCTCCTGCCTCTGTACCCAAGTGCCCGGCTTCCAGAAGACGCTTATGGACGGCTGGTATCGGTGCATCCTCGTGAGCCCCAAGCGGCAGCAGGCCATCACCGAGCACCGCGACGCCACGAAGCCCTGGCAGGCCATCGGCGACGATGCCGTCTTCCACATTATCCCCGTGACCAAGGGACGCGGCGGCGGGCGCGGAGGCGGCGCCATGAAGATCATTCTCGGCGCGGTGCTGGTGGTCGGCACCATTGCGACGGCCGGCGCGATGGGTGCCTTCGCGGCAGGCGCGGCAGGACTGGGAAGTGCGGTTCCGGGCGCATTAGGTGCGTCGCTTGGAGTGACTTACGCGCAGATCGCCAGCCTGGGTACGATGATGGCGCTCGGCGGCATCTCGCAGCTCCTGTCGCCCCAGGCCAAAGCCCCGGCCGCCAGCGACCGCGAGGCGCCCGACCAGCGGGCATCCTTGATGTTCCAGCAGGCCGTGAACGTGACCGATCAGGGCGGCGCCGTCCCCATCATCTACGGTGATTGTCTGGTCGGCTCCAACGTGCTCGCGGCTGGCCTGCTGCCCTATGACTTCGGTAACACGGGTGGTTCCAGCAATGCGCCGCTCGGCGAGCTGCCGCCCGGCTGGTATTACGGCTGATGGCCACTACGCGCGGCAAATCTGCAACCGGGTGCAACGGCGCTGCCCAGAAATGTGGGCAGCGGCCGGCGTATTTCCCCTTGCCAGGGCGCCGTGGCTGCTCCACGGTTTCGCCTCAACGCGATGGAGCAGCTTCCGGTAGGCAACTGTTTTTCCTGGATTTAAGTCACCCTATCGAGAGGGTGAAGCTCTCGGAGAACGCCTTTCGCGACGTGAACATCGCCTTCGCCAATGAGCTTTCGCTGATCGCGGGCCAGCACGAGCTGGATGTGTGGCGCGTGATCGAGCTGGCGAACCGCCATCCGCGGGTGAACATCCTCAGGCCCGGCCCTGGGGTGGGTGGCCATTGCATCGCGGTCGATCCGTGGTTTCTCGCCCATGGCGCGCCGCGGGCCGCGCGGCTGATCCCGGCCGCGCGGGCGGTGGACGCCGCCAAGCGCGCTTCCGTGCTGGAGCAGGCCTCGGCCCTCTGCGCGGCGGGCGAGCGGGTGATCTGCCTCGGCCTCGCCTTCAAGGGCGATGTGGGCGACCTGCGCGAGAGCCCCGCTCTGGCCATCGCCACGGAGCTGGCGCGGCGTCATCCGGGCCAGGTCGTCGCGGTGGAACCGCATCTGGACACGGCGCCGGCCGGGCTGGATGCTCCGCTCCTGTCGTTGGACGCGGCGCTGGAATCCCCCGGCGCGCTGCTGGTACTGACCGATCACAGCGTCTTCGCGCGCCTTCCGCCCGCCGCTCTGGCCGGGCGGCGCATCATCGACACCCGCGGCATCTTCCGCCGCCCAGAGGAGACTGCCTGATGCCCGAAGGTTCCATGAGCCTGCCCGCCCTCGCCGCCATCGAGGCGGTCGCGCGCACCTATCTCGACGGCCTTTTCGAGGGCGATCCCGTCAAGATCGCCGCCGCCTTCCACCCGGTCTCGCATCTCTACAGCGTGGCGCCGGATGGGAGCGTCGCGGACCTGCCGCGCGCGGAGTGGCTGGAGCGCATCGGCACGCGCCGGAAGCCCAGCGAGATGGGTTTCGCGCAGGAAGATCGCATCCTCGCCATTGACATGGCCGGCGAGGATTCGGCCTGCGTGAAGGTGTATTGCCACCTGCCGCCGCGCCAGTTCACGGACTACCTGCTGCTGCTGAAGACCGCCGAGGGCTGGAGGATCGTCAGCAAGAGCTTCCACACCGACATGGATTAGCCGGGACGGTGCGTGGCGCTGCCCCATTGGGCCGGCGCCACGCCCACC
The DNA here is from genome assembly GCF_965227005.1 of Roseococcus sp. Taxonomy (NCBI): domain Bacteria; kingdom Pseudomonadati; phylum Pseudomonadota; class Alphaproteobacteria; order Acetobacterales; family Roseomonadaceae; genus Roseococcus; species Roseococcus sp. The sequence goes on from NZ_CBDDFJ010000036.1 coordinate 440,738, forward strand.
ACGACCGTGAGCGGCGGCACGAGGTTGGTGAAGTTGCTCATGCGCGCGGGGCCGATGAGGGCGACCCTGCGCATCCAGAGCGCGGGCGCGAGCGCGGAGGACATAAACCCCGCATAGCGCAGCAACCCGATCCCCTGCGCGCTCACCACCGGCAGCGACCGTCGCTTCAGCAGCATGCTCTAGACGGCGTAGCTTTCCGCCCTGGAGGCGCGAGGCCGATCCGGATTCGAGCGCATGCGACCGGATGGGGCAGGCCTTGGTCCGTGGCGTGCCGGGCGATAGGCTCACCGCGATCCAGGAGAAACCGACATGTCCAACCGCGCCCGCATTCTGCTCTGGACCGACACGCCGGCGGCCTATCTCGCCGCCATCGAGGCCGCCGGCCTCGCCCCGCGCGTCCAGGTCGAGACGCTGGCGCGCGCGGAGATGCCGAGCGAGGAACAGCTCGCCGAAACGGAGGCGCTGCTCGGCTGGGTCGTGCCGGAGGGCGTGCTGCCGCGCATGCCGAAGCTGCGCTGGGCCCAGGCGCTGATGGCCGGCGTGGAGGGTTGGCTCGCTCTGCCCGACCTGCCGCCCCGCCTCCTGCTCACCAGCGCGCGCGGTACGCATGGCGATTCCATGCCGGAAAACATCCTCGGCGCGCTGTTCCATCTCACCAAGCCCTATGCCGAGGCCGCCGAGGCGCAGAAGGAGAGCCGCTGGGCGCGGCGCGTGCCGGTCTCCTTGAACGGCAAGACGCTGGGCATTCTGGGCCTCGGCGCGATCGGCCAGGAGTTGGCGAAGCTCGCCCGCATTTTGCGCATGGAAGTCATCGGCACGCGCCGCAACCCCGCGCCGATCGAGGGCGTGGACGAGGTCCTGCCGCCGGAACGCACCGACGAGGTCCTGGCGCGCGCGGATTTCGTGGTGCTGCTGCTGCCGGCCACAGCCCAGACCGAGAACTTCATCGATACCGCGCGCCTTGCGAAGATGAAGCCCACGGCCTGGCTGCTGAATTTCGGCCGCGGCCAGGCCATCGTGGATGCCGACCTCGTCGCCGCCGTCCAGAGCGGGCGGATCGCCGGCGCGCTGCTGGATGTGTTCCGCCAGGAGCCGCTGCCGGTGAGCCATCCCTTCTGGACCACCAGGGGCATCCGCGTGGTGCCGCATGTGGGCGGCATGCACGCCGCGCGCGACGAGGCCGTGGCGCGGCTCTTCGTCGATAACCTCGGCCGTTTCCTCGAGGGCAAGCCGTTGCTGGCGGTGGTGGATCGCGCCGCCGGGTATTGAGGGTTCTGCCATCGAACCGCCACGGCCCTCGGCCATCACGCAGACCACGCTTAACTGTCGGGAGTTCACGGAACGTGAAGATGCCATCCATCCGGCGCTGGACGCTGCGAGCCGCCTGCCTTGCCACCGTGGCCCTGCTGCCCTTGCCGTTGGCCCAGGCGCAGCCGACGCCGCCGCCCAAGCGCATCGCCGCGCCGGCCTCCGAGCAGGTCCTGCGCCCTGGCGAGCCCCTTCGCCTGCGCCTCGGCACCCGCCAGGATGCGCGGACCCTGCGCGTCGCGCCCGAGGCGGGGAGCGACTACACGATCGTGACGCGCAACCTCGGCCGCGGCGTTGATACCCTGCTGGAGCGGCTCGACGCCTCCGGGCGCGTGGTCGATCAGGACGATGATGGCGGGGACGAATCCCTGGCTTCCAGCCTCGAGGTCACGGGTGCTTCGGGCGCAACGCGGATTCGCGTCCGCACCATCGCCGGGCCCGGCGAGTTCGAGGTTGTCCTCACGCGCGACGTGCCGCGCGGCCCCGCCGATTTCCCGACCAGCCTGAGCGCGGCTCGCAATGCGCCGCCTCTGGCCATCGGCACGCCACGGCGCCTGCGGCTGCTGCGCGGTGAGGAGGCCTTCCTCGCCTTACCGGAAGATGCGCGCGCGCTCGGCGCCTTCACGCGCAACCTGGCCCGCAACACCGACACCGTCCTCGCGCTGATCGATGGGGCGGGCCGCGTGGTGGCCGAGGATGACGACAGCGGCGACGAGAACCTCGCCTCCTGGCTGTCCGTTCCGCCGGGCGGGCGGCCGCTCTTCCTGCGCGTCTCGGGCCTGTCCAAGGCCCGGGCGGAATTCGACCTCGTCCTGGAGGCGGAAGAGCCGGTCGCACCCCCGAATTTCGCCACGAGCCTCGTCGATTCCGCCGCGCGTCCGCCCTTGGCGGTCGGGCAGCCCCAGCGGATCGAGCTGCGCCGCCAGCAGGCGGCCTATTTCGCGCTGCCCACGGGCGATGGCGATCTGGTCGCGCTCACGCGCAATCTGGCGGCCAATACCGACACGATGCTGCGGCTCGTGGACGGCAATGGCCGGGAGGTGGGCGAGGATGACGATGGCGGCGATGAGAATCTGGCCTCGCGCCTCGAAGTGCCGGGCGGGCCGGCGCGGCTCTTCCTGCAGGTCACGAACATCACCGGCCGCGCCGGCGCCTTCGAGCTGGTTCTGGAACGCGTCGATCCCAGCGCGCGGCCCAGCTTCGCCGCGAGCATCGAGGAAGCCCGCAACCGGCCCGCGATCGTCCTGGGCGAGGCCGTGCCGCTCACGCTGCGGCCGGGGCAGCCCGCGGTCTTCGCTTTGCCGGAGGGGACCACCGGCCTGGAGGCGCTGACGCGCAACCTCGGGCGCGGGGCCGACAGCGTCCTCGAACTGCTCGATGCCGATGGCACGGTGCTGGTGGAGGACGACGATGGCGGCGACGAGCGCCTCGCCTCGCAGCTGGATATCCCGTCGGGCAGCCGGCCGCTCTTCCTCCGGGCGACGGTGCTGAGCCGGGGTTCCTTCGAGCTGCTGGTCCGCGTGGCGGAGCCCGTCGCGCCGCCGGACTTTGCGACCTCCATCGAACAGGCCACGACCCGGCCGCCGATCGCCATCGGCCAGCCTTTGCGCATCGAGCTGCGCCGCCGGCAATCGGCCTTTTTCCGGATCCCCGCCGGATCGGGGATGGTGGCGCTGACGCGCGATCTGGGGCCGGACGCGGATACGACGCTGGCGCTGCTGGATGCCGATGGCCGGGTCCTCGCCGAGGATGACGACGGCGGCGATGGCCTGGCCTCGCGCCTCGCTTTGGCCTCCACCGGCAAGGGCAACGTGTTCCTGCGCGCGAGTTCCTTCGGCAATCGCGCGGCGAGCTTCGAGCTGATCGTGGAGCGGCGTTAGAGCCGCCCCACAGGCGTCAGCCGGCGTCCCGCAGCACGTAGGGGACGCCGGCACGCCCGGCGATGTCCTGGATCAGCTTTTCCAGGCTCGCCGGCACCGGGATGCCCTTGGCCATGCGCGTCTCGCGCGAGAACTCCTCCGGCTCGCCGGGCAGCAGCACCGGCTTGGCGGGATCGGTCGGCGCGGTGCCGTGCAGCACGTCGATCACAGCGTCGAGATCGGTCGTGTATTCCTCCATGTCGCGATAGGCGCGCGGGTCCACCGCCAGCATGAAGTGGCCGATGTTGTTGGGATCGTCCGGCCGCTGGGACTTGTTGCGCAGTGGCGAGAAGCTCGCGCCCACCAGCGTGCCGCCCAGGATATGCGCCATCAGCGCCAGCCCGTAGCCCTTGTGGCCGCCCAGCGATTCCGGCCCGCCGACGGGCGTGATCCCGCCCTCCTTCCGCTTGAAGACATAGTCCATGGCGAGGTGGGAATCGGTCACGGGCTGGCCGGCCTCGTCCTGCACCCAGCCCTCGGGCAGCGTCTTGTCGTTGAGGTGGTAGACCTTGACCTTGTTGCCCGCGACCGTCGTCGTCGCCATGTCCAGCACCACCGGCTTGTGGCCGGGCCCGGCGGGGGCGGCGAAGGCGATGGGGTTGGTGCCGAGCACCGGCTCGGAGGCGCGCGTCGGCACCATCAGGATGCCGCGCGTGGACGAGGTGACCATGCCGATCACCCCCGCATCGGAGGCGATGCGCGCGTAATAGCCGGCCGCGCCGAAGTGATGGCTGTTCACCACGCCCACCGCGCCGACGCCGAAGGTCTTGGCCTTCTCGACCGCGAGCTTCATCGCCATCACCGCCGCGGGATGGCCGAGCCCATCGGCGCCATCCACCAGCGCCGTCGCCGCGAAGTCGCGCACCACGCGCGGCTCGCCGCCGATGCGCAGCTGGCCGAGCTTCAGCATTTCCTCATAGCTCATCAGCATCGAGATGCCGTGGCTGTCCACGCCCATCAGGTCAGTCTCGACCATGACCTCGGCGGTGATCTCGGCGTTGTGCTTCGGGCTGCCCCAGGCCGTCAGGATGGACAGGATCTGGGCCCTGACGGAATCGTGCGTCGCGTTCATTTCTTCCCTCGATCGATAAGGATCGTCGCTGCGGGCGGGATGACACGGGGCCGCGCCCGCGTCACCCCCGGGTCGTTATAAGATCCCGTGGCGCAGCGTACCGATGCGCTCGACGGTGAGCTCCAGCCGGTCGCCGCTTTTCAGATAGCGCGGCGGCTTGCGGAAATGGCCCGAGCCCGACGGCGTGCCGGTCGCGATCACATCGCCCGTGTCGAGGCGCATGAAGCGCGAGACATAGGCAATCAGCGCGGGCACGGAGAAGATGAGCTCGCGCGTATTGCCGTGCTGCACCTCCTCGCCGTTGAGGGTGCAGGCGATGTCCAGCGCCCAGGGCTCGCCCAGCGCGTCGGCCGTCACGATCCAGGGGCCGATCGGGCAGAAATCCTGCAGCCCCTTGGCGAAGCTCGTCATGGCCAGCGGCACGTCGAACTGGAATTCGCGCGCCGAGACGTCGTTGAGGATGGTGTAGCCCGCGACATGCTCCAGCGCGCGGCGCTCCTCCACCTCGAAGGCGGGCGCGCCGATGACGACGGCGAGCTCTACCTCCCAGTCCGGCTTGGTGACGGCCCGCGGGATGGCGACGTCCGTGCCGGGGCCGCAGATGGTGGAGGTCGGCTTGAGGAAGAGCTTGGGCGCTTCCAGCTTCGGCCCGCCGACCTCGGCCGCATGCGCGCCGTAGTTGCGGCCGACGCCGATGATTTTCCCCGGGCGCAGGGGCGCGTCGAGCAGCGCTTCGTCCAGTGGCAGGCGCAACGGCGCGCTCTCCGGGCGGGCGGCGAGGGCCAGAGCGCGCGCGGCCTCGGTCATCGCGGCCTCGTTCGCCAGCAGTGCGATCATGTCGCGCGGCAAAGCGGCGCCGTTCCCGCCCGCCGCCTCCAGCGCTGCCGCCAGCGGCACGAACGCGGTTTCCAGCACGCCGGCCAGGCGGCCGTCCTTCAGCGTCGCGAGCCTCATGCCGCGAGCGCCGCGTAATCGAGGCTCGCCATCACCTGCACGCGCAGGATGAAGCGCGGTTCGTCGGGTCCGTAGTCGGCCATGGCATTGTGGGTGGTGCCGATATTGTCCCACATCAGCACGTCGCCCGGCGTCCAGGCGTGGCTGTGCAGATATTTCGCCTGGGACTGGTGGCGGAAGAGGTAGTCGAGCATCGCGTCGCTCTCGTCCTTCTCCATGCCCTCGATGTGCATGGCGTAGCCGGGATTGCAGTAGAGGACGCGCTTTCCGGTGATCGGATGCTCGCGAAAGATCGGCTGGCGCACCGGCGGCTTCTTGGCGCGCTGCGCCTCGGTGAGCGGCGCGCGGATGGAGCCGGGGCGGATGCGCATCATGTCCCAGAACTTCGCGAAGTCGTGGATGGCGACCTTGCCGTCCAACCGCGCCTTCACCTCGGCGGGAAGGTCGTCATAGGCGGCGCGCTGGTTGCGGAACTGCGTGTCGCCGAGCGGGCGGCCGTCGCGCAGCGGCACCTGTTTGGCATGCAGCACATTGGCCAGCGCGATGTCGTGCGAATAGCTCATATCCGTGTGCCAGCCCTGGCCGGCATCGTTGAGCCCGACCGGCTTGCCCTCGGCATCGCGCTTGTTGGAGAGGATCATGACCTCGGGCAGGCCCGGCGCGTGGAACATATTGGCCACGTTCACCTCGAGATCGCCGAAGCGCCGGCCGTAATCGGCGAGCTGCGGAGCGTCGAGATCCTGCTCGGGGAAGCACAGCACGCCATATTCGCCCAAGGCCCGCAGAACGTCACGAAAATCCTGCGGTGACAGGGGCTTGGACAGGTCTATGTCATGCACGCGGGCCCCCAGCCCGCTGTTGTTGGGTGCGATGCGCATGGTTCGTTTCCCTCGGTTGACGAGAGGATCGCGTCGCTGTGTTGTATAGTCAACTTACCGGAAGCAATTCACGCATGGACCACAGACCCTCGGTGCTGGTCATCGGGGCCGGAATCGTCGGCCTCTGCACCGCCTGGCACCTCGCGCGCGCGGGTGCCGACGTGACGGTCGTGGATCGCGCCGGGCCGGGGGAGGGCACCTCCTCGGGCAATGCGGGCGCCATCTCCGCGGGCTCGGTCGCCCCGCTCGCCATGCCGGGCGTGCTGCGCGACGTGCCGAAGATGCTGCTCGACCGCAAGGGCGCGCTGACCATCCCCACGCGCTACTGGCCGACGGCCTTTCCCTGGCTGTGGAAATTCGTGCTCTCCGCCCGGCCTGAGCGCGTGGAGGCCATCGCCCAGGGCCTCGCCACGCTGCTGCAGGGCGCGGAAGACCGGCATCTGGAAATCCTGGAGGCCGAGGGCGCGGCCGACCTCATCTCGCGCCAGGGGCAGCTCTATCTCTACCGGGACCGCGAGCATCTCGCGAAGGACGATGCTGCCTGGGAGCTGCGCCGCCGCCACGGGCTCGACATGCGCGTGTTGAACCGCATCGAGCTGCTGGAGCTGGAGCCCGAGGTCTCGGATCGCTACGGCATCGGCGTCTTCCTGCCCCAGCAGAGCCATTCGGTGAATCCGCTGCGCCAGGCGCGCGTGATCGCCCGCGGCGTCGAGCGGATGGGCGGCGCGTTCCGGCGCGGCAACGCCACCGCACTGATGACCGAGGGCCATCGCGTCACCGGCGCGCGCATCGACGGCGAGGCCTTCGCGGCCGATCACACCGTGCTCGCGGCCGGGGCCTGGTCGGCGAAGCTGCTCGCGCCGCTCGGCCTGCATGTGCCGCTGGAGAGCCAGCGTGGCTACCACGTCATGCTCCCCTCGCCGGGCGTGATGCCGCGCCGCCCGATCATCCCGGCGGACCGCAAGGTCTTCCTCACGCCGATGGAGGAGGGGCTGCGCATCGCCGGCTCCGTGGAGTTCGGCGGCACCGAGGCGCCGCCCAGCCCCGAGCGTTCCGCGCTGCTGCTGGAGGATCTCGCCAAGGTCTATCCCCAGGCCGACACGCGCGAGCAGCGTCCGCATTGGATGGGCCATCGCCCATGCCTGCCGGACAGCCTGCCCGTGATCGGCCCGGTGACGGCCTGGCCGGGCTTGTGGTGCGCCTTCGGCCACGGCCATCTCGGCCTCACCGGCTCGGCGCCGACCGGCGCGCTGCTGGCCGCCGCCCTGATGGGGCCGGCGCCCAATACCGACCTCACGCCCTTCGGCCTGGAGCGCTTCGCATGAGTACCTCCGAGGCGGTGAACGCCGCCCTTCGGCCCACCAAAGGCGATCTCGCGCGCCGCATCCTCGCTTTGGCCGCGCCGACCACCATGGTCTCGGTGCTGCAGGTGGTGGCGCTGCTGATCGAGACGGTGATCGCTGCGCGCCTCGGCCGCGCGGCCCTGGCGGGATGGGCGGTGGTGCTACCCTTCTCGCTGCTGCTCGGCCAGATGTCGGCCGGCGCGATGGGCGGGGGCGTGGTCTCGGCCATCGCCCGCGCGCTGGGTGCGAAGAAGGAGGAGGAGGCTTCGCAGCTCGCGGTGCATGCGCTGCTCATCGCGCTCGGCTTCGCGGCGATGTTCGTGGTCGTGCTGGCCGTCTTTCCAGGTGTGGTCCTGCCGCTGATCGGCGGGCCGGAGGCGGCGGCCGCGGCGGTACCCTATTCCATGGCGCTCTTCGGGCTCGGCGCGGTGCCGGCCTGGGTGGCCAATACCCTCGGCTCGATCCTGCGCGGCGCGGGCAAGCACGCTCTGGCGGCGCGGGTCCTGAACATCGCCTGGCTCTCCTATCCGCCGCTCGCCTTCGTGCTCAGCGACACGCTGGGCCTGGGGCTCATGGGCATCGGGATCGGCTTTGCCATCAGCTTCTGGGGCGCGGCCTTCGTGATGGCGAAGGTGGTCTTCTCGGGTGCCGCGGGCTTCAGGCCGGACCTGCGGGTGAAGCTGCGCTGGCCCTTGTTCCGCCGCATCCTGGCCGTGGGCGCGGTCGCCTGCTGCCTGGCCTTCGTGGCGAATATGGCGACCATCCTGGTGACCGCACGGCTCGCGGTCTATGGCCCCGTCGCGGTGGCGGCCTATGGCGTCTCGGCGCGGCTGGAATTCATGATGATCCCGCTGGCCTTCGGCGTGGGCTCGGCGCTGACCGCGCTGGTCGGGCGCTCGGTCGGGCAGGGCGACTGGGAGACGGCGCGGCGCAGCGCCTGGGTGGGTGGGCTGATGGCGCTGTGCATCTGCTCGGCGGTGGGGCTCAGCGTGGCGCTCTTCCCGATGGCCTTCGCGAACCTCTTCGCCTCGGATGCCGAGGTGGCGGCGATCGCGGCGCGGGCGCTGGGCTTCATCGGCCCGGCCTTCGGCGGCTTCGGCCTGGGCATGGCCATGTATTTCGCGGCGATGGGCGCGGGGCGGATGGGCTATCCCGTGGCGGCGGGCCTTTCGCGGCTCGCCATCGCGGTGGGCGGCGGCTGGCTGCTCGGCGACGTGATGGGCCTGGGCATGGACGGCCAGTTCCTGGCGGTGGCGCTGGGCGTGACGGCCTATGGCGTTCTGACGGCGGTGGCGGTGCGGCCCGGGGTCTGGGGTCCTAAGGCGTGATGCGCTGCGCTGATCACGCAGACGGATCGCGCTTCAAGGCGACTTGAAGCGTGCGCGGTCCAGCGCGGGGGCGAGCAACTGCCCCCCACGCTTCAGCGCACAGGCCAGACCCACCAGCAGCGTGGTCGCGCCAAAGGCGGTGAGCGGCGGGGCGAGCCGGTGCAGCAATCCCAAAGCGAGGCTGCGCGAGCCGTGCTGGGCCGCGCTCACGGCCAGCAGCAGCGCGGACTCGCTTTCCGTCACGGAAGGGCAGAGGGGGGCGGCGAGATGCAAGGTCGGCAGGCTGCGTAGCAGGGGATCGAGCATCAGCGCCGAGCCCTCGACGCCGCCGGCGGCCAGGACGATCGCCGCCTCGGCCATGGGGCCGGCGGGTCCATCGGAGGCCCAGGCGCGCGCGGCGTCGAGCAGGAGGCGCTCGGCCTCCGGTAAACCATCTGAATCCTGGCCCAGGTGAGGCCAGGCGGGCAGGCCGCGAGTCGCCATGGAAGACCTCCGATCTGAGGGCAGCCTAGTGCAACTGAGAATTATTCGCAAATATATATCGAAAAAATCAATGAAAATCCCGGCTGGGCTGGCGGATACCGGGGCCGCGAACGCTGACATGGGGCTCGCCGTGCAGGATTTCGTCCCGCGGTGAGATCACCTTGTCCCAGGAGTCGAGGTCCAGCTCGTGCAGGCTATAGAGCAGGGCGGAATGGTCTTCCAGCTTGCGCACCACGAGGTGGAGGATCGGCACATGGCCGGGCGCGCGTTCCATGCGGCCCTCGGCGATGACGAGGCGGGCGCCCACCACCTCGGCGCGATACTCCTGCGAGACATGCTTGAAGAGCACGAGATTGGCCACGCCGTGCTCGTCCTCGATGGTGAAGAAGATCACGCCCTTGGCGCTGCCGGGATGTTGTCGGACGAGCACGAGGCCCGCCAGGCGCAGCCAGGCGCCGGCAGGGGCGGCGGCGAAATCGGCGGTCGTTACGGCTTTCAGGCGTTGCAGCTGCGGCCGCAGCAAGGTGAGCGGGTGCTGGCGCAGACTGAGGCCGGTGCCGGTGTAGTCGAGCAACACCTGCTCGCCGGCGGTGGCGCGCGGAAGGAGCGCCGCGGGCTCGGCGACGGGCGCCTCCAGCGGAACCTCGCGCTCGACGGCGGCGGCCTCCCAGAGGGCGGTGCGGCGGTCGAGCCCGAGCCCGCGCAGCGCATCGGCCTGGGCGAGACGCTCCACGCTGCGGCGGTCGAGGCGGGCGCGGAGGATCATGTCGCGCAGATCGGCGAAGGGGCGGGCGGCGACGATGCGATCGGCCACGTCTTTCGAGAGGCCGCTGATGAGGCGCAGGCCGAGGCGGAGGGCGCTGTCCTCGACGCGGCCGGTGGGGGCATCGGGGCCAACGGGCTCCATCGTCGAATCATGGAGGCTGACCGTCACGTCGGCAGGGTGGACCTGCACGCCATGATCGCGCGCCTCGCGGACGATCTGCGCTGGCGCGTAGAAGCCCATCGGCTGGCTGTTCAGCAGCGCGCAGGTGAAGGCGGTCAGGCGATGGCATTTCAGCCAGGCGGAGATGTAGACGAGCAGCGCGAAGCTGGCGGCGTGGCTCTCGGGGAAACCGTAGGAGCTGAAGCCTTCAAGCTGCTTGAAGCAACGCTCGGCGAAGTCCGGCGCATAGCCGCGTGCGATCATGCCGGCCATGAAGTCCGGCTTGAAGGAAGGCACGTCGCCCGTGTGCTTGAAGGTCGCCATGGCGCGGCGCAGCTGGTCGGCACGGGCGGGGGAGAAGCCCGCGCCCTCGATGGCGATGCGCATCGCCTGCTCCTGGAAGAGCGGCACGCCCTTGGTCTTTTCCAGCACCTTCTCCAGCCCTTTCGGGATGTCGATCGGCTCCTCGCCGTTCCGGCGGCGCAGATAGGGATGCACCATGTCGCCCTGGATGGGGCCAGGCCGCACGATCGCGACCTCGACGACGAGATCGTAGAATTCGCGGGGCTTGAGGCGCGGCAGCATGTTCATCTGCGCCCGGCTCTCCACTTGGAAGACGCCGAGGCTGTCGCCGCGGCAAAGCATCTCATAGGTCTCGGGATCCTCGGCCGGGATCTCCGTCATCAGCTTCATGCCGATGAGGTCCAGAGCGCGGCGGATGCAGCTCAGCATGCCGAGGCCGAGCACATCCACCTTCAGCATCTTCAGCGCGTCAATGTCGTCCTTGTCCCACTCGATGGTGTGGCGGTCCTTCATGGCCGCGCGCGTGACGACGCAGAACTCGGTCAGCGGGCCGCGCGTGAGAACGAAGCCGCCGACATGCGTGGCGAGATGCCGGGGGAAGTTATGGATCTCCTCCGCCAGCTCGCAGGCCATCCTCAGGCGGGGATCGGCGGCATCCAACCCATGCTGCTCCACGATCTCCGCCCAGCTCGAATCATTGCCGGGCGAGCCGCCGGTCTTGGCCATGAAGGCGGTCGTCGTCTCGTCGAGGCCGAGCGCCTTGCCCACCTCGCGGATGGCGCTGCGGCTGCGGTAGCGGATCACCGTCGCGGCGATGGCGGCGCGGTGGCGGCCGTAATGCGCGTAGATGTGCTGGATGACCTCCTCGCGCCGCGAATGCTCGAAATCGACGTCGATATCGGGCGGCTCGCCGCGCTCCTCGCTGATGAAGCGCTCGAAGAGAAGCTGGTAGGTATTGGGATCGAGCGAGGTGACACCGAGCGCGTAGCAGACGGCGGAATTGGCCGCCGAACCGCGCCCCTGACAGAGGATTTTTTCGCTCCTCGCGAAGCGCACGATCTCGCTGACGGTCAGGAAATAGGAGGCGTAGTTCAGCCGGCCGATGATCCCGAGCTCCTTGTCGAGCTGCGCCTGTACGGCTTCGGGCACGCCGCCGGGCCACATCTTCGGCAGCGCCTCGGTGACGCGCGCCTCCAGCGTCTCCTGCGGCGTTCGGCCAGGATCGAGGATCTCCTCCGGATACTCGTACAGAAGATCGTCCATCCGGAAGCTGCAGGCCGCAACCACCTCGGCCACGCGGCCTACGGCCTCTTCGTGCCCTTCGAAGAGGCGGCGCAGCTCGGCTTCGGGCTTGAGGCAGGCTTCGGCATTGGGCTCGGCGGCGAGGCCCAGCTCGTCGATGGTGCAGCCTAGCCGGATGGCGCTCAGCACATCGGCGAGGCGGCGGCGTTCCGGGGCGTGATAGCGCACGCCGCCGGCCACGATCAGCCGCGCCTCGGGGATCTGCGCGAGCAGGTCCAGCCGGTGCCGGTCCGAGCCGCGCGCGCGGTGATGCGTCGCGATCAGCAGTGGCATGGCCAGTCGCTCGCGCAGCATCCGCGCCTCATGGGCATGGCGCGTGGCGAAGGCCCGGTCGGGGAGCTCCGGGGCGAGGCGCGCCAGAACCTGGCCCTCCATCGCTGCATACATCTCTTCGGGCGAGAGGGGGCACTCGCCCTTGGGCGCCTCCATCCGCGCGGCGGAGAGCAAGGCGCAGAGGCGGCCCCAGGCGGCGCGGTCGGTCGGCCAGGCGAGGTATTCGCTGCCATCGGTGAGGCAGAGGCGCACCCCCGGCAGGAAGCGGAGATCCACCGCCGGATCCCGGCAGGCGACCCAGGCCCGCACGATCCCGGCCATGGAATTGCGGTCGGCGATGCCGAGCACGCCATGCCCCAGCGCCTTGGCGGTCCGGGCGAGCTCGCTCGCATGCGAGGCGCCCTCCAGGAAGGTGAAGTTGGTCAGCGCCCCCAGCTCGCCGAAGCCCGTGCTGCGGATCGGAGGCGGCCTGGGGCCGGCCGGCCTGGGCGACGGGCCGGGCAGGATGATCGCGCTCACGCCAGATATCCGTGCACGAACCATTGCGCCCCGGGCCCGGCCTCGCCGCGCCGGCAGACCCACCAGCGCGCGCCCGAGGCGAGCTGGACGCGGTAATAGTCGCGCGGCGGGCGCTCCTGCGGAGGGCGCCACCATTCGGGCTCCAGCCGCTCGGGCCCCTCGGCGGAAACCACGCGCTCCACCCTGCGGCCGAGGGTCAACTGCAGGGGCGGGGCGTCGGGCAGCAGGGCCGTGGCCTTCACCGGCACGGGCCGGCGCAGCAGTCGCAGCGGCCGGGGCGCGGCCATGGTTTCCGCCACGGGGGCGAAGGCATCCGCCCGCCGCACCGCCCGCTCCGGCCAATGCGAGGCCCGCGGCGCCAGGCGCCAGATCGTCAGGCGCTGCTCCAGCCGGTCGAGCAGCTCCGACAGGGCCTCGGGCTCAGCCTCCTCGCCGGGCAGGCCGGACTGGCGGGCGTGCAGCGCCTCGGTCGTCTCGGCGGCGAGGCTCATCTTCTCGAAGCCGAGCTCGGGCTGGAGCTCCTCGATGCGGCGGTCCATCAGGCGGCGCAGATGGGCGGGGGCGCGGCTCGCCTGGCCGAGGCCCTGGCGCAGCTCCTGCCAGGAGCCGTCGCCGCGGAAGGCGAGCAGGCGCAGCGCGCGCACGCCCTCGCCGGATTCCAGCAGCCCGGCGCAAAGCCGCTCGATCAGCGCGCCGATCGCCCGCTCCAACCCCGGCGCGGTGCAGAGGGGCGAGAGATATTCGCGCGACTGAAGGTGGCGCGGCGGCGGGCGGACCGGGGTGAAGGGGACGAGCCGGCCCCGCAGCGCGGCCAGCTCCTCGGCGATGAGCTGGCCGAAGCGCCGGGCCAGCGGTCCGCGCGGCTGGGCCTCCAGCGCGGCGACGTCGCGCAGGCCGAGGCGATGCAACGCCGGGATCATCGCCTCGGGCAGAGCGAGGGCGGTGACGGGCAGGCGGGGCAGGGCGGCCGCCTCCTGGTCCGGGGCGAGGACCTGCGAGCGCAGGCCGGCGCGCAGCATCGCCGCGAGCGCGGCCGGCGCGCCGCCGAGCAGACCGCGCGCGGGCGCCCCGGCGGCCGCGAAGGCGCGGCGCACGCGGATCAGCAGTTCGGGCTCTGGATCGGGCAGGCCCGTGGTCTCGATGACCAGCCCTTCCTCGCGCCAGATCCCCACCAGCGGCGAGAAGCGCAGGGCCCAGACGGCGGGACGCTCGGCGGCCAGGCTTTCGCCGTGGAGCACGAGGAAGCGGCGCTCGCCCAAGGGCATGCCGGCCTGTGCGGGGGGCAAAGGGGGGGCGACGCAGGGCAGGCCCGTCTCGAAGAGGGGAAGGCTCGGGGTGCGGGCGAAGCGGCGGCTACCCATGGGCGGGGCCCGGCGGGGCGTCTTCCCTCTTCACGCCAGCCGCCGCTTGGTCGCCGGCGTTGCCTGCGCGGGGGCCAGCGTCCGCAGTTCCCCCCGCGCCGCATCCCATTCCCCGACCCAGGCGCCCGGCCGCCCGCCGCGGGCGCGCAGCAGCGCGATCTCCCATCCGGGCTCGCCCAGATGGTCCGGGCCGGCCTCGACCGAAAGCCGGGCGGAGAGCCGCCAGCGGGTGAGCGCGGCGGTGGGGCCGGGGGCCGCGTCGTCCGGGCGCAGCATCAGGCCGATCCCGCCCCCCGTCTCCGCCGCCAGCTGGAGGCGGCGGGCGGCGGTCAGGTCGGGGATCTCGCCGAAGGTCAGCACGGCGCCGATGGCCGGGCAGCGCAGTCCTTCCTCGGCGGCCCAGAGCGCGTCGGCCGGGCGCGGGGCACGGACCAGGATCAGGCTGGCCGCCGAGAGCCCGATGCGCGCGAGGCCGGGAGGATAGGCATCGGGTTCGGCGGCGATCCAGAGCACGGAGCGGCCGGGCAGGGCGGCCTGGGCGCGGGCCAGCAGCAAGCGCGCAGAAGCCGATCGCCGCTCCCGGCTCGGTCCGAGAGCACCTCGTGGAGCCCGGCCAGGGGCAGGCCGTTCCAGGGCAGATGCGCGTCGATCTCGGGCGAGAGGGGCAGGGCGGCGCGCCCCGTGCCAGGGCCCTCCAACCCCGGATCGAGCCGCGCGATCCGGGCCCGCAACCCGGCCAGAAGGGCTGCCCGGTCGGTGGGGGGCGGTTCGTCGGGATCGGGGGAAGGGGCTTGGGGGGGCATCTGGTTTGCCACAAATGTTCTTGATATGTTCTAGTCCTGGAACACGGGCCAGTCAAGGTTCGAGGCTTGCGGGAAGGCAGACGGGGCGCCTGCCGGAGTTCCGAAAAAACCCACAGCGAATCAGGTCGCAGAAAGGCTTTCTTCAGCTCTCGCCGTCAGCCTGCCCCTACCCCCCCCCGAGTGGAGGCACCCCTCGATGCGAAGATCCGCGCGGCTGGCGCCCCTGCTGGTCCTGTCTCTTGCTGTGGCCCTTCCCGTGGCCTGCACCCCTCTGCCGGCCCTCCAGGCCGAGGGCACGCCGGCCGGGCGCGTGGCGCGCGAGAGCTTCGCGAGTCTCCAGGCCGGCGGGGTCTCCGTCGGCGCCGGCATTGCCGTGGATGACCGCCATCTCCTCACCAATGCCCATGTGATGCGTCAGGCCGGGGGCCGGGTGACGCTGCGGCGGGCCGGTGGCGGCGGCGAGGCGACGGCGCATTTCGTGGGCGCTTCCCCGCGCATGGACCTCGCCGTGCTGCGCATGCCCGAGGGGTTCCTGCGCCCCGCCAGCCTGGCGCCCGAGATCCCGGTCGAGGGCGAGGCGGTTTGGGCGCTGGGGCCGGAGGGGCTGGGCCGATCGCTCGCGGCCGGCCGGGTGGAGCGGCCCTGGATACAGATGCGCGGCTTCGGCCCGGGCTTCACGGCCCGGCTCGGCGCGCTGATGGGATTTTCGGGCGGCCCGGTGGTGGACCGCGGCGGCCGGGTGATGGGCCTGACCACGGCGCTTCCCGAATCCGGTGGAGCCACGGTGCTCGGCATGATGACCGGCGTGGACCTGGCCGGCTTCGCGCAGGGCGATCGCCGCCAGGTCTTCATCCTCGACATCCACGAGGCGATGGAGGAGGCGCGGCGGATGGGGGCCTTGCCCGCCACCCGCCTGGCTCTCGCTGATTAAGGCGCGCTTGGCGCCCCGCTTAGATGCCCCGGATGTCCCAGGGTTGGCGCCGCGTCTCGATACAGGCGTCCATTCGCGTGATGCCGATATCGCGCAGCATATGCTCGTCCAGCGCCGCGAGATGCTGGCGCGTCTCATAGGCGCGCCAGAATCGCGTGACCTGCTCCAACCACTGGAAGCTGTCCTTCAGGCCCACCAACGCGGCATCGAGCCGGAACGCGGAGGGGGAGAGGAGCCGGGCGGACATGACATATTCCTTTTGGGTTCTGCGTCTCTGATCTGAGCCGCGAAGAAACAATCGCAGTCTTGGAAGCATCAATCCAACGACTTTTCTTGACGGGGACCATCAGTTTTTGTGATACTTTCCGAATGCTCCCCGCCGGCCTCGACCCCGAACTGCTCCGCAGCTTCGTCCTCATCGCCGAGGGACGCAGCGTCACCCGGGCGGCCGAGCGCGTCGGGCGGACCCAGTCCGCCGTCTCCATGCAGATGCGGCGCCTCGAGGAGGTCCTGGGCGAGGAACTGCTGCGCCGCGGCCCCAAGGGGATCGAGACCACCTCCAAGGGCGCTTGGCTGCTGGAGCGGGCCCGCACACTGCTTTCGCTCAACGAGGAGATCATCACCAACTTTCGCGCCCCGCCCATCACCGGCCAGGTGCGCCTCGGCAGTCCCGACGATTACGCGCTGCAATGGCTGCCCGGCATCCTCGCGCGCTTCGGCGAGGCCTATCCGGGCATCGAGGTGGACGTGCTCTGCATGAGCTCGGAGGAGCTGGCCCAGCGCCTGGCGCATGGCCATCTCGACATGGCCTTGCTGACCGAGGGCAATGGCACCGGCGGCGAGGAGGTCTGGCGCGGGCCGCTGCGCTGGGTCGGCCAGCAGGGCACTTCCCTGCACCGGCGCGATCCTCTGCCCCTGGCCGCCGCCCACCCCGGCTGCACCTGGCGCCGCGCCGCGCTGGAGGCCCTCGGCCGCGCGGGGCGGCGCGTGCGCGTCACCTATAACAGCTCCACCCAGTCGGGCTGCTTCGCGGTGGCCCTGGCGGGGCTGGCCATCACCATCTCGACGCCGACGCGCCTGCCGCCGGGCCTCACCTGGCTCGGCGAGGCCGAGGGACTGCCGCAGCTGGCCGAGATGGGCATCCTGCTCGCCACCGGCGAGGTGCCGCTCTCGCCGGGCGGCGTGGCATTGGCGGAAGCGATCCGGGACGGCTTCGTCCAGTTATCCTGAAACGGCTCTTGAGCGCCTGGCGGCGCGCGTGGTGAGGTGCTCCCAGAAAGTTGGGAGAGTTCGAGACATGCATCGCCGTACAGCCCTGGGGGCGCTGATCGCAGCGCCGGTCCTGGCCGCCCCAGCCTATGCCCAATCCTGGCCGGAGCGCCCCGTCCGCATCGTGGTGCCCTATCCGCCGGGGGGATCGAACGACACGGTCGCGCGGATCATCCAGCCGCGGCTGCAGGAGATCCTGGGCAAGCCCATCATCGTCGACAACCGCGCCGGCGCCTCCGGCTCGGTAGGCTCCACCGAGACGGCGCGCTCCCAGCCGGACGGCTACACTTGGCTGCTCGCCAACGACACGCTGGCGGCCAACGAGACGCTGATGAACCTGCCCTACCGGGTGATGGAGGGCTTCACCTTCAACTCGGTGCTGGGCACCTGCCCCTATGCGCTGACGGCCCATCCCTCCACGCCGCTGCGCAGCATCGAGCAGCTCATCGCGGCAGCGAAGGCGGCGCCCGAGACGCTCAGCTATGCCACGACGGGCGTGGGTTCGCTGGCGCATGTCTCGACGGTGCTGCTGCAGCAGCGCGGCGGCATCAAGCTGCTGCACGTGCCCTATCGCGGTGGCGGGCCGGCCCTGCAGGACGCGCTGGCGGGCCATGTTCCCCTCTTCATGTCGAACATCGTCATCATCCTGCAGCACATCCGCGAGGGGCGGCTGATGCCGCTCGGCATCTCGACGGCGGCGCCGAGCCGCTTCCTGCCCCAGGTGCCCACGATCGCGTCGCAAGGGTTCCCGGGCTTCGAGGCGCTGACCTATTGGGTGATGGTGGGCCCGGCCGGGATTCCGGATGCGATCAACACGCGCTTCAACACCGCGCTGAAGCAGGTGCTGTCCGAGCCGACGGTGCAGGCGCGCATGGCCGAGCAGGGGGCGGAGATCGTCGCGAGCGCGCCGGCCGAGGCCGAGGCCTTCATCCGCGGCGAGATCGCCAAATGGGGCGCGGTCATCACAGCCAACAACATTCGGGTGGACGGCTGAAACAGGCTTGTCATACCGGGTGGCCCTCGGCATGAGAATCCCCAGCGTTCAGGAAAAAGAAGGGAGTCCAGCCATGGACCGTCGTTTGTTTCTGGGGCTCGCGGGCGTCTCGCTCGCGGCTCCTTCCATCCTCCGCGCCCAGGGGCTGCCCGACCGGCCGCTTCGGCTGATCGTGCCCTGGGCCCCCGGTGGCTCCGTCGACACCATCGCCCGTCTCTTCCAGCCGCGTCTGGCCGAAGTGCTGGGGCGCGCCATCGTCATCGACAACCGCGGCGGCGCCTCGGGCGCCACGGGCGCGATGGAGGCGGCGCGGGCGCCGGCGGACGGCAGCACCTGGGTCTTCGTCTACGACACCCAGGCCACCAACGAGACGGTGATGCGCCTGCCGTTCAAGACCATGGAGGCCTTCGTGCCCGTCAGCCACGTGGCCTCGGGGCCGCTGGCGATGGTGGCGCACCACTCCTCGCCCTTCACGAATTTCCAGCAGGTGGTGGAGGCGGCCAAGCGCGCGCCGGACTCGCTGAACTACGCGACCTCCGGCGTGGGTGGGCTCGCGCATGTGTCCACGACGCTGCTGCAGCAGCAGGGCGGCTTCCGCATGACCCATGTGCCCTATCGCGGCGGCGGGCCCGCCGTGCAGGACGCGGTGGCCGGGCATATCCCGTTGTTCATGACGAATGTCGTGATCGTGAGCCAGCATATCCGCGCGGGCCTGCTGCGGCCCCTTGGCGTCACCACGAGCAGCCAGAGCCGCCACGTGCCGGGCTCGCCGACCTTCGCCTCGCAGGGCTTCGGCGGCTTCGAGGCGCCGACCTGGTGGGCGATGATGACGCGTGCGGGAACACCCGAGCCGATGGTGCGCCTGATGAACGAGGCGCTGGTGCAGGTGCTGAACGAGCCGGCCGTGAAGGCCAAGATCGAGGAGCAGGGCTGCGACATCGTGGCCAGCACCCCGCAGGAGTGCGGCCGGTTCATGGAGGCCGAGATCGCGAAATGGGGGCGGGTGATCACGGAGAACAACATTCGCGCCGATAGCTAGCTGCGGGTTGGGTTTCGTGATTCGCGCAAGCCTCGTGGCGCGCATGAGGCTTATGCGTCGAATTTCCGGAAGGGCGCTTTACAGATCCGCGTCATCCCCATAAAAGCCGTTTCACCGCAGGGGAATGCCACTGCGGAGCGGCTTTCGGGCCACGAAGGACTTGACTGCCCCGGCTAGCTTGGCTAGGGTTTGCGTCCTTCGCGGCAGAATCCGCGTCCCACTCGCAAGAGAGGGTCTACCCAATCCGGCCGGATCTCCGGCAGGACGGGCAAGTTGTTTTACATTCGAATCTGTTGATGCAGATGAGTATAGTGCGCGTTTATATTGATGCCATGGTTTGGTGTTGATGTTGAGCGGATTGGCTCTTGGATCTGGATGCGTGGTTGGCGCTGCTGGGCTTAGGTTTGGTTGGTGTTGGCTGCGGGTTTTTGGTTTGGGCTGATTTGGTGATGTCGATGCTGGGCGTGGAAGTAGGGTTTAGGATGGTGGGTTGGCCTGATCTTCGGATTGGGTGATGAACCTGAGAGTTTGATCCTGGCTCAGAGCGAACGCTGGCGGAATGCTTAACACATGCAAGTCGCACGGGCAGCAATGTCAGTGGCGGACGGGTGAGTAACGCGTAGGAATGTGTCCTAAGGTGGGGGATAACGTCGGGAAACTGGCGCTAATACCGCATATGTCCTGAGGGACAAAGCAGCGATGCGCCTTTGGAGCAGCCTGCGTCCGATTAGCTTGTTGGTGAGGTAAAGGCTTACCAAGGCGACGATCGGTAGCTGGTCTGAGAGGATGATCAGCCACACTGGAACTGAGACACGGTCCAGACTCCTACGGGAGGCAGCAGTGGGGAATATTGGACAATGGGCGCAAGCCTGATCCAGCAATTCCGCGTGGGTGAAGAAGGTCTTCGGATTGTAAAGCCCTTTCGACGGGGACGATGATGACGGTACCCGTAGAAGAAGCCCCGGCTAACTTCGTGCCAGCAGCCGCGGTAATACGAAGGGGGCTAGCGTTGCTCGGAATGACTGGGCGTAAAGGGCGCGTAGGCGGCACACACAGTCAGGCGTGAAATTCCTGGGCTTAACCTGGGGGCTGCGTTTGATACATGTGAGCTAGAGGATGGAAGAGGCTCGTGGAATTCCCAGTGTAGAGGTGAAATTCGTAGATATTGGGAAGAACACCGGTGGCGAAGGCGGCGAGCTGGTCCATTACTGACGCTGAGGCGCGAAAGCGTGGGGAGCAAACAGGATTAGATACCCTGGTAGTCCACGCTGTAAACGATGTGCGCTGGATGTTGGGTGACTTAGTCACTCAGTGTCGTAGCTAACGCGATAAGCGCACCGCCTGGGGAGTACGGCCGCAAGGTTGAAACTCAAAGGAATTGACGGGGGCCCGCACAAGCGGTGGAGCATGTGGTTTAATTCGACGCAACGCGCAGAACCTTACCAGCTCTTGACATCTGTCGGACTTCGCAGAGATGCGTTGGTGCCCGCAAGGGAACGGCAAGACAGGTGCTGCATGGCTGTCGTCAGCTCGTGTCGTGAGATGTTGGGTTAAGTCCCGCAACGAGCGCAACCCTCGCCTCTAGTTGCCAGCATGTTTGGGTGGGCACTCTAGAGGAACTGCCGGTGACAAGCCGGAGGAAGGTGGGGATGACGTCAAGTCCTCATGGCCCTTATGAGCTGGGCTACACACGTGCTACAATGGCGGTGACAATGGGAAGCCAGGTCGCGAGGCCGAGCGGATCCCAAAAAGCCGTCTCAGTTCGGATTGCACTCTGCAACTCGGGTGCATGAAGGTGGAATCGCTAGTAATCGCGGATCAGCATGCCGCGGTGAATACGTTCCCGGGCCTTGTACACACCGCCCGTCACACCATGGGAGTTGGTTTTACCTTAAGTGTCTAGGCTAACCGCAAGGAGGCCGGTCACCACGGTAGGGTCAGCGACTGGGGTGAAGTCGTAACAAGGTAGCCGTAGGGGAACCTGCGGCTGGATCACCTCCTTTCAAGGATACCTGACGATCGTGGATGGTTCGCTGTCCTGGTATTGTCGGGTTCCGACAAGACTAAAATGCTTGTTCATGCCTACCGGCAGGAGCCTGGTTGTCCCGGATGGGATGGCTTGGGTGAGAGCGAATGAACCCTATAGACGCGCTTTTGCTGATATTGCCGGGTCGATCTGACCGGGTCTGCGTGCGATGCCGCGGAGAGAGCAATCTTTCTGGGCGCTGACCGCGTATCCTGGTTTGGAGAGCTTGGTTTGACTGGCTGGGTTGACTAGCCTTGGGGCTCCGGTCTGTCTGAGAGGTCCTGGTTGGTTCTCTCGGCTGGGTCTTGGGCTTTGGGCCAGTAGCTCAGTTGGTTAGAGCACACGCTTGATAAGCGTGGGGTCGGAGGTTCAAGTCCTCCTTGGCCCACCAAAGCCTCGGAGGTCTTTTGCGGCGTATGCCGCGGGGTTTCGGGGGCGTAGCTCAGTGGTAGAGCACCTGCTTTGCAAGCAGGGGGCCGTCGGTTCGATACCGACCGTCTCCATACTGTGTGAACTGGTGTTCGGAAGTTTTGCCTCGAGGGTCGAGTGGCTTTGGTCATTCCCTGGAGGGCGCGCACGTGCCTCTGCACGACAGATTTCGCGATCCGGCGAAAGGCCCCAGAAGGGTCTGAGCCGGGGAGCGGTGTTGTTTGACAGGTGAATCGGAATGGTTGGTCACGACGTATCGTGGTCGCTGAGCTGCGCGAGCGGCTTGGGGATTGGGATGCGGCGTGAACAAGTGAAGTGAATAAATTGAGTAGTAGCTGAGCATTTAGTTTGGGCTGCACAGAACGTGCGTGGGGCTTGGTCCTGCGTGTGGGTATGTGTGGTTCTGATGAGCGCGATAAGAGCGTTCGGTGGATGCCTTGGCGCCAAGAGGCGATGAAGGACGTGGCACGCTGCGATAAGCTGCGGGGAGATGCGAGCAATCGTTGATCCGCGGATTTCCGAATGGGGAAACCCACTCGAAAGAGTATCCGCACCTGAATACATAGGGTGTGGAGGCGAACCCGGGGAACTGAAACATCTCAGTACCTGGAGGAAAAGACATCAACAGAGATTCCCCTAGTAGTGGCGAGCGAACGGGGACCAGGCCAGTGACTTTCGATCAATAAGCCGAGCAGTCCGGAAAGGCTGACCAAAGTGGGTGATAGTCCCGTAGGCATGATGTGGTCGAGAGTACTTGAGTAGGGCGGGGCACGAGAAACCCTGTCTGAACATAGGGGGACCACCCTCTAAGCCTAAATACTCCTTGGCGACCGATAGTGCACAAGTACCGTGAGGGAAAGGTGAAAAGCACCCCGACGAGGGGAGTGAAAGAGACCTGAAACCGGACGCTTACAAGCAGTCGGAGCACCCTTGAGGTGTGACGGCGTACCTTTTGTATAATGGGTCCGCGAGTTCGTGTTGGCAGCAAGCTTAAGCCGTTAGGCGTAGGCGAAGCGAAAGCGAGTCTGAATAGGGCGTTCAGTTGCCGGCATGAGACCCGAAACCGAGTGATCTAGCCATGGCCAGGCTGAAGGTGCGGTAACACGCACTGGAGGGCCGAACCCACGCCTGTTGAAAAAGTCGGGGATGAGCTGTGGCTAGGGGTGAAAGGCCAATCAAACTCGGAAATAGCTGGTTCTCCGCGAAATCTATTGAGGTAGATCCTCGTCTGAACACCACCGGAGGTAGAGCACCGGAAGGGCTAGGGGGGCCCAAAGCCCTACCAAACCCTACCGAACTCCGAATGCCGGTGAGTGATGGGCGGGAGACAGACTGTGGGTGCTAAGGTCCATAGTCGAGAGGGAAACAGCCCAGACCACCAGCTAAGGCCCCCAAATGATGGCTAAGTGGGAAAGCATGTGAGACGGCCAAAACAACCAGGAGGTTGGCTTAGAAGCAGCCATCCTTTAAAGAAAGCGTAATAGCTCACTGGTCTAATAGCTGTCTTGCGGCGAAAATGTAACGGGGCTCAAGCCATCTGCCGAAGCTGTGGATTACACGAAAGTGTAGTGGTAGCGGAGCGTTCCCTAGGCCTGTGAAGGTGAACCGTGAGGTTTGCTGGAGGTATGGGAAGTGCGAATGCGGACATGAGTAGCGATAAAGAGGGTGAGAAACCCTCTCGCCGAAAGTCCAAGGGTTCCTGCGCAAGGCTAATCCGCGCAGGGTGAGCCGGCCCCTAAGGCGAGGGCGACAGCCGTAGCCGATGGGAATCAGGTGAATATTCCTGAGCCCGCCAGAAGTGACGGCCATGAAGTTCTATCACCCCTTATTGGATTGGGGTGGTGGTTGGATTGGTCCGGGAAATAGCTCTGGCATCGGACCGTACCCTAAACCGACACAGGTGGACAGGTAGAGTATACCAAGGCGCTTGAGAGAACTATGCTGAAGGAACTAGGCAAATTGCTCGCGTAACTTCGGGATAAGCGAGACCCATGCTTGCGCAAGCAGGTGTGGGTGGCACAAAGCAGGGGGTGGCGACTGTTTAGTAAAAACACAGGGCTCTGCGAAATCGAGAGATGACGTATAGGGTCTGACGCCTGCCCGGTGCCGGAAGGTTAAAAGGAGATGTGCAAGCATCGAATTGAAGCCCCGGTAAACGGCGGCCGTAACTATAACGGTCCTAAGGTAGCGAAATTCCTTGTCGGGTAAGTTCCGACCTGCACGAATGGCGTAACGACCTCCCCACTGTCTCCAGCATAGACTCAGCGAAATTGAATTCCCCGTGAAGATGCGGGGTACCCGCAGTTAGACGGAAAGACCCTATGAACCTTTACTGCAACTTCGCAGTGGCGCCAGGAAGGGACTGTGTAGGATAGGTGGGAGGCTTTGAAGCATGGGCGCTAGCTTGTGTGGAGCCAACCTTGAAATACCACCCTGTGCCTTTTTGGCGTCTAACCGAGCCTGGTTATCCCGGGCCGGGACCCTGCGTGGTGGGCAGTTTGACTGGGGCGGTCGCCTCCTAAAGTGTAACGGAGGCGCGCGATGGTGGGCTCAAGCCGGTCGGACATCGGCTGTTGAGTGCAAAGGCATAAGCCCGCCTGACTGTGAGCGTGACAGCGCGAACAGAGACGAAAGTCGGCCTTAGTGATCCGGTGGTCCCTCGTGGACGGGCCATCGCTCAACGGATAAAAGGTACTCTAGGGATAACAGGCTGATCTCCCCCAAGAGTCCACATCGACGGGGAGGTTTGGCACCTCGATGTCGGCTCATCGCATCCCGGGGCTGGAGCAGGTCCCAAGGGTTCGGCTGTTCGCCGATTAAAGCGGTACGTGAGCTGGGTTTAGAACGTCGTGAGACAGTTCGGTCCCTATCTGCTGTGGGTGTTGGAGACTTGAGAGGATCTGTCCCTAGTACGAGAGGACCGGGATGGACATACCTCTGGTGCACCAGTTGTCACGCCAGTGGCACCGCTGGGTAGCTAAGTGTGGACGGGATAACCGCTGAAAGCATCTAAGCGGGAAACCCACCTCAAAACCAGGTCTCCCTGAGGGCCGTGATAGACCATCACGTTGATAGGCCGTCTGTGGAAGTGCAGTAATGCACGCAGCTAAGCGGTCCTAATCGCCCGATAGGCTCATCATTCTACACGTGCAGTCCTCGTAAGAGGACACCGCACGCAGCACCAAACCCCACTACCACTCAATCACATCACCAAAACCAACCATTCCAACACCACCTGAACCCTTTCGGTTCGGTGGCCTGGTGCCTATCGCGGAGTTGAAACACCCGATCCCATCCCGAACTCGGCCGTGAAACACTCCTGCGCCTATGGTACTGCCGCTCAAGCGGCGGGAGAGTCGGTCAGCGCCAGGCCACCCAACCGAAAGTCAAACATCCCACATCACGGGGACCCTTAACCCCGCACAGACACCCCCGCGGGGTGGAGCAGCCCGGTAGCTCGTCAGGCTCATAACCTGAAGGTCACAGGTTCAAATCCTGTCCCCGCATCACCCGATAGCGAACTAACCCCACCAGCACTGCTGGTGGGGTTTTTCGTGTTTATCGGCTCCGGAAGTCCCTCCACGCCGGCGGCGCGTAGCAGCGACGTCAGATGGCCGACCAGCTCGATCCGTGGCGCCTTGCCGCCGTCCATCGGCGGATGGATCTCGACAAGCTCGATCAGAGCCCGAGCGGCCTCCAGGACCTCACGGCCAGATCCACCTTCCAGGCGCTCCTGCAAATGCGCCACGCGCTGCCGGTACAGCGCCGACAGGTTCGGATGAAGCAGCGGAATCCGTGATTGCCCGGATGCGTTGGCCAGCTCGGCCTCCAACTCCTTCTGGCGCCGGGTGAGCTCGTCCAGTCGCCCCTGAAGACCAGGCGCCCGGACGCCCTCCGCGATAGCATCGACGAGGTTGTCGAGCTTGCGGGTGATCCCCTCCAGCTCGCGTCGGCGCGCCGTCTCATCCACAGCGCGCCCGGCTGCCAGGCGGTTCCATTCGACGGTAAACTCCCTCACGAAGAGCGCCACCGCGTCGGGGCACATGAGATTGTTGCCGAGCGCGTCGAGCACCTGTCCCTCCAGGCGGGTTCGCCGAGTCCGGACCGTGTTCGAGCAAGTGCCCTGCTTGATGGCCGCCTTGCAGGCCATATAGTCCTTGCCGCTCGTGATGTAGGGCGATCCGCAGGCACCGCAGGCCACCTTGCCGCTCAGCAGGTTCGGCGCCCGGCGATGCTGCCAGAGATGATCGGTGTGGTCCGTCGAGGTTCGCGCAACGCGGACCTGGGGCCGAGCTGCCTGTTCGAGGCGGTGTTGGGCGCGGTCCCAGAGGTCCTGCTCCAGGATGCGGAGCTCGGGGACCTGCTCCACGACGAAGGAATCCTGGTCGTTGTGCCGCGCGACGCGCTGGCCGGTCGCCGGATCCTTGAGCCATCGCCGGCGATTCCAGACCAGCTCGCCGATATAGAGACGGTTCCGCAGCAGCCCAGTCCCGGCCTTGGCGTGCCCACGCAGCGCGCCGTCAATCCATGCGCCGCCCCGCGGGCTGGGGACGCCCTCGGCGTTCAGGCGCTTGGCGATGGCGATCGGGCCGTCGCCGGCGACGAACTCCTCGAAGACCCGGCGTACGATCATAGCCTCGGCGGGCTCGATCGCTCGAAGCCCGCGCTCCAGCTCACCGTCCCGGCCCATAGGGCCACGGATGACCCGGTAGCCGAAGCAGAGACCGCCGCCGCTGCGGCCCTCGCGGACCCGGCCCTCAAGTCCACGGCGGGTCTTGTCCGCGAGGTCCTTGAGGAAGAGCGCGCCCATCGTGCCCTTGAGGCCGACGTGGAGCTCGCTGATCTCCCCCTCGGCCAAGGTCACGATTCGGACCCGCGCGAAGGACGCCTGCTTGTGAAAGCCCGCGACATGCTCCTGATCCCGGCTGAGGCGGTCCAGGCTTTCGGACAGCACCAAATCGATCTGCCCTGAGCGCATCGCGGAGAGGAGACCCTGATAGCCGGGGCGCATCGTCGTCGAACCGGAGATCGCGTGGTCGGTGAAGTTGCCGATCACCTCCCAGCCCTCCCGCGACGCGCGCGCGTGGCAGATCCGGAGTTGGTCCTCGATCGACGCATCTCGCTGGTTCTCCGAAGAGTACCGGGCGTAGACCGCCACACGGACGGACTGCGCTGCGAACGGGCGCTTGGTGTTATTCATGATCAGCGCTCCAGCCAACGGTCTACCCGATCCCGAACAAGTCGCTCTCGACGTGAACCGATCTGGGC
The DNA here is from genome assembly GCF_965227005.1 of Roseococcus sp. Lineage (NCBI taxonomy): Bacteria > Pseudomonadati > Pseudomonadota > Alphaproteobacteria > Acetobacterales > Roseomonadaceae > Roseococcus > Roseococcus sp. Next base: position 467,465 of record NZ_CBDDFJ010000036.1, read on the forward strand.
TCGACGCTCCTCCGTCTGGTCACCGTAGCGTAGGGCAGCATGGAGGCCGGAAGCTTCGGTATAGGCGTCAAGAGCCGTTTGGACCGTGTGCCCCATCACAACAGCGGTATCGATCGCCAGCTCCGGGGAGACGCGCGCCGCGGCAGCGCGCAGCCACTTTCGGCAGATGTGGGGACCATGGGCCTCGCCGAACCACTCCGACGTCCGACGGCGCATGATCCGCTGGAGGCCCTGCTTGGTCAGCGGACCCTTCATCCCCATCCACAAATGATCCGACCGTCCCGCAGAAGGAAAGCTGGACCTGGCCTCGACGAGATAATCGTTCAACATGGCCGAAACCTCGCCATCGAGCGGGTAGCTCAGGCTGTGGTGGTTCTTGGTGTGCTGGGGCGGAAAGCGGACGGACCAGGAGCCGCCCTCTCCAGGCAAAATGTGCCACGTCATGTCCATGTGGACGATGCTGCCGACGCGAGGCGCCCGCGTCAGGAGCATTCCTATGAGCGCCGCGTCCCGAAGATCGCGACGGCGCTCTGGGCCATCCGCCCCGATGAGCGCGTCGCGATGGAGCTTGCGGACCAGCCTGAGAACCTCGGAGACGTCCCGGATGCGGAACTCGCGAGGTCGGCCAGGAATGGCGCGCTTGAGCGGAACACCGTTAGGACGGGTGATGAAGCCCCAGTCGCGGCCTGGCACCAGGTGCCGCAGCATCGCTCGCAGATGGATCAGCATCTGACGTCGCGTGGTAGGCTCCAAGCCGCGGGCCTTGTTGTCCCGGCGGAAGGCCGCGAGGCGCGCCATGGTCGGTCGGTCCCCTGGCTGCTCGTTCGGATCGAGCTCCTCGATGCGAAGCAGGAAGGCGAGCCACTGACCGTAGCCTTGGATCAGAGCGACGAGCGTATCAGGCCGCAGCTCTGCGGCGGAACCGCCGTCGCCCAGCAGGTCGTCATCCGGTGCCACGGCAAGATCGAGTGCGGCCTGATCGGGCGGGGGCCACTCCGCGCGGGGGAGGCTGAGGCGTTCAGCGACCGCCGACATGGGAGCCTCCGTTGCCGCGCCGCACAGCCTGCCGCCGCCGGGCCAAGCCCTCGCTGATCCGTTCGGCCGCCCCCGCCCGGTTGTTGCGGCGGTAGTGCCGGTCGATCATCTCGAAGGACGAGTGTCCCAGTAATGCGCGCACATCCTCGAGGGCATTCGAATTCTCCTCTAGGATGCAGGTAGCGGCGAAGGCGCGGAATGCGTGGACGTTGACGCGCACGCCTGTGTGCTCGGCGATGGTGTCGGCGATGGCCTCCCCGAAGCCGCCTTTTGAGCGAGGCGCATCGGCGCGGTCCCGGTTGGGGAAGACCCAGGGCGTTGAAGGGTTCGGGCCCAACGGGCGGAACTTCTCCAGATACTCTGTGACGACTCCGGCCGCCTCGCCGCGGAGGGTCGTCTCCACGATGCGGTCGTTCTTGCTGGCCACCACCCGAAGCCGGATTTCCTGAGGCTTGCCACGTCCAACGTCGATGAACTGCAGTTGGGCGTCGAGACGCAGGCGACTCAGATCATGGATGCGGAGCGGCAGCGCGAGCTCGATCTCGATCGCGGCCGCCAGCGCGGCCAGCCAGCACGCCTCGGCAGGCTTGGGCGCATGATTCACGCCGCGCGAGCTCGTCCACCCCCTCGCCAGATGCCGGGCCTTCTCCATCAGCGTTTCCGGCAGCGTGATGAGATCCTCCTCGACCTCCGGCTGCTTGAGGCGCGTGAGGAGCATATCAAGCTTGTCGGTGATCTCGACCTGCTTCTTGGGGCGCACGCCACGAAGGATGCGCCGGAGCTTGTCCAGAGGCTCGCCTTTGAGGCCGACGTAGGCTGCAATCATCTGCACGGTGTCGCCCAGGAGGGCGGTTCCCGACGTGGCCTTGCCGTTCCCCAGACGCTTGCGATGCCAGATCAGGGTCTGGCGGGCGACCTGCAGCTCAGCGAGCTCGCCGAGCTGGTGGATCGATTCCGGCGATCGTCCCGTCTCAACGAGGCCCCAGAGGAGCAGCCGAACACCCTTCTTGCGGCTCTTGGCGGTTTCGGGGCTGAGCGCCTCTCGACCGATGTCCTCTCCATCGAGCTCGTCCTCGGGGCTGCGGACGATCCAGTCCAGGAAGTCGTCGATCTCCGCCTGCAGCGACGCGGGGTAATCCTCAAGCGGGAGGGCTCTCACCAGGTCGGCCGGAGGCGCAAGCGCGAGTTCGATCTCCGGCCAGCCGGGGATGGCCTCCCGCATCTTGTTCCACTGGCGCGCTACCTCGCGGACGTTGGCCCGCACGTTCGGGCCGCCCCGTGTGGCCTGGAGTTGCTCAAGGTACTTCGAGAGCGTCTGGTTGGAGACGCCTGCGGGCGCGACCCCGAGCGAGGCGCTGAACTCCATGAAGGCGCGCAGGCGGTGCGGGTGGAAGCGGGCGGGGAGGGCGGCGATCAGGCCGGCCCACGCCGCGTTGGTCACGGGGATGCGGCGACGTACTGGGGCGAGGATCTCGAGGCGCCGAAGGATCGCGCGAAGATCGTTCCGGCGATTGGCGTGGGACTTGGGGGTGATGCCCAGCGCGTCCGGGCTGGCCGTGTCGATGAGCGGCAGGCAGGAGGCTGGGTCGAGCCGCACGGTCGCCGGCGGGCGCCTGGTGCCGACGCGGCACAGAGTCTGCACCGCGGTCACGAGGTTGCGCCGACGCTGGACTGGGAGATCGTCCCAGAGGTTGATCTGCTCGATGACCTGTGCGGCGGTCGGGAAGCTATGATTTGGAGTCGATGTGCTCATTTCTCTTATCCTGGGGCCGAAGCCGGAAAATGGGGAAGAAGGAATCTGAGTAAACCCCGTCTTTACTTTGGTATCTCTAGAATTATGGATCGATAACTGCTTGATAATACTGCCGGTCCGCGGGTTCACCCCGGGCGTGCCATTCGCGATGGCCAGCAACACTTCTGACAACCGGTAGTAGCGGCGGCCACGACGGATCACGGGGTGGGTGGCGCCTACCTTGTCCCAGTCGGCCAGGGTCCGAAGACACCGCCCGCACAGCCTCGCCAGCTGCGCCGCGGAGACTAGGTCAGCGTCGTCATGCGCGCCGACTGATGGGGCGTTCGCGGTGTGGCCGTCGAGGTCGACAAGACCATCGAGCGCGACCGGTGCCGCCGAGGTCTCTTGATCGACGTCGGGCATCGGGGAGAATCTCAATTCTCGAGCTCCCCCATCGCACCCTGCTCGGTTGCGCCAACGATCGTCGCCGCCGCGAACATCTCCCGAGCGGCTTGACGAGCCAAAGCGCGCACCAAGACAGCGAAACTCGATGATGCTTGCGAAGGAGCGTGGTGTGATATCAAACGAGATGCAGGCGACACCGGGGGGAGCTCCGCGATTCGGCGTGAGGAACTCACCTACATAGGCTGATATCAAGATCAGGCGCTATACCGACCACCACGCAAAAAAGGCCCCACTTTTCGGTGGGGCCTTTCTCATTTTGCGCCTCAAGCGATGCGAGGCAGATCGTACTTTTCAAAGAGATCGTTGATCGCGTCGACCATCAGATCGTGTGTGTTCACGCGCTGCTTGATGGCCATCACCTTGAGCTGCTCCCAGGCATCTGGGTTCAGCCTTAAGGTCTGCCCAATGCGGCCGTCCTTAGACGTGCCGCGGCGGTGACGCGTGTTGGAACCCATCTGGGCCTTCTGTGGCTCGACAGGCACGGCGACCTGCATGGGCGCCGGTTCGGGGGCGGGTTTGCGCTTGGCCATCATCGTGAGAAATCGCTCGGTGAGAAAGATCGACCCGCTAATTGCTCACGTTGCACTAAGACGCACAACCGCATCCTACCAGCCATCGCTGCTGGACTGCTCATTTGATAGCTCCATGTTGGAAAGGTTGTCCAATTCAGGACGACTAATAATAGCACAATACTCAAGATATATTCAAATATATATTCATGTATTGATAATATTTGCGGAAATATATAATAATGAATCCGGCAACTACTCTCGCAATCCGACAATTGAGAGAAGACAATGAACGAAGGCAAACCTGCCGTCGCAACTGCGCGTGCTCGTCCCGAGAACGTACGAGCCGACTAGGAGGAGTTCAGGATCCTCGTCGAACGCCTCCGCGGCATCATCGACCACCGAAACCGGGAATTCGAGCGGCTGATTCATCAGACTCGTCCTTCGGAACAGGAGATCGCCCTGCTCTGGCGCGTCGGGCACGATCTCACCGAGCGATGTCTCGATGAACTCAACGCCGTACGACAGCATATGACGGGTGCTGCCTCTCATGCTCCAGAACCATGAGGTGACACGGCGGAAGCTAACGCTGGACCTGGACCACCAAACCCGAGCGCCTCAAGCCGACCATGCATTAAGTTTCACCCCGGACCACCTCATGGGGGCAGGCCAGGATCACCGGCCTGAAGGAACGTACGGCCCGCGAGCTCCTGGGCATTCTGGTGGACGATGGAATCCTCGGGTCAGACACGCCCAAAGGTCCGGTTTCGCTGCGCTTCCCGGCCTTTGAGGGCTACTTAGATGCCCGACGAAGGAGCGTCTCGAAATTGGAATAGAGATGACGTAGAAGATCCACTCAAGCGACCGCTTTGGGGAAAAAGCGAAGGATAATTCGCAGTGAAGAAGATCAAAGTTTCTAGCATCAACGAACTGAAGGAATGCATTGCCGAGTATGGGAGCGACGTTCTGTTTCGCGGGCAGCTCCGACACTACGGGACGGCAGATCATCCCTCGGCAGTAACCTCATTCGACCGGCTTGGGTGCATACCACCCGAGATGCTGCGTTGGTTTCGTTATGCGGACGGGGTGCTTACCGCCTTCACAGGCGAGAGCCCTGACATGACGCTGAAACAAGCGATCCTCCAGCACTATGGCTTCCGATCGTTCTATCTGGATTGCTCTGCTTCCGCGGCCGTCTCTGCATGGTTTGCCAGCCACCGCTATTCGGAGCGGATGACGGTCGAACTCTGCGAGGACTGTCATGAGGATCCGCTTCTTCTCCGCAAGAAGATGGCCCACTACGATCCAGCCGACGGTCAGGGCCAGCTCTATGTGCTAGACCGGGCGGCGTGCGAGGCGGTCGGCCTCACGGATTTGACTGCGATTTCTGTCGCCGGGACCAGGACGCGACCAAGTGTGCAGCGCGCGCATCTACTTGGGCCATTACAAAATCAGCCATTGCCGGCGGATTGTTTCCTCGCCCACATCGAGGCCGACTGTGCCGTCCTTCGCGAGCTGGCGAACGAAGCAGGTTTTTTCACGACGAATGACATGTTTCCCTCAGCGACCGATGATCCGATCCTAAACACCTTGCTTGGTTTGCCTTGGAACCCAATTGCTGGGGTGCCGAATAATGATAAAGAAATCCCAGCTTTTCGGCGCGCCATCGAACTTCCGGAATATGATGATAGTTTTGTGAAAATCGCCTCACCAACAATGGCTTTTTATCAGGGAGGCAACATCGCCGATTTTCTAGATATTGACGCCAAACTTGATGCAGGGGCTGTCATTCATATATCTGACGTTATAATTTTTGGATCTACTCAAATTAAAGACGCCCCTGTGTTCTCATATACTAAATCTTTACTCGACCAACACGGCTCATTGATATTTGAAGCGCCGGCATTGATTAAAATTCCGAGCCAGGAAAAAGACGTTTTCTACGAAAAAGGATTGACGCTCGATCTCGTGGAACCTGACCTTGTCCACCTAGGCCCCCTCCTGGTGCGCCATCCCGGACTGCAGATTGACGCGGCGGGATTTGGAATTGGTTGGTACTACCGCATCGACGGGAGCGGCGTATGGCGGCACGAAGTACGTGAGGACGAATGCCCATGCGGCAGCGATCGACCGCACCTGCGCCATCTCGCAGCTCTTCACATCGTAGAGGACCTCCTAACAACGCCGACGGGTTCTTCCGAAGACGATGACAGCTCGCCAACGCTAGGCTCCGAGTGACGCGATCAGCGCCTCAACCATCTGGCATATTAGGCTACGTCATTAAATGAACTGAGCAGCATTGGCCGACGACATTTTCGGTAAAAGAAAATCAGTCGCATTCCTTTGATCGAGGACGTAAGAATTCGGTCAAGGGAGTCGACGTAACGATGCCAAGCAGAACGGTTTTTCATTTTTCCGATACCGGCAGCGTTGCCGACAATGTCGCGGCCTTTATCACCCATATGAAGCTGGGCGATGCGGCGTTGGGTGCCGTTCTCGAGAGCCGGATTGTACCGCTTCCACATGCGCCGCTCGCGACTGGTGACATCCTCAATGCGATGGTTGCCGCGCTGAACGCGCCACCGGCTCAGGCCGCGGCAATCCCGGTCGCGCCGGCGGCCGCTCCCACGCCTCCCGGTCCAGTTGCGGCGGCTCCGATCGGCTGGTTGCTGCAAGAGCTCGAGGTGGAGGGATTTCGGGGCATCAACAACGAAGGATCGCCACTCGTCCTCAAGCTGAAGACTGACGCGGTCAACTCGATCTCGGCGCCGAACGGCGTTGGAAAGAGCTCGATCTACGATGCGCTGACCTACGCGCTGAAGCGATGCATCCCGAAGCTGGACCGGCTGCAGGCAGCGGAGCGGGCCAGCGAGTATTACGTGAATCGGTTCCATCCCTCGGCGACCGGCCGCATCCGCCTGACCCTTGTACCGGAAGGGGGAGGCGCGGACGTCGTGATCACGATCACGCATTCCGCGGCCACCGGCCGGGTCGTCACGGGCCCACCCGGTATCGACGCGGAAGCGCTTCTGGAAACGCTTGATCGCGATTTCGTCCTGCTCGATGGCCCCACCTTTCTGACGTTCATCGATGCGCCGGCGCTGGAGCGCGGACGCGGATTTGCCGGGCTTCTTGGGCTCGAGCGTTATTCCTGGCTGCGTCAGGAGCTTCAGCGGCTCAGCAACACCCGATCGTTCAATGGTCATTTCGATGTGACGGGGCATGCCGCGACCAAGAAAGCGGCCGACCGAGACGTCGCTACTGCCAAGGCGGCCATCGCCAAGGCATATCAGGAGCTGATCAAAACACCCCTCGACGCGACGTTGAGCGCCTCCGACTCGCAGGCTCAATGCCATGCGGCCCTGAATGGGATCCCCCTCCTCGCCGGCATCTGTGCCGGGAAAGCCTTTGGCGAGATCGACATCGAAGCGTGTCTGGCGGCGGTACAGACGGCCGAGGGCGGCCCGCTACGTTCGCGGCTCGCCGAGCTGATCCGACTGCAGGAGCAATGGTCGAAAGCGAAAGAGGTAGGCCCGTCTGACGCTGATGCTGGCATCCTGCTTAGCGGCGCCAAAGAACGGGAGGCGGCTCTGGCTACGACCGCCGGCCCTCTGTTGCAGACCCTTTATCGGGCCAGCGATGCGGTGCTTCGCAGCGAGGGATGGTCCAGCCCGACTTTATGCCCGACCTGTGAACGCGATGATGGCTCGTCCGTCCTGGATCACGTCGAGGCAAGGCTCGCTCAGTACGAGGCGGTCGCAGCTGCGACTGCCGCGCAAGCCGCCGAATGGAAGGCCAAGAGCTGGAGTGCTCTCACGGTACTCGAAGATCTTGTGGTTCGTGCAGCTAGCCCAAAGCGCGTGCATGAATCCGCAACAGCTGGTGCGGCCGGCCAGCTATCGACAGGGCAGGTGGCTGATTTGGGGGTCTACATCACTGAGCTGCGGGCCGCTGCGCAAGAGATGCTCGGAAGGCTTAAGGCCAAACAGGATACCATCGAGAAGGAGCTGCCGCCGTCGCTGGTCGCTGTGACCACTGCGATTGAAGCGGCACGACGGCTGCAGACGGCCTGGAATGAACTCGCGGCCGCGCTGGCAATTGCGCAGAGCGTACAGGACCGCCTCACCCGCGTGACCCGGATCAAGACGTTTGTGGATACGGCCAGCAACGTGTTCGCTGAAGCCGAAACTCATATCGGGGTCGCCCGCCTGGCGCAGGTGGAACCGCTCGCCCAGGACTTTTTCAAGAGCATCATGTTCAGTCCCGTGGTGCCGAAGTTGGCACGGCCCGCGGGCCGAGAGGATCTCGACATCGGCTTGTCGGAGTTCTGGTCGCTGCGCAACGTCTCGGCGACCGCGCTCCTTTCCGAGAGCTACCGCAATGCCTTTGCGATCTCTGTCTACTTGGCGGCAGCGTCCCTGTATGGCGGCGGTGCGCGTTTTGTCGTCCTCGACGACGTAACCTCCAGCTTTGATGCCGGGCACCAGCACCACCTGATGGAACTCATTCGCACCCGCTTTGCTCGCCCGATCGTCCCCAATGGCCTTCAGCTGATCCTGCTGAGCCATGACACGCTACTGGAGAAGCTGTTCAACCGACACGGCGCCTCGCCGGATTGGCTCCATCAGCGATTGGAGGGCAACTCCCGCACGGCGGTACTGCCGCAGGCCGGCATCGTGAACAAAGTCCGCGACACCACCCTTGCCCTATTGAATCAAGGGCGAATCGAAGAAGCAGCCCCGCGCATTCGCCAGTATTTGGAATTCATCCTTCATCGCATCATCGATCGCTGCCGGATTCCCGTTCCGATGGATCTGGCATTCGGCGACGATAAGCGGACCCCCGGCGAGTACATGAATGCGATCGACGCATATGTGAAATTGTTAATCGCTGCCAACACGTTAGTGCTCACACCAGCTCAGCAGACCAACATGACAGTGCACTCCGCATCGATTGTCGGGAACTTCCTGTCGCATTGGTCTTCGGGACAAACCCAAGCCTTCTCCGCGCCGGCGTTGCTCGGCGTAATGCAGGCGATTGAGGAGTTGCAGGAATGCTTCGGAACCAGGCCAGCGCCAACAGGGGACGTTCGGTTCTACCGCTCGCTGTCGCGCTAAGCCGCGTCCAGCGCAGCTGGCTATCTACCGCGTTGCCCAAGCCTTCCTTATCCCGCACTATGGAGCAAACTGATAGCGTCTTAAACTATCTGACACAGAACGACCGTTAGCCTCAGTGGCCTGCCCCCATTAGGTGGTCCGTGGTGAAACCTAATGCATGGTCGGCTGAGGCGCTTGGGTTTGGTGGTCCAGGTCCAGCGTTAGCTTCCGCCGTGTCACCTCACAAAGCAGGCCTCTTCCACTCGATCCTTGAATGGGCCACCATGATTAATGCGATTCAATCTGCGGGGTGATGCGGGACGGGCTGGGTTGCGCAACGGTTGGAAGCTTACCGTGCTCCATACCGCCAAGGGCGCTCCCACAACCGGTGGCCACTTGGTGAGACTTTGCCGGTGAACGCCAAGTGCCAAGCGTACAAGATGTCCTTCGCGACCGGCAGCCTCCTGATCAACGAGAGCGTCGAGGTCGCACGGCTCCATGCACCGGGCGAGGCGTGGGAGGACACAATCTGCCGTGCCCTCGCCGAGGGGGTGACGTCGCTCCCTAAGGCAGCGTCACGTCGGCGCACCCTGCGCGAGATCGTCAACCGGCTGTCGTGCCTGAATGAAGAGGAGCGTCAGTTCCTCGTGGAGCGTGCTGATCGCGACGAGCACGCAGCGCTTCTGTGGGTGGCAACCTGCCGAGCCTATCGGTTCGTCCGCGAGTACGCGCGCGAGGTCGTGTGCGAGCGGCATCTCTCCCACCGGCTCGACCTGCCGCTGGAAACTTTCGGCCATCTTTTGGAGGCGAAGGCTGAATGGGATGCCGGACTCGCTGCGATCGCGCCCGCGACAGCACACAAGCTGCGCCAGATCCTCTTTCGGATGATGCGCGAGGCCAGCGTTATCGATGAGGATAAGCGGATCCTCACCGCAAACCTGTCCGGCTCCTTGCGCGCCTTGCTGCGTCGAACGGCGCCTGCCGATCTGGCCGTGTTCCCCGGCGTAGGGCTGGAACCGATCTGACATGACAGCCATGATGACCCCGCAGGGGCGCTTCGATCATCTTTGCCGGGTCGTAACCAGTACGCGCTTCCTCACGCGGCAGGGCCTCGGCAACGAGGTGCCGTTCTTTATCTGCTCCTATCCCCCCGTGCAGGTCGCCGAAATGGAAGACGCGCGCCGCCAGCTCCTGCGCCATGTCACCAACCGGAACGTCCGAGTTCTAGACATCAACCTGTTCGACATGACAATCGAGATGCTCGAAGAGCGCGGCATCCTCGACGAGGTCCTCGAGATTGAAGTCGAGACCGGGAAGGACGAGCTGCGCGAGTTGCTGCAGGGGGTGCTGGATCCGCGCCAGCACCTGGTACCGCGGATCGCCGCGCGGATGGAGGCGCAGCCGCATGACGTCATGTTCCTCTCCGGCGTCGGCGAGGTTTATCCCTTCGTGCGCGCGAGCCTAGTGCTGGAGAACCTGCAGAGCACGGTGAAGGAGAGCCCGCTGCTGATGTTCTTCCCGGGCGAGTATGTCGCCCATCTCGGCCGGATGCTTGCGCTGCATCTCTTCGGCAAGGTGCCCCCCGAGCGTTATTACCGCGCTTTCGATGTGTTCAATTACGAGGCCTGACCTGATGACGATGCTGCGCGACATCTTCGCCAAACCCATCAATCGCGCCATCGACGGTGTGATCAAGGCCGATGACGACGCCAGCCTTAAGCTGGAGCTCGACGAGTACGTTATCACTGGCGAAATCGCGCAGCGCCTCGAGCAGTTCCTCGAGGCCTACAACAACTACGAAACGGCGAACGGCGTCTGGATCTCTGGCTTCTTCGGCTCGGGGAAGTCGCATCTGCTGAAGATGCTCGCCGTCCTGCTGGAAAGCCGTGTGGTCGAGGGCGAGAGTGCGCTCGACGTCTTTCTGCGCAAGCCGGAGGTGGTGGCAAACCCAATGCTGGCCGGGGCGCTGCGGAAGGCGGTGTCGATTCCCTCGCGCAGCATCTTGTTCAACATCGACCAGAAGGCCGAGGTGATCAGCCGGAGTGACGTCGACGCCCTGTTGTCGGTGTTCCAGAAGGTCTTCGACGAGATGTGCGGCTACTACGGCAAGCAGCCCCACATCGCGCAGTTTGAGCGCGACCTCGACAGCCGTGGCCAGCTGCAGGCCTTCCGCGCGGCCTTCGCCGATCTCTCTGGCAAGCCGTGGGAGCGGGGACGCGAGCAGGCGCTCCTCGAGAAGGCGAACACGGCGGCGGCCTTTGCCCGGGCGACCGGCGACCGGCCCGAGGACGCTGCCGACATCCTGAGCCAGTACCGCAAGGACACGCGCGTCTCGATCGAGGATTTCGCGGTCATGGTGAAGGCCTGGATCGATGGCCAGCCGCGGGGCTACCGGCTCAACTTCTTCGTTGACGAGGTTGGCCAATACATCGCCGACAACGTCAAACTGATGACGAACCTCCAGACCATCGCCGAGACGCTCAATACCCGCTGTCGGGGACAGGCCTGGTTGATCGTGACGTCGCAGGAGGACATGGCGTCGGTCATTGGCGAGCTGAACGCGCGGCAGGAGAATGATTTCTCAAAGATCATGGCGCGGTTCCGGCCCGCGTCGCTCAAGTCGGTTGATGTGGCCGAGGTCATTCAGCGGCGCCTGCTGGACAAGACCGAGGCTGGCAAGGTTCAGCTCGGGCATCTGCATGATCGCGAAGAGAATAACCTGCGGACGCTGTTCGACTTCGCCGATGGCTCGCAAAGCCTGAAGAACTTCCGGGATCGCGACCACTTCATCGCGAGCTATCCGTTCCCCCCCTATCAGTACACTCTGTTCCAGCTGGCGATCACCAGCCTCTCGCAGCACAACGCTTTCGAGGGCAAGCACAGCTCAGTGAGGCGTTGCGCATGCAGAGTCTATCGCGCGAGGAACTGATCGTCGTCCTGCCGGCCGATGCACGCTTCCTCATGGATCTCAGCCTCTACAAAAAAACCGACCGCTACATTCGGCAGGCGCATGCCGGCACCTTGCAGCCCGGCCGGGAGCGCATCATCGCTGACAAGCGTGAGCAAAACGGCCGGCGCCACAAGAACCTCGAGCTGCGCCTCCGCGGCATGATGGCCGCGGCGCCCATGTTGGTGCGCGCGAGCGAACTGGACATCGCTGGCGAGGATGTGCAGGAGCGCATCGTCAAAGCCTTCCAGGTTCTGGTCGACAAGGTCTATGTCTCCCTGCCCATGCTGCAGGGGCTGAGCTACAGCGAGGCCGACATCTCCAAGGCCGCCACCGCGGATACCTCCCTGTTCGCGGCCGGGGATAGCGGCCTCGTCGAAGCCGAGCAGGAGCTGCTCAACCATGTTCAGGCGCAGGCCCGCAATGGGGTGAAGGTCAGCGTCAAGGGCCTGGTCGAGCGCTTCGGCTCCAAGCCCTATGGCTGGCCCACCACTGCGGTCCTGTGCCTCGCTGCGAGTCTGTGTGCCAAGGGCCGGATCGAGGGCCGCTCGGATGGGACGCCGCTCGAAGGTGCAGCCCTCGGTCGCGCGCTCCAGAACAGTCACCTCCTCGGCAACATCCTTCTCAGCACCGCGGCGAGCGTGCGCTCGGCCAGCGGTAGCTTGAACGCGTTGTGATGGGTGGTCCGCGAGCCCGCGAGCAGCCGCAAGGCGACGGCACGGGCGCCGCGCGGCAGCTCGACCTCGGCCGCCTCCACGCGCCAGGGCTTAGGCGCCACGCCGCCGAGCGCGACGCGTCCGGTCCCGTCGCGCTGAACGATGGCCGCCACCGAGACGAGGGCGAAGGCATAGGAGGCGCGGTCGCGTACCTTACGGTAGATTTGCGTGCCGCCGATCGGCGCGGGCAGCGTGACGGCGGTGATGAGTTCGCCGGCTTCGAGGCTGTTTTCCACATTCGGCGTGTCGCCGGGCAGGCGGTGGAAGTCGGCGATGGGGATCTGCCGCGCCGCGCCGTCGGGCTTCACCGTCTCCACCGTCGCATCCAGCGCGCGCATGGCGACAGCCATGTCGCTTGGGTGGTTGGCGATGCAGGAATCGCTCACGCCGAGGATGGCGTTGTGCCGGCTGATCCCCTCGATCGCCGAGCAACCGCTGCCGGGCTGGCGTTTGTTGCAGGGCTGGTTGGTGTCGTAGAAATAGGGGCAGCGCGTCCGCTGCAGCAGGTTGCCGGCGGTCGTCGCCTTGTTGCGGAGCTGCCCCGAGGCACCGGCCAGCAGCGCGCGCGACAGAACGCCGTAGTCGCGGCGCACGCGCTCATCGGAGGCGAGGTCGGTATTGCGCACCAGCGCGCCGATCCGCAGCCCGCCCTCCGGCGTCGGCTCGACGCGGTCATCCGGGACAAATTCGCGGCCTCACGGGCGCGCGGTATGTGGATGGGTGGGAAGGTGCCGCTCGGTTACGACGTGAAAGACCGCAAGCTGGTCCCGAACGAGGACGAGGCGCCCCGGGTCCGCCGGGTCTTCGAGCTGTTCGTGGAGACGCAGTCCGGAACCGGCACCGCCAGGCAGCTTCAGGCGGAAGGAACCACAAGCCGTTCGGGCCGTCTCCTCGACAAGGGCGACGTGTACAAGCTTCTGAACCTGCGAACCTACGTGGGTGAGGTGACGCACAAGGGGCAAGTGTTTCCCGGCGAGCATCCGGGCATCGTGTCACGGGAGCTTTGGGACCAGGCACACGCCATTCTGCAGACGAGCCCGCGGGTTCGGACGCAGCCCCGGCAGCATGCGCCGGCGCTGCTGAAGGGCCTGATCTTTGGAACCGACGGTCGGGCGCTGTCGCCGACGCACGCTGTGCGGCGCGGGCGGCTGTATCGCTATTACGTTGCGCAGCGTGTGCTGAGGCAATTCTGCGCGGCCGGAATGAAGGCGGGGTCGCCCTTTCGGAACTGCTCGAGCCCTTTTCGGGCGACTGGAGGCGTCAGCAGGATCATCTGCTGGCTCCTTAAGACCACGAGGCTGAGTCCGCATTGCGCCGATGCTGTTGAAAAAGTCGGGCTTGCGCTGGCGGTGGGCTCCTGATTCAGCATTTCCGGGAGCAGGAGATGCCAGATGATGGGCGAGCGGACGGTGGCGCAGGAAGCGCTGTTCTACGAGTTCAGCCTGGAGCGGCATGTGCCCGCGGATCACCTGCTGCGATCGATCGATCGGTTCGTCGACCTGTCGGGGCTGCGTGAGGAATTGCGGCCCCGTTACAGCGAGAAGGGGCGGCCCGCTGCCTCTCCGAGGAGGAGGAGTGGCTCGCCTCGCGCCGCGAACGCAAGAAGGTCGAGGTGCTCTTCGCCCATCTCAAGCGCATCATGCGCCTCGACCGTCTCCGACTACGCGGTCCCTGCGGCGCCCGCGACGAGTTCCACCTCGCAGCTGCTGCCCAGAACCTCCGCAAGCTCGCCAAGCTGATCCCGACGCCCAACTTGGCCATGGCCTGAGGCCCAGCCCATTCGCGCGTCCCGGCTCAGCGGCAGTGTCCGTTTCCGTCAAACACCGACTTTTTCAACAGCATCCGCCCGAAGCAGACGCCCGGCTCGTTTGCCGGTAGAACGGCCCGCATGATGGGACACGGAAACATCCAGGTGCAACGCGCCGACCATGTCGGCTTCGCGGTTGCGTCTCTTGATGAGAGCCTTCGGTTCTGGGTTGATGGGCTCGGCGCGCGGCTCGTGCGGACGGGTGAGATGGGGGGCGAGTTTCTCGGCCAAGTGACGGGGGCACATGGGGCACGGGTGCGCCTGGCGATAGTGTCCTTAGCGGATCAGACGATCGAACTCTTGGAATATCACGGCTTAGATCGGCCGAGCGCGCCGGCGAAGCCGTTCGACCCGGGCTTCGCGCATCTCGCTTTTGTGGTCGATGATATCGACGCGCTCCTCTCGCGGATCGCTGCCTACGGCTGGAAGGCACAGGGCACACCTCAGCCAATCGCGAGCGGCGCGCGGGCCGGAACGCAGGTGATCTACGCCGTTGGTCCTGACGGCGCGACGATCGAGTTCATGCAGCCGCCTCTGGTGATAGCGGCTACTGATCCCACCAATTAAGGGCCGCTTTCCACCAACCTGCGCCGGAACGGTTGAACGGGCCTCGGCCCTCGCCGCTTCAGCTCCCGCTATCGATATTGTCGGCAAAGGAAGGTCCAGGCCCTCAAACACCCCGGCGGGAAACTCAGTTTCCTGGATCTTCGATCAGTAAAAGGGTCCAAGGCATAAGGCCCTGGCGGGGAGCGCGAGGGGGCGGTCTTTCCTTCGTCGCGCTTAACGCAATCTGTAAGCGTCCCGCCTATCAGCCGATCAAGCGGTCAACTGTCTCGGCCGTACACGTCGATGAGAAACGAGACCTAGGTGGCCGGAGCCAGGCGCAGCGCAAGAGCGGCAGCCACCCAGTCCAGCAAAGCCTGCGCCACCGCCGGGCGGTACCGATTGGGCGTCGTCAACGCGAAGATCCGTTCCGGCAGGTTGCGTAGCGCGTATCCCGGCAGCAGTTCGACGAGCTGGCCGTCGCGCAGCGCGTCCGCGACGACATAGTGCGGCAAGGCGCCGAAGCCCGCGCCGGCCCGTAGCGCGGACAGCAGGAAGCCGAATTCCTCCGAAGCGATCCGCGGCACCAGCGTCACCGCCCGCGGCGGCTCGGCGCCCCGCGCCAGGGTCACCGTGGAGCGACGGCCCTCGACGGGCGGCGGCGCGACCAGGTCTAGCGTTGAGAGGTCGGCGGGCACCGAGATCGACCGGCCTTCCAGATAGCCGGGCGCGGCACAGAGCCGCCACGGCACATGGCCCAGCAGCCGCGCCACATGGTCCGCCGGCGGGTCGGCGACCAGGCGGATGGCAATGTCGATTTGCGCCCCAAGTAGGTCGGCAACCCGGTTGTTGAAGGCGACGCGCAACGTCACCTGCGGATGTGCCCTGGCGAAATCCAGCAGAGCGGGGCCCAGCAACATGCGGCCTAGCCCCGTCGGCACGCTGACCCGGAGATGGCCGCGCAGGACCTGGCCCAGCCCCTCGACGGAGGCGCGTGCGGCCTCGGCCTCCCGCAGCATGGCCAGGGCGTGCTCGTGGAAGACTTGGCCCGCCGCGGTGAGCTCCAGCCGCCGCGTGGTCCGACGCAGGAGCTGGGTGCCGAGCGAGCGCTCCAGCTGCTGCATGCCGCGGCTCACCGCCGAACGGGAGGTGCCGAGCCGGCGCGCCGTCAGCGCGAAGCCCTGGGCCTCCACGATATCGGCGAAGAGGCGGATCAGGTTGAGGTCCATGATTGTCGCACTCATCGCGACATAATGTCGCAAGGACGATGGATTGTCAATCTGACGGCACGCATGCAGGCTTGCCGCAACAAATCAGGAAGCGTCCCATGTTCCAAAGCGACCTCTTCGCAGGGCAGCACGTGCTGGTCACCGGCGGTGGCACCGGCCTCGGCCGCGCCATGGCCGAGCGACTCCTCGCCCTCGGCGCCACCGTCGAGATCTGGGGGCGGCGCGCGCCCGTGCTGGAGCAGGCGGCCGCCGAGTTGGGCCCCGCCTGCCACTGGCGCGCGGTCGACATCCGCGACCCCGAAGCGATCGAGGCCGCCGTGGCGGCGAGTTGGGACGCCGGGCGCCCCTACACGCGCCTCGTCAACAACGCCGCCGGCAACTTCATCAGCCGCACCGAGGACCTCTCCCACCGCGCCTTCCGCGCCATCGCCGACATCGTCTTCCACGGGACCTTCCAGGTGACGACCGCCGTCGGGAAGCGCTGGATCGCGGAGAAGACGGGCGGCGCGGTGCTGTCCATCGTCGTCACCTGGGTCTGGACAGGATCGCCCTTCGTGGTGCCCTCGGCCATGTCCAAGGCCGGCGTGGACGCCATGACCAAGTCGCTCGCCGTGGAATGGGGTCGCTACGGCATCCGGCTGAACGGTATCGCGCCCGGCGTGATCCCGACCGAGGGCGCCAGCTCACGCCTGCGCCCTGGCGACAACCGCCACAGCGAGCCCGCGCAGCGCAACCCGCTCGGCCGGGTGGGCCAGCTGGGCGAGATCGGCGACCTCGCGGCCTTCCTGCTGGCGCCGCAGACGGGGTGGGTCAACGGCCAGACCATCGCGCTCGACGGCGGCGACTGGCTCGCCAACGGCGCCTATTTCACGGACTACCTGCACTGGGGCGACGAGGAATGGACGGCCGCCCGCGAGCGGATCCGCGCGCGCGACGCCTCCGACCGCGCGCAGCGGGGCTGAGGTGACGGCACGGATCATCGCCGGCGCCGTCGAGCGCGACGGCGCCGAGCTGGACACCCGCGGCGCCCGTCTGGCCGGCGGCCTGCGGCGGCTCGGGCTGCGCGAGGGCGACGTGCTGGCGGTGCTGCTGCGCAACGACGCCGCCTATGCCGACGTGGTCCTCGCCAGCCGCGTCGGCGGCACCTTCTATTGCCCGCTCAACTGGCATTTCACCGTCGAGGAAGCGGCCTTCATCCTCCGCGACAGCGGCGCCAGGGCCATTCTGGCCGAGCCCGCCATGCTGGAGCCGCTCCGTGCGGCGCTGCCAGCTGATATCGCCGTGCTCAGCCTCGGCGAAGAGTACGAATCCTGGCTCGCCGCGCAGCCCGCCTATGACGGTCCGCCCGTCCAGCCCCGCGCGCACATGGGCTATACCTCCGGCACCACGGGCCGACCCAAGGGAGTGCGCCGACTGCCCGTGCCGCCGGAGCGCCAGGCGGCCCAGCGCGCGGCCATGGCCGAGGTCGTCTCCGCCACCTTCGGCACGGAGCCCGGCTGCCGGGCCCTGGTCTCGGCGCCGCTCTATCACAGCGCGCCCAGCGTCTTCGTGCAGAATGCCCTGGCGGCGGGGGAGCTGCTCGTCGTCGAGCCGCGCTTCGACGCGGAGCAGACCCTGGCCCTGATCGAGCGCCACCGCATCGAGGTCGTCTACCTCGTGCCGGTCATGTACGTCCGGCTGCTGCGACTGCCCGAGGAGGTCCGCCGCCGCTACGACATCTCCTCGCTGCGCTTCGTCTGCTCCACGGGGGCGCCCTGCGCGCCGGAGGTGAAGCGGGCCATGATCGACTGGTTCGGGCCGATCATCACCGAGACCTATGCCTCGACCGAGAGCGGCATGATCACCGTCGCCACCAGCGCCGATGCCCTGGCCCGCCCGGGCACCGCCGGCCGGGCCGTTGGTGGCGCGGAGCTCCGCATCCTGGACCAGGCGGACCGGCCGCTGCCGATCGGCGAGATCGGCCGCGTCTTCGTGCAGCAGCCGGCCTATCCCGACTTCACCTATCACGGCCGCGAGGAGGAACGCCGCGCCATCGAGCGCGACGGCTGCATCTCGCTCGGCGATATGGGCTATCTCGACGCGGAAGGCTTTCTCTTCCTCTGCGACCGCGCCTCGGACATGGTCATCTCCGGCGGCGTGAACATCTACCCCGCCGAGATCGAGCACGCGCTGCTGCGCCTGCCGGGCGTGCTGGACTGTGCCGTCTTCGGCATCCCCGACGCGGAATTCGGCGAGCGGCTTCATGCCATCGTCCAGCCCGCCTTGGAGGCGGCGCCCAATTCGGACGACATCGCCGCAGGGCTGCGCGCCCTGATCGCGGGCTACAAGGTGCCGCGCGGCATCGAGATCACCGCCGAACTGCCGCGCGATCCCAATGGAAAGATCGCCAAGCGCAAGCTGCGGGAGCCCTATTGGGCTGGCCGCGAGCGGCGCATCTGACGACAGGAGGAAACAACAAGTATGATCGCCCGCCGCACTTTGCTCACCCTCCCCGCCACGATGGCCGCCCCCGCGCTTCACGCGCAGGACACCTGGCCCAGCCGGACGCTCCGCCTCGTCGTGCCCTATGCGCCGGGGGGCGTGACCGACCAGCTCGGCCGCTCCATCGCCGAGCGCCTGTCCCGCGAGCTCGGCCAGACCGTCGTCGTCGAGAACCGCGCCGGCGCCAACACGATCATCGGCACCCAGGCCGTCGCGCAGGCCGCGGGCGACGGCTACACGCTGCTGATGGCTTCGGGCGCCAGCATGGTGCTGAACCCCATGCTCTACCGGCGGCTGCCCTATGATGCCGGCCGCGAGCTGACGCTGCTCGCCTCCATGGTCGAAACGCCGCTGCTGATGGTCGTGCCGCCCTCGCTGTCGGCGGCCAATGTCCAGGAATTCGTCGCGCTGGCACGCCAGCGGGAGATGAACGTGGCGACGGTGGGGATCGGCAATCCCATCCACCTTGCGGCCGAGCTATTCCGCATCTCCGCCGGGATCGACCTGCAGAACGTTGTCTTTCCCGGCAGCGCGCCCGCGCTCACCTCGCTGCTGGCCGGCGACGTGCAGGTGATGTTCGACGTGATCCTGACCTCGCTGCCCTTCGTGCAGACCGGCCGGTTGCGGGCGCTGGGCGTGACCACCCGCCAGCGCGTGCCGGTGCTGCCCGATGTCCCCGCCATCGCCGAGCTGGGCTTCCCCGAATACGAGGCGACGACCTGGTTCGGCGTCGCGGCGCCCAGCACGGTGCCCGACCCGATCAAGGCGCGCCTGCGCGGCGCTCTGGCGGCCGTGCAGGCCGATCCCGCCTTCCGCGAGCGCTTCGCCAGCCTCGGCCTGCTCATCCAGCCCGCCCGCGACGAGGCAGGTCTCGCCGCCATGCTGGAGGCGGAGCGCCGGCGCTGGTCCGGCGTCATCCAGGCCCGGGGGATCGTTCTCGACTGAGCGGGCGGGCCCCGTTTCGCCCCGCCCGGAATTGTAGAGTATTCTCACCGGCAAGGAGGTCTGCAAATGGCGCGACATGCCGCTGATGGGTGCCAAACTGCGTGAATTGCGCCAGCGCCGCGGCCTCGGCATGCGGGAGCTGGCGCTTCGGTCGGGCATCTCGCACTCGGCCATCTCGCTCATCGAGCGCGACCGGATGAGCCCCTCGGTCGATACGCTCGGCGCCATCCTCGCCTCCCTGGGCTCGACGCTGTCCGCCTTCTTCGAGGACTTGGATTCCACTCTGCCCCGCCGCCCCCTTCTACCCGGCCGAGACACTGACCGAGATCGGCCGGGCCGACCGGGTCTCCTATCGGCTGGTGGGCATGGACTATCCCAGTCGGCGCATGCTGCTCCTCTCCGAGCGCTACGCCCCGAGCAGCGCCATCGTCGAGGTGACGGCGGCGCAGGCCACGGGATTGCCGCTGTAGGTCTCGGCGCGGGTGCCGCGTCCGTCGACGAAGGCCCGCATGATCTCGGGTCGGCCGGCCACAGCGGCGACCGCGATGCCGCTGCCGATCGCCTTGCCCAAGGTCACCAGATCCGGATCGAGGCCCCAAAGCTGCGAGGAGGTCCGGCCTGGAGCCGGAAGCCCATCAGCACCTCGTCCATGATCAGCAGCGCGCCATGCTGCCGCGCCAGGCGCTGCAGGGTTTCCAGATAGCCGGGATCCGGCACCAGGCAGCCGGCATTGGCCAGCATGGGCTCGACCAGGATGGCGGCGATGTCGCCTTGCTCGGCGAAGAGGCGTTCGGCAGCCGCATCGCAGGCAGTTCGTGCCGTCGTCATTCGGGTCGAATGGATCAGCAGCGATGGGCGACGCTTCGCTGGGAATTTTGCGCGGGCGGCCACGACGCTTCGGTTCGGCGTGCGGGGCAGAGGAGCGAAGGGCAACCAACGCCGTCTCGTTCACAACTTTTCGCGGCCGGCCTCGGCGTTTCGGTTCGGCCTGCGTCGGCTCGGGATCAACACGTGACGATTCCCACATCGGCATGACGTGAACGGCGGGCTGCTGGGGCTCGCGGGGAGCAGACAACTCGACTGGGGCTAGATTGGGCGCTGGTTTGGTCGGAAAGCCCTCGGCCCAAGTGGCGGCGCGGACGCCCGATTCGCGCGGACGCTGTTCCTGACTTCTGGAAGACGGTGATGATCGAACATGCACCACTTCGACGGAGCGGCTGCCGCTAGACGGCCCACGACGAGGAATGCTCAGCAACTCTCGCTGCTGGTGTGGGGCGGCGTGATCGTCGTGAAAGCGGGCAAAGACATGATCAATGTCGGCCATGAAAATCCTGGCGTGCTGAAAAATGGAAGCACCCTGACAACGTTGGCGGGCGCTGCATGGAACTCGCGCGATGCACTCTGGTTTTTCCAGTCGATCGCTAGGCGATCTTAGCCTCAAACAAAAATGAGTAGGCCGCGAAAAATGATCAACGAGATCAGCGACTAAAGCTTGAGGGTAAAATCGGGCTACCCTCAAGGTTCAGAGAGTCTCTGCGCTCCGGAGAGGGAAATCACCTCTCGTTCCGGCATCGAACCATCAAGGTTTTCTCGTGAACCTCGGGCAAACCCGCGCCTTAGCGCGACGCCAACCGATGAGAGAAAGTTTCTTCGGGGAAAAACTGGAGCGGGTCAAGGGATTCGAAACCTCGACCCCAAGCTAGGAAGGTCGGCGATTCGGCCGAGTTGTATTCGACATAAGCCGAACCCTGTCCCCGCATCCCACTTCACCCGATCACAGAACGCCCCGACAGAAATGTCGGGGCGTTCTGTGTTCTGGGGCCCTCTCCGCCAGACGGAGGATCGCGCCCAACTCGCCGCGAACCTCGATCCGGAGAACGCCACCCTCCGGGATCAGGCGGACCTCCTCGACCAGGCTGCGAACCAGCTCACGCGCATCGGCGGCATCGTCGGAGGCCAGCGCCTCCGCGAGCTCGGCGATCCGCCGGCGGTATAGCTCCGCCAGGTTCGGATGATTGAATCGATCACATGGCTCACGTCTCACCCGTTTAACTTCATGCTTCTGCATGTAGGATGGGCGGAATAGATATCGCGGCAGGGGAGCGCGTCGGCAGATGGCAGAAATGCAGGAATTCCTCGCGCTTTTTCCCTGCCCTATGATGAAATTTCTGGTTATTGGCAGCACCGTGGATCTTCGCTCGTCGGAGAACCGGGTTACCGGGGCCGGATTCGGGCAGGGCATGACCTCTTGAAAACCGCCCGTCTGATTTTTCTGGGCCTGCCGGCCCTTTGTGCCCCCCTGACGGCCCAGGCCGTCGAATCGAGGGCCTCCGCGCCCGTCCTCCTCGCGCAGTCCGCGCCGTCGAACGGCACCGTCCCGGCTGCGAGCGCCGCCGCCGCCAGCCTCTCCCTCGCGCGTTTCCCCAGTGCCGGCGCCACCGACGTGCTGCTTACCGTCACGCACCCCGGCCGCTTCACGCTCCGCGCCGAGAGCCCCACCGGCACGGCCCTGCAGCTCGTGGACATGCTCGCGGGGCCCATGGATTGGGTCGGCGAGCCCGGCGCGGCCGATGGTCGTCTCGACGCCCTTCTGGATGTCGGCACCTACAAGCTCCGGGCCCGCGGCGCGGATGGCGCGTCGGGCGAGACGGCTCTCTACGTCACGCCTTTCCGCGAGCCGGCCCCCCCGGCGATCCTGCGCTCCGGCGCCACCGTCAGTGCTACGCTGGCCGATGGGGAGCAGCGCAGCTTCTGGATTGTCGTCGAGGCGCGCCGCCTGGTGCGGATCGAGGCGGCCGGCCGCGCTCTGGCCGATCTCCGCCTCTGGCGCGATGGGCGCGACATGATGCCGCTGTCGACGCTCGCGACCAGCATCGAGCCCCGGCCTGGTCATGCCCTGATGGACCTCCTCGCCACGCCCATGCTGGAGCCGGGCAGCTATCTCGTCACCGCCTATGGCGGACCGGCCCGCGCCTGGGCGGATGGCGATGCGACGCAGCCCTTCCATCTTCGGCTGGATGCGGGCCCGGGCTTCGCGGAGGGCTGGCTGGCCGGGCGGATCGGCCCCTTCGGCAGCGAGGTGCTGGCCGTTCCCGGTCAGGCCCGGCAGTTCCGGCTCGATCTGCCGCAGCCGGCCGTGGCTGAGCTGGACGTCACCACCGATGGCCGGACCTTGCGCGCCGCCATCGCCGCCAACAGCCGCCAGCCCGTCGCCTGGCTGCGCACGAGCCCGCGCGGCGACGCGCCGCGCACCCTCACCGTCACCGGCCAGGAGGGGCAGGCCTTCACGCTGCGCTCCTTCGGCGAGGGCGGTGCCCAGGCGCAGGGCCCCGGCAGCTTCCTGGTGCTGGGCGAGGCGCCCGGACGCGGCGGCGACGAAGCGCCGCCCAGCGCCCTGCTGCTGCGCACGGCCGGCCGCACATCGGCGCTGCTGGAGGGCGTCGGCCCCCGCATCGGTCCAGGCCAGGCCTGGCGCGGGCGCTTCAATCTCTCCCAACGGTTGCGGCTCGCGCTGGAAGTCGCCGCCTCGGGTCCGGTGACGCTCGCCACCAGCGGCGTCGCCGTCACCCCCACCTTGCTGGCCGTTGCCGGCGAGCGCCCCACGCCCCGCGCGGACGGGCAGGCCGCCACGACCTGGGATCTGCAGGCAGGGTGGTATCTGCTGGACTTGGTGCCGCCCGCGAATGCCTCGGGCGTGCTGGACATCGTGTTGGGCCCGCCTGGCCTGGTTCCGGCGGCGCCTTCGGCCACGCTGCCGGCCGATCCCGTCCTGCTGATGGGCCAACCGACGCTCACGGCCGAGCAGCGCTTGCGTCTGGTCGCTGACGGCGTGGCGCTGCTCGCCCGTCCCCTGCCGCTCGACCTGGGCGCCGCGCCGCTGACCGTCACGCTGCTGCCGGGGCAGGGGCTCGAGGTGCCGGTCGCGACGCCCGAGACCGGCGAGCTGCGCGCGGTGGCGCTGGAGGGCGGCGCGGTGACGGCTCGCCTCCTGGCAGGCCCGCCGCGCCGGTTGCACATCGCGCCATCGCCGGTGGCGCGCACCCTGGTGATCTCCTGGCGTGCGCCCGAGCCGCCGGCACCGCTGCCCCGACCGGCGGCCCCGGAGGCCCTGCCGCGGCTGAATGCCGGCGCGCCCTACCGGCTGGATCTCGTCCGCGACGAGCAGCGCAGCCTGGCGCTCCATGTCGCCGAGGGCGGCCTCTACCGGTTGGAGACCACGGGCCGCCTGCGGACGGCCGGGCGGCTCGGCACCAGCCTTCTTCCCGAGCTGGATGTCGCGGCGGGGAACGGCGTCGGCCAGAACATGCTGATCCAGCGCTATCTGCGGGCCGGCGAGTACCGCTTGGCCGTCACGGCCCAGCGCTCCTCGGGGCGGCTCGGGGTGGTGGCGCGGCCCGCGCCGCTGCTGCAGGCCGCGCCCCTGGTGCCCGGCGGCACCGCGCGCGTGGCCTTGTCCGCCGGCCAGGGCCTGGCTCTGCCGCTGACCATCGCCACGGCGGGGCGCTACCGCCTCGATCTCCGCAGCCTGGGCCGGACCGTGCGGGGTCGCTTCGAGGATGCCGAAGGCTGGCCGCTGCTGCCGGCCGGCGAGCTTGGCGTGCTGGAGCAGGAGCTGCGCCCCGGCGCCTACCGGCTGGTGGTCGAGCCCGCCGATGTCGAATCCCGGCTGATCGCCCGGCTGACGGAACTGACCGCCCCGGCGGCCCTGGCCGGCCATGGGCCGCACGCGCTGGGCTTCGGGCAGACGGCCCGCCTGGAATGGCGCGAGCCCGCCGCCGGGGCGGCCCGCGAACCCGATCGCTGGCATTTCCAGTTGGAGGGGCCGGCGACGGTGCGGCTCGCCATTGGTGACGACATGACCGCCACGCTGAGCCGGCGGGACGGCGCCCGGCTCGGCGTCTTCGCCGGCGGCGCGCCCTATGAGGGGAAGCTGGAGGCGGGCGCCTATGAGGTCGAGGCGCGCGCCCTCGGCCGCAACGACCGGCTGGCCTACACGCTGTCCCTGGACAGCGACGAGCTCCAGCCGGAGGCGCCGCTCGCGATCACGCTGCCGGCGACCATTGCCTTCGCCCTTGCCGAGGACCGGGTCGTCAGCCTCTCGACCTTCGGAGGCGCCGAGCTGCGGGCGGTGCTCAGCGATGCGGACGGGCGGGAGATCGCGCGCGACGAGGGCGGTGCGACCGATTGGAACCTCGCCTTGTCGCGCCCGCTGCCGGCGGGCAGCTACAGCCTGTCGCTGCGCGGCCTCGATCCCCTGGCGCCGGCCGCGATCCCGACGGATTCCGAGGACGACGCTGCGAGAGAGGAAGCGCCGGAGGAGGACGGCCCGGAGCAGAGCCAGCGCCCGGCGGAGGACAGCGTCGAGCTGCGATTGGCCTTACCGCAGGCTCTCGCGGAACGCGGCCTCCCGCTGACCGGCGAGACGCTGCTGTCGGAGGCCGGCGTCCATCGGCTGCTGCTGCCCCAGGTCGCGCCCGAGGCGCTGCTGCTGGCACGCGCCGCCGCGGATCGCGCCATGGTGCTCAGCCTCGAGAAGCGCGCCGGCGACGGCATCTGGCGCGTCGTCGCCACCGGGCGCGGGCAGGCGCCGATGCTCGCGGTTGCCGCCGAGGCGGGCGCGAGCTGGCGGCTTTCCGCCTGGGCCGAGGAAGGCGAGGCGACCCCGATCCGCGTGACGGCGCGGGCCCTGCGCCCCGATGCGCAAACCGCGAGCCCGGCGATCCCCGCGGCCGTCGAGGGTTTTCCCGGCACCTATCTCGCTGTGGCCGCCCTGGACGCCGAGACGGCGATGACGACCGGGGCCGGCATTCTCACCGGCACCGCGCCGGGCCAGCCCCTGGCCGCGTCCGGGACCGTGCTGCCGCAGTCCCGACGGCTTTGGCTCCTGGCGCGAAACGCCCAACCGATCGCCCTTTCGCCGGTTTCCGCCGGACCGGAGGCGCCGCTGGTGCTGACCCTGCCGCCGGGCGAGGTCGCCACGCTTCCCGCCGCCGCCGCACCCCGGCTGTGGATCACCTCGACCGGCGGCGCCCCGGTCTGGATGCAGGCCGGGCGCGGCATGGATGTCGGCGCGGGCTCCGCTTTGGCCCTGGCGGGCAGCGAGCCCCTGCGCCTGCGGGGCGAGGGGAGCGCGCCCGTGCGCGTCAGCCTCCGCGCCGTCGACCCGACCTTGTCGCCAGTGCGGGCGATGGAGGGGGGCGGGCTGAATGCGACCCTGCCGGCCGGCACCGCGCAACCCGTCACCCTGCCGGCCGGGCCGCATGAGGCGCGGTTGGATCTGGCTCCCGGCACGGCGGCCATCCTGGGCTGGCGCGGGCCTGCCCCGGTCACGGTCTGGGCCGGCGAGGCGGCCGTGAGCCGGCTGGCCGCGACCCAGGGGGAGGAAATGTTGTTCGTGAACACGGGCGCCGTGCCGGCACCGGTGAGCCTCAGCCTCAGCCTCTCGCCGCTTGCCGGCGCGCTGGCCCTGGCGCCCGGCCGGGCGCTGCGCCGCTTCCCCGGCGCCGCCGGCTCGCTGGTCCTCCCGGTCGAGGCGCGGCCCGGTCAGCGCCTGTTCTGGGCCGGCGCGCTGGCAGGCCGGTTCACGGGCGCGGACGGGCTGACGGCCGTTCAATCCGGCGCGCGCGTGACGGGGCCGGGGCAACTCGTCCTCACCCATCCGGCCGGCCCCTTGCTCGCCTGGCTGGAAGGCGAGGGGAGCTCGCCCTTCCCGGCGGCCACCCCGCAGGCCGCGGCGCTGCCGTCGCGCGTGGCGCTGGGCGGCGAGGCCATGGCCCTCGCCCTCGAGCCGGGCGGGCCGGTGCTGCTGCACGCCCGGACGACCGCGCCCGTGGTGCTGGCGCTCGGTGACGCGCCGCCGGAGCTTTTCGCGGCCGGGGCCGAGTTCCACCGCTACCTGCCCGGCGCCACCACCCTGCGCCTGCTCTCGCCGCAGGAGGGGCCGCTGACCGGCACGCTGGCCCTTACCGCGACGCCCGTCCTCCCGGCCGCCGAAGGCCTGGGCGAAGCGGTGATCGTGGCGCCCGGCGGCACCGCGCTCTTCGGCTTCACCCTGGCGCGGCAGGCCCGGATCGGCCTCGGCCTGCGCGCCATGCCCGATCGCGTGGCCATCCGCCTGCTGGATGCGGCCGGCCGGCCGTTGGGGGAGGGCGTCGCCCAGCTGCGCGACCTGCCGCCCGGGACCTATCTGATCGAGGCCCGGATTCCGCCCGATTCCGTCGCCACCGCCCTCCGACCCGCCCTTCTCGGGCTGGCGCCCCGCCCCGACGGGCCGCCCGCCGAGATTCTTCGCGACTATCAGGCCCGGAGCGGCGTCACGCCCGCCGCCGGGCCGCGTTGAGGACCTCCCGGATGCATCGCTCCCTGCTCGGTCTTCTCGCGCTCCTGATGGTGCCCATGGCCCTGGCCCAGGTGCCTGGGAACCAGACGCCTGCGAACCAGGTGCCCGTGCTGGATCGCGCCGCGCGCGCCGATGGCGCCACCGTGATCCCCGATCGTTTCCTCCGCCGTTGGGATCCCGTGACGGTGCTCTTCGACCGCGATCGCGGCCCCGCCGCCGGCGGCCCGGAGGACGCGCCGGAGCGGCTGGTCGCCCTGGAGCCGCCGATCCCCGGCGAATGGCTGTGGCTCGGCCCCCGCGCCTTGCAGTTCCGTCCCACCGAGCCCTGGCAGCCGCTGCGCCGCGTGTCCCTGACGGTGGAGGGACGGACCACCCGGCTGGTCCCGCTGCTGCCCGCCCCGGTCCAGACCCAGCCCGGCCCGGACGAGGAGGGGATCGCCGGCCTCGACACCATCGTCCTGACCTTCCCCGATCCGGTGGACCCTGCCGCTCTGGCACGTCTACTCACGATCGAGCTGCGGCCGCTGCCCGGAACCGCGACGCCGGCGGCCGAGCGCCTCGCCGCCGGGGATTTCCGCATCCGGCCGGTGGAGCGCGCCGGGCGCGACGCGCCGGCCAGCTATCGCGTGGTGCTGAACCGTCCGATCCCCGATGGGCGGATCGCGCTGCTGCGCCTGGCGCTGGCGGACGAGCCCGGCCTCGACGCGCAGAGCTTCGAGCTGCGCCTGCGCAGCGCGGCGCCCTTCACCCTGACCGACCTGTCCTGCGGCCGCGGCCTTTCGCGCGAGACGGAGGACGGGCTGATGCGCTGCGTGCCGGAAGGCGAGGGCGCGCGGCGCGGCCTGGTGCTGCGCTTCTCGGCCGAGGCGGCGGCGCCGGACATCCTCATCGCCCGCCAGGCGCTGCGGATCACGCCGCCGGTCGATGACCTGCAGGTGACGGCGGAAGGACGCCGCTGGCGCGTGACGGCCCGCTTCGAGGCCGACACGGCCTATACCCTCGCGCTCCAGCCCGGCGCGGTGACCGACACGCGCGGCCGGGCGCTGGAGGTGCCGCCGGCGCCCACCCGTTTCGCCTTCGAGGCGGATCAGCCCGCTTTGGGCTGGGACGCACCGCAGGGCCTCGTGGAACGCGAGGGGCCGCAGATGGTGCCGTTGCGCGGCCATGGCTACGACCGGGCCGATCTGCGCATCCACGCCATCGACCCGCTGGCCCGCGACTTCTGGCCCTTCCCGAACCCTGGCCTGCAGACCAATGACGACAACGCGCCCCCGCTCGCCGGCAATGCGCCCTCGCCCTGGACCGGCGCGGGGAGCCTGCAGCGCAGCGCGATGGCCGCCCGGCTGCGCGCGCTGGGTTCGCCCGCCGTGTCGGAACTGGTGACGCTGCCGTTGCGGCGAGGCAGCGCCGAGGCCCGCTTCGGCTTGGACGTGGCGCCGCTGCTGGCGCGCATCGCCGGCCCGCGCCAGCCCGGCACCTATCTTTTCGGCCTGCGCGCGGTCGACGGAGGGACGCGGCGCTGGATGCGGGTGCAGGTGACCGACCTGGTGCTGACCACGGTGGAGGAGCCCGAGCGCGTCCGCTTCGCTGTCACCTCGCTTGCCACCGCGCGGCCGGTGGAGGGCGCGGAGATCCGGCTCGAGGGCCTTTCCGGGGAAAACTTCACCACGCTGCTGCGCGGCGTCACCCGCGCGGACGGCAGCTTCGACTGGACCGCGCCGCCCGGCACCACGCCGCAGCGTCTGCGGCGGGAACTGCGGCGCATCGTCGTGGTGAAGGGCAACGACACGCTGGTGCTCGATCCCGACCGCAATCCGCGCTCCTACGGCCCGCGCGGCTGGGCGCGGGACGGCGAACCCTGGCTCGGCTGGACGCAGCAGGCGGACATCGCCGACCGGCGCGAGACGCCGCGGCTGCTGTGCCACATCTTCACCGAGCGGCCGATCTACCGGCCGGAGGACCCCGTCCACATCCAGGGCTTCGTGCGGCGCTATGCCGGCGGCGATCTGGCCTTCGCGCGCGAGGCGGGGCGGATCTCCATCGACGGGCCCGGCGACCAGCGCTGGGACATCGACCTCACGCCCGATGCGAACGGCGGCTTCCACCACCTGTGGAACGACGCGACCGACGCCACGGGCGAATACACCCTTCGCTTCTCCTCGGGCGACGAGAGCTGCGGCGAGATGCGCTTCCGCAAGGAGGCCTATCGCCTCCCGACCTTCGAGGTGCTGCTCAACACGCCGCAATCGGCGCAGGCCCGCGTGCCGCTGGACGCGCCCTTCTCGGTCGAGCTGCTGGCGCGCTATTTCGCCGGCGGGCTGGCGGCGGGCCGGCCCGTCACCTGGCGCGTGCGGCAATTCCCCGAGCCCTGGTCGCCGCCCGGGCGCGAGGGCTTCCGCTTCTCGACCGACAGCCGCTATTCCGGCCAGAGCGAGTTCCGCTCCTCGCCCGTGCTGAACCGCGAGACGCGCACCGATGACGGCGGCGCCGCGCGCCTGGACCTCGACCCCAGCATCGAGCCCACCGCGCAACCGCGCCGCTACGTGGTCGAGGCCACGGTGACCGGCGATGACGACCTCCAGGTCCGCAGCGTGCAGAACGTGGTGGCGCTGCCGCCCTTCGTGCTCGGCCTCAAGCTGCCGCGCTACATCGCCGAGCCTGGCGCCATCGCGGGCGAGGCGCTGGTGGCCGATGCCGAGGGGCGGCCCGTGGCTGGCATCGCCTATACCGCCACGCTGATCCGCCGCCATTGGAACTCGGTGCTGCAGGCGAGCGACTTCAGCCAGGGCGCCGCGCGCTACACCACGCAGGTGGTGGACGAGGTGGTGGAACAGCGCAGCCTGACCAGCGCCGCCGAGGTCGCCGCGCTGAACTTTGCCGCCGCCGAGGCGGGGGTCTATCTCGTCGAGCTCGCCGCCGAGGACCGGCTGGGCCGGCGGCAGGCCGTGCGCGTGGACCTGTTCATGGCCGGCGGCACGCCGGTCACCTGGTCGCGCCCACCGGCCGAGACGGTGACGCTCTCCGCCGACAAGGACGCCTATGAGCCGGGCGAGACGGCGACGCTGCTGATCCAGAGCCCGTTCCAGACCGCCCGCGCTTTGGTCGTGACCGAGCAGCCCGACGGCCGCTTCCGCTACGACTGGACGGAGATCGCCAACGGTTTCGGCCGCGTGGCCGTGCCGATCCGGCGCGAGCAGATGCCGCGCCTCGCGGTTCATGTCCTGCTGATGCGCGGCCGGCTGCCGGGCCCCGGCCCCACCTCGGCGGCGCCCTTCGACCAGGGCCGGCCCGTTACCCTGGCCGCCACGCGCTGGCTGACCGTGACGCCCGCGCAGCACCGCGTGAACGTGGCGCTCTCGGCACCGGCCACGGCCCGGCCGGGCG